>NZ_JBEZXS010000008.1:260667-287631 GCF_040638185.1 Streptomyces sp. NPDC026672
CGGCAGGTCCGGACCCGCAAGGACCAGGACCCGCGGAACCCCGACCGGCGAAGCCGGAACCCGTGGGCCGGGGCCGGGAGAACGGACGCGCGGTCACCCCACGCGGAGTCACCGGCCCCGAGGCCACCGGGACACGGGGTCACCGGCCCCTGAGTCACCGGGTCACGCCGCGGATGCGGACGCGTCGCGGACCTCGTCGAGGAAGTCGGACACCCGGGCGACGACCTTGGGCGCGGTGATGATGCGGTGGTGTCCGTACCCCTTGGTGAGGAACAGCTCCACCCGGGAGCCGTACGCCTCGGCGGTCTCGTGGGCCTGGAGCAGCTGGGCGCGCGGGTCGGTCTCGTCGTGGGCGAGCAGGATCCGCTCCACGGCGATCTGTTCGGGGGCGTGCGGCACGGCGAAGCGGTTCCAGATGTCCGGCTCCCCGGGGAACAGCTCGCGCTCCACACGCCGGCGCATCTCGCCCTCCAGCTTGCCGGTCACGCCGAGTTCACGGAGGAACCCGGTAATCAGGTGGTCGAAGCGGCTCACGCCCGCGATGCCGACCAGGGCCTCGGTCTTGACGCCCTCGCGCACGGCGAAGAAGGACGACAGCGAGCCGAAGGAGTAGCCGACCATCGCGCCGAACGCCCCGTACTGGTCCTGGAGTTCGCGGATGATGTCGCGGAACTCCAGGATGGTGGTGCTGGTGCCCTCCGACTCGCCGTGGCCGGGGGCGTCGAAGGCGATCACGGTGTGGCCGCGCTCGCGCAGTTCGGCGACGAGGGCGCCGAAGCGCAGGGCGCGCGAGGCCCAGCCGTGCACGAGGAGGACCGGGCGGGGTCCCTCGCCCCAGCGGTACGTCGTGACCGTCTTGCCGGCGACCAGCAGCCGTCCGCGCACGGCGAGTTCGCTCACCGGCTGGTCGGCGCCCCGGACCTTGGCGCGGCCGATGGGCCGCCGGAAGAGCGCGAAGGCACCCTTGCCCGCGAGCCCCGGCGCGACCTTGGCCGTGGTGTTGAGGGTTGCGCTCAGAGTCGCAGCGATGGGGTCCATGTCCGGCCTCCTGGAGCCAAGTTCGAGGGCCAAGATAGTAGCACGACCGTTCGCACAGTTTTAGGGGTGCCCGACGGCCGTGTCGCGCCGGCGGCCATCTACCGCTCCCCGGGGAAGAGTTCGCGCCCGGAGGCGCCGTCGATGATCGAGATCGCCTCCAGCGGACACAGTTCGGCGGCGCGCATCACCCTTTCCTCTGCGGGCACCGATTCCCGCTCGGCGCGCGACTGCCCCTCGGCGTCCATGGCGAAGACGCCGGGGGCCGTCGAAACACAGATGGTCGATCCGACACAGCGGGAACGCTCGACCTTCAGACGCCAATCGTCACTCATGATTCACCCGTTTCTCTTTTCACACACGTAACTCCGGCCCCACGGACACCGGTTATCCCCATGCATTACCGGTGAGTTCTACTCGGGGGTAGAAAAAGGTACGGACTTACCGCACCTCACCGGTCGCGGATGGCTAGGATCGCTCCTGGTGCCCCGAGCCGCCGACACCATAAAATCTCCCCTAAGTGGACATATCCACCAGCATCTTGACGCGAAATGGCGAGTGACAGCAGTATAAGCACGAACGTTCGTACACTACAGGGGGGTGGGGTGCCAGTGTTTCGATTCGTCAGGCGATTCGCGTCAAGCAGCACCGAAACGGGCGATGCCGACGTTCTGGTGAGCGTCGAGCGATTCCACAGGTCGCGCTTCACGCAGTACGCGTCAGGGCCCAACGGTGCGTTCAAGAGCGAGCTGGACCAGCGAATCGACCGGGAACTCGTCGGCGCGGACGAGCAGTTCCGGAATTCCTGATTCAGTCGGCGCCCGTCACGGGACGCTTCGCACACATCACCAATACATGGGGGACTCACATGGTTATAGCCGAGATAGCGCGACATCAGGCCGCAGCGCCGGCCGTCGCGCACACGGGGGCAGATCTCGGGCTCAGCCGCCTGCGCTCCTTCGTCTGCCTGGCGGAGGAACTGCACTTCGGCCGCGCTGCCCAGCGCCTGCACATCAGTCAGCCGGCGCTCAGTCAGCAGATCGTCCGTCTCGAACGGGAGGTCTCGGCCTCCCTGCTGTGGCGCACCAACCGTTCCGTCTGGCTGACCCCGGCCGGACGGGAGTTCCTCAAGGGCGCACGTGCCGCGCTGCACGTCCTGGAGGAGACCACGCACGCCACCCGCAAGCTCGCCCATGGCCGGACACCGCTCGTCCTCAGCCATGTGCCGCACGCCTCCGCCGACCTGGGCACCTTCGTCGAGGCGTTCCGTTCGGCGCTCAAGGAACAGCTCTTCCAGACCACGGCCGTACGGGTCGCGCGGCACAACCTGGAGGAGCACCGGCACGCCCTCCAGGACGGCCGCGCCGTCCTGGGCATCCGCCCGGCGGACGGCACCGCCGACGTGTGCGGTCTGGTCTCGGCGGACATCACGGTGTCCGCGGCGCCCGAGGACGGTGGGGACGGCGGCTCCCACCGGCTGCGGCTGAGCTGGCCCGAGTGGGCGAGCCCCGCCGAGGTCGACCGGCTGCTCGCGGTCGCGCAGAGCCTCGCACCGGCCCACACCGGTGACTGAGGGGCTTCTCGCCCGGCTGCCGCCCGCCCGCTGCCACGCGGTCGAAAGGATCGGGGATCCCGCTTCGAGCGGGGTCCCCGACCCGTTGCACCCGGAGGAGGTCCGGGCCTCCGCCACGTTCGGGGCCCGCCGGCTGCGCGACTTCGCCGCGGTGCGCGGCTGTGCCCGCGGCGCGCTCTCGGCGCTCGGGCACGACCCCGTACCGCTGCTGCCGGGGCCCGGCGGCGCCCCGGTGTGGCCGAAGGGGGTCGTGGGGAGCATGACGCACTGCGCGGGCTTCCAGGGCGCGGTCGTCGCGCACGAGCGCGACCTGCTGTCGGTCGGTGTGGACGCCGAGCCCGCCGAGGGGCTGCGCCACGGGCTGCCCGAGCACATCTGCTCCGGGGAGCGCGAACCGGCCGCGGTGCGTTCGCTGTCGGCCCGTGCTCCGCGTGTTCCCTGGGACAAGGTCCTCTTCTCCGCGAAGGAGTCCGTCTACAAGGCGTGGTTCCCGCTGACCGGACGCCGGCTGGGTTTCGAGCAGGCGGAGGTGGTGATGCGCGCGGATTCGGCCACCGGAGGTGTGTTCCGTGCGCGCCTGCTGGGTGAGCGGGTGCTGCTGGACCGGATGTGTCCGACCGGCTTCCACGGCCGGTGGGCCGTGGACCGCGGACTGGTGGTCACCGCCGTCCCGGTTCCCGCACCCTGACGGGGCCCGGTCGCCGGGACCGGCGGCCGGCCAGGGGTGAGCGCCCGACCGGGACGGGGGTGGCCCGGCCGGGCGCGTCCGGGGGCGGGTCAGCTGGGCGAGGGGCAGGACTCCGCGACCCGCACCAGGTCCCCGACGGTCTCCGCCTCGGCGAGGGCCGCGTCGTCGACCTGACCGCCGAACCTGCGCTCCAGGGCGAAGCCGACCTCCAGCATGGTGAGCGAGTCCAGGTCCAGCGAGGCGAGCGGCGTGTCCGTGTCGACCCCCTGGGCGGGCAGCTCGCAGTGGTCGGCCAGGATCTCGGTCACGCCCTCGATGGTGGTGTTCACGGTGTGTCCTCTCCGTCGTTCAGTGCGATCTTGGGCCATTCACAGAGGGCCGAACCCCAGGTGAGTCCGGCGCCGAAAGCGGTGAGCAGGACGGTCGCGCCCTCCGTCACCGAGCCGGTCGCCACGCCGTGGGCGAGCGCCAGCGGGATGGAGGCGGCCGAGGTGTTGCCCACCCGGTCGATGTTGCTGACGAGGCTCTCCTCGGGGAGGCCGAGCTGGTCGGCCACGGCCCGCAGGATGCGGATGTTGGCCTGGTGTCCGACGAGGCGGTCGACCGCGGCCGGTTCGCTCCCGGCGCGGGCGAGGACCGCGCGGGACGACGCCGTCATACGGGTCACCGCGTTCACGAAGACCTCACGGCCCCGCATGGTCATCCAGGCCGTGTCCGGGTCGGCGGGCAGTCCCCCGGAACGCTGCCGCGAACCGCCGCCCGGGACGATGATCAGGTCGTCCTGGGCGCCGTCGCTGCCCAGGTCGAAGAGGTTGAGCGCGCCGGGCTCCTCGGGGGCTCCGGCGCGCAGGACGACGGCGCCCGCGCCGTCGCCGAACAGCGGGCGGACCACCTTGTCCGCCGGGTCGAGCACGGTCGAGAACGTGTCGGCGCCGATCACCAGGGCGCTGTCGGCTAGGCCGCCGCGCACCAGCGCGGCGCCGGTGGCGAGGGCGTAGACGAAGCCGGTGCACACGGCGTTGACGTCGAAGGCGGCGACGCCGCCCATGCCCAGCCGGGCGGCGACCGCGGGGGCCGTGCCCGGGATCTGGTGGTCGGGGGTGGCGGTGGCCAGCACGACGGCGTCCGCCGCGGCGACGCCGGCCGAGGCCAGCGCGCGGGCGCCCGCCTCGACGGCGAGGTCCGACGTGGCGGTGCCGGGGTCGCACACGTGGCGCCGGCGGATGCCGGTCCTGCGGTGGATCCACTCGTCGGTGACGTCGAGTTCGCGGCCGAGTTCCTCGTTGGTGACGATGCGCGGCGGCAGCCACGCGCCCAGTCCGCTCAGTACCGCGGCGGTCATGGGTCCTCCTCTTGTGCGGTCGGTTTGCGGTGTGGCGCCGTTCGGTCAGTGGGGCAGGGCCCCCACGAGGAGGCAGTGGACGGGGAGTTGGGCACCGGTGAGGGCGAACAGGGTCCGTACGTCGTCCTCGGCGGCGCCGCCCACGGGGCAGAGGCCGAGGCCGTGGGCCGGTGCCACGGTGGCGAGCAGTTGGGTCTGGCAGCCGGCCTCGATCAGCGCGAGGTCCCGGGCGCGTTCGCCGTACAGGGGCTCCAGCGCCGCCCGGTCCAGGACCAGATGGACACCGAACGCGGCCGTGCCCGCGGTGTCCCGGTTGGCCGGCCAGTGCGCCCCGGGCGGCAGTCGCCCGCCCTCCCCCACGGGCAGCAGGGCGTGCTCGGCCGGGTGGTAGTAGTAGGTGCCGCCGGGTGTCCCCTCGACCCGGTCGGGGCGGATCTCGACGTACGCCTGTACGGCGTGCACGGCGCCGGTCGACGGATGGCGGGCGCGGACGTCCGCGCCGTCGGTCCACTGCCGCAGCGCGCCGGTGAACGCGGCGAACGCCTCGCGGGGCACCGGGTTCGGCGCGAAAGCGCGGACGGTGCGTCTGCGGACGGCCGGGACCTCCCGTACGGGCACGTCGGGCAGGGGCAGCGCGTCCGGTCCGAGGGGCCGCAGCGCGGGGCGGGAGCGGGTGTGCCGGGCGCGCTCGCCGGGGTCGGTGAGCACGGCGGGTCCGGTGGGCGCGGCGGAGCCGGTCTCCCCGGGTCCTTCGGCGCGGGCGCACCATTCGGCGATGGCCCGGGGGCTGCCGAGGCGGAACAGCTCCTCCACCGGTGGGCGGCGGCCGAACGCGGTACCGAGGGCGGACGCCAGCCGGACCAGGCCGAGGGAGTCGGCGCCCGCGGCGAGCAGCGGCAGGTCCGGGTCGGTCAGGTCGAGGTCGAGCACCCGGGTCGCGGTCTCCAGGACGGTGGCCAGGGCGGGATCGTCGACGGCCGGTGACGGGGCGGCGGCGCGCGGGCGTTCGGCGGCCAGCCGGGCCCGGTCGACCTTGCCGTTCGCGGTGAGCGGGAGGGCGGCGACGAGGGTGAGGCCGCGCGGCACCATCGCCTCGGGGAGCCGGGCGGCGAGATGGGCCAGCAGGTCCTCCTCGTCGGCCGGTGCGGCGCCGGCGCGGGCCACGGCGTAGGCGGCCAGATGCCGGCCGTGTCCCTCGCCGCGCACGGCGACCGCGGCGGCGGTGACCGCCGGGTGGCCGAGCAACGCGGCCTCGATCTCCTCCAGTTCGATGCGGTGCCCGTTGAGCTTGACCTGCTGGTCCTCGCGGCCGAGGAACTCGATCCAGCCCTCGGGGCGGAAGCGTCCGAGGTCTCCGGTGCGGTAGATCCGCTCCCCCGTGGCAGGCCGGACGACGAAGGAGCGCGCGGTCTGCTCGGGTGCGCCGAGGTAGCCGGTGGCGACTCCCGCGCCGCCGATGCAGATCTCCCCCACCGCCCAGTCGGGGCGTTCGGACAGCCGCTCGTCGAGGACGTACATGTGCTGTCCGCGCAGCGGGGTGCCGTACGGGATGCTGTGCCAGGCGGGGTCGACCTTGTCGATCGGGTGGTGGATGGACCAGACGGCCCCTTCGGTGGCGCCGCCGAGTCCGATCACCCGGGCGCCGGGGGCGAGGGCGCGGACGCGGTCGGGCAGGGTGACCGGGATCCAGTCGCCGCTGAGCAGGACGAGCCGCAGGGGCGCGGCGAGGGGCCGTTCGCCCCGGGCGTCGGTGAGCAGTTGCAGCAGGGCGGGGGCGGAGTTCCAGACGGTGACCCGGTGCCGCTCCATCAGGGCGGCCCAGGCCAGGGGGTCGCGGCGGGCCTCGGGGCCCGACAGGACGAGGGTGCCGCCGGCGGCCAGCGTGCCGAAGACGTCCCACACGGAGAGGTCGAAGGTGAGGGCGGAGACACCGAGGACACGGTCCGATGCGCTCACGCCGAAGCGGTCGTTGACGTCGAGGACGGTGTTCACGGCGGCCCGGTGGGTCAGGGTCACGCCCTTGGGACGCCCCGTGGACCCGGAGGTGAAGATCACGTACGCCAGGTCGTCGGGGCCGGTGCCCGCGTCCGGGCCGGTGTCGCCCCCGGTGTCCGTGCCGGTGTCGGTGCTCGAGCCGGGCCGGGCGTCAGGTGTGTCGGTCACCGGGTGGACCCGTACGCCGGACGGCCAGGGCAGGTCGAGTCGGGGCTGGGTGAGGGCGTGGTGGACGTCGGCGTCGGTCAGCAGGGCGGCGCGGCGGGCGTCGGGCCAGTGCGGGTCGACCGGCAGGTAGGCGGCGCCCGCCCGCAGCACGGCCAGCACCGCGACGACCTGTTCCCAGCCCTTCTCCATGGCGACGGCGACCCGGTCGCCCCGCCGGACACCGGCGTGCCGCAGCTCGCGGGCCGTACGGCGGGACAGGAGGTCCACCTCGTGGTAGCTGAGCGCCCGTTCGCCGGAGACGACGGCGGTCGCGGCGGGCGTCGCGGCGACGGACGCGGCGAACAGGCCGTGCAGCGTGGGCCCTTCGTGGGGTTCGCCGGTGCTGTTGTACCGCTCGCGCGCCGCCCGCGTGTGCGCCGGCAGTGCGACCGGCCAGGGCGTGCGCCAGCACCGGTCGTCCCCGGCGAGGTCGTCGAGCAGCCGCAGGAAGGCGGCGAGCATGGTCTCGGGCACCCGGTCGGCGAACAGTCCCTCGACCAGGTCCCAGGTGACGACCAGGGCGCCGTCCTCCTCGTAGAGCTGCTGGTCGAGCCAGACCTGCGGGGTCTGGCTGAGGCCGTAGGTCTGGCGGCCGAGCCAGGCGAAGGCGTCCATGGCCTGGCCGCGGCTGCTGAGGATGCTGGTGAACACCACGGGCGCCGAGGCCGGCTGCGGTCCGCCCCGCAGCCGGGTGGCCTCGCGCAGGATCCGCACCCCGCCGACGGAGCCGTGCGCGAGGTGTTCGAGGAGCTGGTCGCGCAGGCCGCGGGCGTGCTCCACGAACGGCACCTCGCGGGCGCAGTCGACGTCGAGCACGGTGAAGTCGGTGAAGTCGCCGACGACGTCGCCGATCCCGGGGTGCAGCGGACGCCGGTTGAAGAGGGTCTGGTTGAGGCAGAACCGGCGGTTCTTGCTCCACTCGGCGAGGACGGCGCTGTAGGCGGCGAGCAGCACGGTGGACGGGGTGAGGTTCTCCTCGGCGCAGCGCCGCTTGAGCCGCCGCCAGGTCCCGGCGTCCAGGGTGGCGCCGAGCCTGACGAAGCGCGGGTCGCCCTCGGCGGGACCGCCCGTGGCCAGGGGGAGTTCGGGCGGCGGGGGCAGGGTGGCGGCGCGGGCCCGCCAGTACGCGAGGTCGGCGGCCCGCACCGGGCGGCGGCGCTCGGCGAGGACGTAGTCGCGGAAGGTGATCTCGACCGGGGGCAGCGGGGTGTCCGGGTCCGTGTACAGGGCGCCGAGGTCGCGGGCGAGGATCTGCCAGCTCCAGGCGTCGGCGGCCACCAGGTCGCCGCTGAGGTGGACCCGTCCGCGTCCTTCGGGCAGCAGGGTCAGTTCCACCTTGAACGGCGGCCACCGGCCGGGGACCTCGGCGCGGTGGGAGAGCCGGTCCCGGATCACCGCGAGCCGCTGCTCCAGTGCCGCGACAGGCGATGTTTGCCCGTCAAGGAGCGGCGTCCGCGACGGGGCGGGCATTGCCTGTCGCGGCACTGGCTGGGGGGTGGCCGCTTCGCGCAGGTCGTGCACGGGGAGGGTCCAGGCGGGCGGTTCGGGCAGCACGCGCTGGCGGCCGTCGGCGTCGACGACCGCGCGCAGCATCGGGTGCCTGCGCAGCAGCAGTCCCCAGGCCCGTTCCAGCCGTGCGGCGTCGAGGGCTTCGGGGCGGTCGTACTCCGCGTAGGAGTGGGCGGTGACGCCGACGGCGAAGCCGTTGCCCCGGCCGATCCAGTACGCCTGCTGGATCTCGCCGAGCGGGAAGGGTTCGTGGGCGGCGGCGGGGTCGGGCAGCAGCCGGTCCGGGCCGCCGTCGCGCAGCAGGGCGAGGAGGTCGGGCTTGGCCTCGGCGATGCGGGCGCGCAGCCGGTCGGTGAGGGCGCCCTCGGGGGCGCGGCAGCGCAGCCGGTCGCCGTCGGCGCTCAGGTCCACGCCCCGGGCGGCGAGTTCGGACAGCAGGTCGGCGGCGTTCATGCGGTGCCGGCCCCCTTGTCGGCGCGCGGGCCGGCTCCCCCGTCGGCGGCTGCGGCGGGTGTCCCGGGGTTCAGTCGGCTCCGGAGCATGCCGCGGACGACGTGCTGGAGCGTGAAGAGGAAGAAGTGGCCGCCGGGCAGCGCCGCGCTGTGGAAGGGGCCGGTGGTGTGGTCGCGCCAGGCGGTCAGGGTGTCCTCCGGGACGAGCGGGTCGTCGGCTCCGCCGAGCGCGGTGAGCGGGACGTTCAGCGCGGGGCGGGGCCGGTGCCGGTGGCGGGCGCACAGGCTGAGGTCGGTGCGCAGCACGGGCCGTACGGCGGCGCCGAGTTCGCGGTCGTCGGCGCCGGGCCCTTCGAGCAGGCCGAGCATCCGGCCGGCCTGCTCCTCGGAGACGGTGTCGCCGGTGTAGCCGGGCCAGCGCAGATGGGGGGCGCGGTGGCCGGAGACGACCAGGTGGGCGGGGCCCCGTCCGACGAGGTGGTGGGTGAGTTCGTAGGCGAGCAGGGCGCCCATGCTGTGGCCGAGGAACGCGTAGGGGGTGTCGTGCAGCCACGGGTCGAGGCCCTTGGCGGTGTCCGCGACGAGGGAGTCCATGTCCTCGTGCGCCGGTTCGTCGAGCCGGGTGCCGCGGCCGGGGAGCTGGACGGGCAGCACGTCGACGTCCCGGCCGAGGGCGTCGCGCCAGTCGCGGAACGCGGAGGCGCCCGCTCCGGCGTGCGGGAAGCAGAACAGCCGCAGCCGGGCCGTCCTGCGCGGTGGGCCGTAGGGGAGCCACACCGGGTGGTCGTGCGTCGCTGTCGTCACTGTCGCCGCTTCCTCTTGTCGTCCCTGGCCGATTCCCGAGCGGATCCCCGTGCGCCGTGGGTCAGTTGACCTGGCGTTCGCGGCCGGTCCAGTACCGGTCGCGCAGGGTGCGCCGCAGGGTCTTGCCGCTGGGGTTGCGCGGTACGCGGTCGATGAACTCGTAGGTGGTGGGGATCTTGAAGTCGGCGATGCGGCCCTTCAGGGAGAGCATCAGCTCGCGCGGTGTCGCCCGCTGTCCGGCGCCGAGGACGACGAAGGCGTGCACCGCCTCGCCCCAGCGGTCGTGCGGGACGCCGATGACGGCGGCCTCGGCGACGGCGGGGTGGGTGCACAGGGCGTTCTCCACCTCGGCCGGGTAGACGTTCTCGCCGGCGACGATGACGGTGTCCTTGATGCGGTCGCAGATGAAGACGTAGCCGTCCTC
This sequence comes from Streptomyces sp. NPDC026672, assembly GCF_040638185.1. NCBI lineage: Bacteria > Bacillati > Actinomycetota > Actinomycetes > Kitasatosporales > Streptomycetaceae > Streptomyces > Streptomyces sp. NPDC026672. The sequence continues at coordinate 270,697 of NZ_JBEZXS010000008.1, forward strand.
GTCGAGGTAGCCGGCGTCCCCGGTGTGGATCCAGCCGTCCACGAGGGTGCGGTCGGTGGCCTCCTTCAGGCCCCAGTACTCCAGCATGGCCGCGGGTGTGTGCAGCAGGATCTCACCGATCCCGCCCGGCGCGAGGGGTGTGCCGTCGTCGTCGACGGCCCTGGCCACGACGCCCGGGTAGGGGCGTCCCGCGGCCTTGAGGCGGGGGCTGCCGACGACGTGGTCCGCGGGCGGCAGGCACACGGCGGTGTTGCCGGTCTCGGTGAGTCCGTAGATCTGCGCGAAGTCGCAGCCGAGCACCTCGATGCCGCGGGTCAGCAGGCTCTCGGAGATGGGGGAACCGCCGTAGACGATCTTGCGGAGGGTGCGGAAGTCCTCGGGTCCGGTGCCGGGTTCGGCGAGGATCATCTGGAGCATCGCCGGGACCACGCAGGCCGTGGTGACGCCTCCCTCACGGATGAGGCGTACGGCGTCGTGGCTGGTGAACATGCGCATCGCGACGTTGGTGACACCGGCGTTGAAGCCCTGCACGGCCCACCACAGGCCGCCCACGTGGAAGCCGGGGATGCCGATGAGGCTGCGGTCGCCGGGCCGCCAGTCGATCCAGTCGAGGCCCGCGGCGGCGAGTGCGTCGCGGATGCGGAAGAAGCTGCGGTGGGCGAGGACGACTCCCTTGGGCAGTCCGGTCGTTCCGCTGGTGTAGAGCTGCGCGAGGGGGGTCTCGGGGTGGGCCGTGACCGCCAGGTCGCCGTGCGGATGGGCGGACTTCCAGGCGAGGTACCCGGTGTCCGGGCGTCCCGGTGCCTCGACCTCGACGACGGCGCGCAGATCGGGCAGCGCGGTGCGGTCGGCGACGGCGGGCAGGAACTCCGGTTCCACGAAGAGGACTTCGGCCCGGGAGTCGCGCAGGATGTGGTCGACCTCGCCGGCCGCGAGCCGCCAGTTGATGGGGACGAGGACGGTTCCGCTCTTGGCGCAGGCGAAGAGGATCTCGTAGTAGAACTCGGACTCCTTGCCCAGGTAGCCGACGCGCGAGCCGGGGCCGAGGCCGGCGGCGAGCAGGGCGCGGGCGGCCCGGTCGCTCTCCTGGTGGAGCGTCCGGTAGCCGACGGTGCGGCCCTCGCACTCCACGGCCGTGGCGTCCGGGGTCCGCTGGGCGTGGAAGGCCACGGTGTCCGTGACGGTCTGGAGCTCGTCGAAGTACATGGGTGTCCTGTCCGGGTGGTGGGTCAGCGCCAGATGTTGATGTCGGTCCAGTGGCGGGTGCCGAGCAGTGCGGGTCCCGGCAGCCGGCACAGGGGCGGGCGGGGGCGCGGGGCGACCGCGGTCAGGTCCAGCCGGGCTCCGGCCCGGTGTGCGGCGCCGACCAGGCCGTACCAGCCGGCCTCGTCGAGTGCGCCGGGCACGGTCGTGGGCAGGCCGGCGGCGTCCGGGCGGCGCAGCACCAGCGTGTCGCCTCGGCGCTCCCGCTCCCAGCCGGCCGGCACGGCGCCGGCGTCGGGGGAGCCGGTGACCGCCGGGGCGAGCACGGTCGCGTGCGGCAGGTCGAGCGCGGCGCCGGCGACGGGGACGCCGGTGGCGCGCAGCAGGGAGAGCCAGGCCAGGGCCCGGCCGGTGGTGTCGTCGCCGTGCAGGTGCTCGGCCAGGGCGGGGAAGGCGGGCGGGTGCGGGTCCGCGGTGGCCCGCAGGTCGAGGAAGACCCGGCCGGCGCCGGACGCCGTGCCCGCCGCGTCCTCCGCCTCCCCCTCCTGCGTGTCGCCCGTGACCCGGTCCAGTTCTTCCAGGAGCCGGGTGTTGTCGTGCACCACGGCGGCGTGCCGGTGGGCGAGGTGCTCACGGCGCTCGGCGAGCGTGCGGCACACGGAGGTGTACGTCCAGTCGGTGCGGTCGCCGAGGTGTGCGCGCAGCCTGCGCGCGCCGGCCGCCAGCGCCTGCGGGGTGTGGCCGGACAGCACCAGCAGGGCGGGTCCGGCCGGTTCCTGCCGGGTGGTGCCGTCCGGTTCGGGCACGGCCTCCATGACCAGGTGGGCCGCGGTGCCCGTGAAGCCGGTCGCGCTGACGGCGGCGAGCCGGCGTCCGGCGGACGGCCAGGGTTCGGGTGTGCGGGCCAGCCGCAGCGCGGTGCGGTCCCAGCCGATCCCGGGGTCGGGTTCGTCGGCGCCGGGCTGGGGCGGGATCTCGCCGTGGGAGAGGGCGAGGGCGGTCTTCATGAGGCCGGCCGCGCCGGAGGCGGTCTCCAGGTAGCCGAGGTTGGCCTTGGCCGAGCCCAGGTAGAGGGCGGGCGCCCCGGAGTCCTGCCTGCGGTAGGCCTGGGCCAGGGTCTCCGCCTCGACGATGCCGCCCACGCGGGAGCCGTTGGCCTGGGCCTCCACGTAGCGCACCTCGTGCGCGTCCACCGCGGAGCGCTGGAGGGCGAGGTCGATCACCCGGCGCTGTCCGGCCGTCGAGTACGCGGCGAGGCCGCCCCGGTCGCCGTTCTGGTGCACGGCGCTGCCGCGGATCACCGCGTAGGGGCGGCGGCCGTCCTCGGCGACGTCCCGGTGGCGTTCCAGGACGAGCACCCCGCAGCCCTCGGCGCGCACATAGCCGTCGGCGTGGGCGGTGAAGGGCCGGCAGGTCCCGGTCGGCGAGACCATGCCGGCCTGGGCGAAGACCTCACTGGTGAACGGGGAGAGCAGGAGGTGGCTGACGCCGATCACCGCGACGTCGCACTCCCCGTCGCGCAGCGCCGCGGCGGCCAGGTGCGCCGCAGTGAGCGCCGACGAGCAGGCGGTGTCGAGGGTGAGGGCGGGCCCCTGGACCCCCAGCGCGAGCGCGATGCGCCCGGACGCCGCGCTGAGGGCCGTACCGGTCCCCATGTACGGGGAGAGGTCGTCCTTGCCGAGGCCGTTGCGCAGCCCGGCGAAGTGGTACTCGGCCGTGCTGAGCCCGACGTAGACGCCGACGGTGCGCGAGCGCAGGGCCTCGGGGTCGAGGTTGGCGTCGGCGAGGGCCTGGACGGTGACCTCCAGCAACAGCCGCTGCTGCGGGTCGAGGTGGACGGCCTCCTCGGCGCCGAGTCCGAAGTACCCGGCGTCGAAGAGGTCGACGCCCTCCAGGTAGGCGCCCTTGTCGAGGGTGGGCGCCAGGGGGGCCAGGTCGGCCGTGCCGGTGTCCCAGCGCGGCCGGCCCAGGCTGTCGACGGGCGTGCGGGCCGTGGCGCCGGGGACGACACGGCCGTCGCGCAGCGCGTTCCACAGGGCGTCGGGGCTGTCGATCCCGCCGGGGAGGCGGCAGCCCATGCCGCTGATCGCGACGCCCTGGGTGCGCTCCCGGTGCTGGCGGGCCAGCAGGACCATCAGCTGCTTCCTGGACAGCGAGGCCAGCTGGTCGATGTAGTCGGTCACCGTGTCCTCTCCGGGTCAGAACGTGTACTCGCGCAGTTCGGCGAGTTCGGCGTCGGCTTCCTCGTCGCTGAGCTCGTCCAGCGCGGGGCCGGCGCCGTTCTCGCCGGCCGTCGCGCCGGCCGGGGCCGCCGCGGTCTCGTCGGGCACCAGGCGGGCGGCGATGTGTTCGGCGAGGGCGCCGACCGTGGGGTGGTCGAACAGTGCCGAAGTGGGCAGTGCCGTACGGAAGATGGCCTCCAGGGCGTTCTTCAGCTCGACGGCGGCCAGGGAGTCCAGGCCGAGTTCGAGGAACTTGGCCGCGGAGTCGATGTCGTCGGGCGAGTCGAAGTGCAGGACGGCGGCGACCTGGCCGCGCAGCACCTCGCCGACGGCTCCGGCCCGTTCGGCGGCCGGCCGGGCGATCAGCTCGTCGAGGTCGAAGGCCGGCTCGTCGGAGGCGGTCCTGGGCCGTACGGCGGTGTAGAAGGCGTCGGCCGCGGCGGCTGCGGTGAGGAAGCGTTCCCAGTCGAACTCGCCGATCACCGCCTGCGGCCGGGGCCGGTCCCAGGCGGCGAGGAGCTGGCGCATGCCGTCGGCGGGGGCGAGGAACCTGATGCCCCGGCCCTCGATGGCGCGGATCTGCTGGGCGGTGAGGTCGGCGGCCATGCCGACCTCGGCCCACGGGCCCCAGTTGACGCTGAGGCCGGGCAGACCCTGCGCGGCGCGCTCGTGCATGAGGGCGTCGAGGAAGGCGTTGCCCGCCGCGTAGTTGCTCTGTCCCATGGAGCCGACGACCGACGCGACGGAGGAGTAGGTGACGAAGAACCGCAGTCCCGGCAGGTCCGCGGTGGCCCGGTGGAGCAGCCAGCCGCCGTACATCTTGGGCCGCAGGACGGTGTCGAAGCCGTCCCAGGTCTGCTTGGTGACGGGCGCGTCTGCGAGGACGCCGGCCGCGTGCAGGACGCCGCCGAGCGGGGCCTCGCCGGTGCGCAGTCCGGTCACGATGCGGGAGACGTCCGCCGGGTCGGCGATGTCGCCGCGCAGCACGCTCAGCCGTACGTCGTCGCCCAGTTCGCGGGCGATCCGCCCGGTCTCTGCGGGCTCGACGTCGCGCCTGCTCACCAGGGCGATGTGCCGGGCGCCCTCGCGGACGAGGCGGCGGGCGGCGACCAGGCCGAGGGCGCCGAGGCCGCCGGTGATCAGATAGGTCTCGTCCGGCGACAGCCGCACCGGTGCGGGGGCCGGCTCCGGGACGGGGAACTCCAGCACCAGCTTGCCGGTGTTGGCGCCCCGGCTGAGGACGCCGAACGCCTCCTCGGTCTCGTCCAGGGTGTAGCCGACGGTGGGCAGCGGGCCGAGGTCGCCGGCCTCGACGAGGGAGACGACGGTCTCCAGGATCGACTTGTTGAGCCGGTTCAGGTCGTCGACGGGCAGTTCGCTGAGGTCGAAGTTGTGGTAGGCGACGTCGGGCCGTTCCTCGCGCATGCGTTCGGCGGACCAGATGCCGATCTTGCCGAGTTCCACGAACCTGCCGCCGTCGCCGAGGCAGCGCACCCCGGCCGGGATGTAGTCCTTGTTGAGGCTGTTGAGGACGATGTCGACGCCCGTACCGCCGGTCGCCTCCATGACCTGGGAGGAGAAGTCCAGGGTGCGGGAGTTCATGACGTGCCGTACGCCCTGGGCGCGCAGCAGCGGCCACTTGCGGGGGCTGGCCGTGGCGTACACCTCGGCCCCGGCGAGCCGTGCCAGCTGGACGGCGGCCTGGCCGACGCCGCCGGCCGCGGCGTGCACGAGGACCTTGTCGCCGGGCTTGATGCCGGCGAGGTGGTGGAGGGCGTAGTAGGCGGTGACGTAGGCCGTCGGGAGGGCCGCCGCCTCGGTGAAGCCGATGGTGGAGGGCTTGCGGACGGCGACGGCCGAGGACACGGTGACGCGGCGCCGCATGCAGCCGAGGTGGCTGAGCAGGACCTCGTCGCCGGGGGCGAACTCCGCGTCGGGGCCCGCCGCGTGGACGGTGCCCGCGGCCTCGAAGCCGAGGGGCAGCGGCACGTACTCGGTGCCGGTGTCCAGGGCGTGCCGGCGGAGCATGCCTAGCGCGTTGAGGACGTCCTTGAAGTTGAGCCCGGCGGCGTGGACCCGGACCTCGATCTCGTCGCCCTCGGGGGCGTGGTCCGGGACCGGTACGGGCTTGATGTTGGCGAACTGGCCGAACTCCACGATGGACAGCTCGTAGTTGCCGTCGCCGTCTGCCGGTCCGCCGGCGGCGGCGAGCGGCCGGAGGCGCTGGACGTGGCGGACTCCGGCGCGGACCGCGAGGCGGTGGTCCCCGGTGTCGCCCGCCGCGCACTCGTCGGCCAGCGCGAGCAGGTCGGCGGGGGCGGGCTCGGCGGGCAGGTCGAGGACGGAGACCTTGAGGGCCGGGACCTCGTTGTGCAGCACCGCCGCGAAGCCCCACAGCGAGGCGGCGGCCAGGTCGCCGGGGCGTGCGCTGCCGTGTGCCGGGTCCCGGGGCAGGCGCTGGGCGCCACGGGTGACGAGCAGCAGGCGGGGGGCGCGGTCGGCGGGGATCTCGGCGAGGGCGCCGGTGAGGGCGAGGAGGTCGGTGTAGTTGCGGCGGCTCTCCTCGCGCAGGGCCTCGGCCTCGGCGGCGAGGTCGGCCGTGGGGGCCGAGGCCGCGGGCGGGGTGGCGGCAGGGTTCCAGAACCAGCAGATGTCGGTGATGTCCCGGCGCTCGCGCAGCAGTTGGGCGGCTGCTGCCGCGCCGGCCGCGCGGATGCCGGGGAGTTCGGTGGTGCCCGCCGCGACGAGCAGGGTCTCCCGCTCGCCGGTGGGGCGGGCGGCGGGCAGGGACTTCTTGGTCCAGCGCGGTTCGTGCACCAGTTGCCGGCCGCCGGAGGTGTTGGCCACCCGCTTCAGGCGCAGTCCGCGCACGGTGAAGACGGGCCGCTCGCCCTCCAGGGCGAGGATGTCGGCGGCGAGGTCGCCCTCCCCGGTCTGTGGGAGCAGCCGCAGCAGGGTGCGGACGGTGCCCCGGGGCTTCTTGTGCAGGACGATCCGGTCGAAGCCGACGGGCAGGTAGGTCTGTCCGGTCGGGGCGACCACGGCGAGGGTCTGCATGGCGCAGTCCAGGACGGCCGGGTGCAGCCGGCCGGTGTCGCTGGTGTCGGGGCCGCGCAGCAACGCGGTCGCGATGCCGCCGTCGTGGGTGGACGCCTCCTCGATGCGCCGGAACTCGGGTCCGTAGGCGAGGCCGGCCTCGACGAAGTCGGCGTAGAGGTCGTCGGTGGCGTGGCGGCGGGTGGGCTCCCCGGCCTCGGCGAGCAGGGCGTGTGCCTCCCGTACGGCCTCGCCGCGCGCCTCGTCGTCGGTGTCCGGCTCGACGACGGCGGTGGCGTGCAGGCGCTCGATGTCGCCGTCGGTGCCGGGGGCGAGGCTGACGATGCGGACGTGCGTCCCGCCGTCGTCCCCCGCGGCGAGCCGGGTGCGGACCTCGGTGACGGTGTCCTCGGGCAGGAACAGCGGTTCGTGGATGCGCAGTTCGCGTACGGGCCGCTCGCTCTCGCCGTACACCGCGTCCTGGAGTTCGAGGATCAGGGCGGCGTAGCCGGCGCCGGGGAAGACGGCCTGGCCCATGACGACGTGGTCGGCGAGGTAGGCGGGGTTGTCGGAGCCGAGGAGGGTGCGGAACTCCTGGACGCCGTCGCGCCGTTGCTCCGGGGTGGTGCACTCGGTGCCGAGCAGCGAGGCGGGTCCCTGCGGGGCGGCGGGGGCGCCGAGCCGCTGCCGGGTGCCGGGCAGCCAGTACCGCTTGTCCTCGAAGGCGTACAGCGGCAGGTCGATCCTGCGGCCGGGGCTGCCGCGGTGGTGGGCGGCCCAGTCGACGGGCAGGCCCGCGGTGTAGCAGCGGGCGAGGGCCGAGCGGAGCGCGCCGCCGTCGGTGTCGCCGGGCAGCAGGCTCGGCAGCCACAGGTGCGCGGCGGCGTCGGCGCTCTGCCGGCCCATGCCGGTGAGCGCGCCGGAGGGTCCGACCTCCAGGAAGACGTGCCGGCCGCGGGCCTGGACGCAGCGGACGCCGGCGGCGAAGGCGACGGGCTCGCCGATGTGGCGGACCCAGTAGTCGGGGGTGGCGACGTCGGCGAACTCGGCGATCCGGCCGGTGAGGTTGGAGACGAAGGCGATGGTCGGTTCGTGGAAGGCGATGTCCTGGATCTCGGCGCGGAACGCCTCGGACACCTCGGCCATCAGCGGCGAGTGGAAGGCGTGGGACACCGGCAGTCCCTTGACGTCGAAACCGCGCTCCCGCAGCGTCTGTTCGAGCTCGTCGAGGGACTGCCGGCCGCCGGAGACGACACACTGCTCGGGCGCGTTGACGGCCGCGAAGCTGACGTCGTCGTACGCCTCCAGGAGCGGGGCGACCTGTTCGTCGCGGGCGCGCACGGCGAGCATGCGGCCGGGCGCGGTGACGGACTGCATCAGCCGGGAGCGGGCGGCGACGAGCCGGACCGCGTCCTCCAGGTCGAACAGTCCGGCGACGGTGGCCGCGACGATCTCGCCGATGCTGTGCCCGAGCAGCACGCTGGGCCGCACGCCCCAGTCGATCCACAGCCGGGCCAGCGCGTATTCGAGGGTGAACAGGGCGCACTGGGTGTAGCGGGTCCGGTGGATGTCCTCGTCGGCGCCGTCCGCGAGGCCGAACATCAGGTCGCGCACGGAGCGGTCGAGGTACGGCGTGAACAGTGCGTCGAGGTGGTCGACCTGCTCGCGGAAGAAGGGGTGGCGCTCGTAGAGGTGGCGGCCCATGCCGGTGTACTGGGCGCCCTGGCCGGTGAAGAGGAACGCGACCGCGGCGCCTCGCGGTTCGTCGTCGGCGCGGGTGCCGGACCCCTCGGCGGCCCGGTCCAGCAGGGCGCGTGCCTCGTCGAGGTTCGCGACCGGGGCGGCGAGCCGTACGGGGAAGTGGGCGCGGCCGGTGTTGGCGGTGCGGCAGAAGTCGGCGAGGTCGCTCTCGGGCAGGGTGTCCAGGATGCCGCGCCAGGTCCGGGCCTGGCGGCGCAGGGCGGCGGGGTTCTTGGCGGAGAGGGTGAGCACGGCGTCGGCGCCGGGGGTGCCGGCGGGCTCGGGTGCGGCCTGGGCGGGCGGCTGTTCGAGGACGAGGGAGGCGATGGTGCCGGCGAAGCCGAAGGAGTTGACGACGGCGCGGCGCGTGGCGTCCTGCCAGGGGCGGCCCTCCAGGGGCACCGTGACCCGGTAGTCGTCCCACGGGATGTGCTTGTTGGGAACGGTCAGGTTGAGGTGCGGGTAGATGACGCCGCCCCTCAGCTGGAGGATGGCCTTGACGATGCCTCCGGCGCCCGCGGCGGCCTCCATGTGGCCGATGTTGGTCTTCACCGAGGACACGGTGAGCGGGTCGCCCTCGGCGCGGGAGTCGCCGAACACCGTGTTGATGGCGCCCATTTCGATGGGGTCGCCGAGCGAGGTGCCGGTGCCGTGGGCCTCCACGTAGCCGATGTCGCCGGGTTCGAGCATGGCGTCGGCGAGGGCGGCCCGCATGACGGCGGCCTGGGCGATGCCGTTGGGCACGGTCAGGCCGCCGCTCTCGCCGTCCTGGCGGACCGCCGAGCCGCGGAGCAGGGCGAGGACGCGGTCGCCGTCGCGCTTGGCGTCGGACAGCCGCTTGAGGACGAACATGCCGACGCCCTCGCTGCGGCTGTAGCCGTCGGCGCTCTCGTCGAAGGTCTTGCAACGGCCGTCGGGGGCCAGCATGTTGGCCTGCGAGAAGACGATGTGGTTGCGCGGGTGGTGGATGGCGTTGACGCCGCCGGCGAGCGCGATGTCGCACTCGCGCCGGCGCAGCCCCTGGGCCGCGAGGTGCAGGGCGACCAGCGAGGAGGAGCAGGCGGTGTCGATGCTCATGCAGGGGCCGCGCCAGCCCAGGAAGTAGGAGAGCCGGCCGGAGACGGCGCTGTGCGCGGTGCCGGTGCCGATGTGCGCGTCGAACTCCTCGGGGGCCAGGGTGTCGACCTCGATGGTGTAGTCGACGGAGCTGACGCCGACGTAGACACCGCCGGTGCCGCCGCGCAGGGTGCCCGGGTCGATGTTGGCGGACTCCAGGGCGTGCCAGGAGGCGGCGAGCGCCATGCGCTGCTGGGGGTCGATGTACGCGGCTTCCTTGGGCGCGATGTTGAAGAACGTGGGGTCGAACCGGTCGATCCCGGAGACGAATCCGCCGCCCGCGGTGGCGACCTTGCCCTTGGTGCCGCGCTCGTCGGTGTGCAGTGCGCCGCTGTCCCAGCGGTCGGCCGGGATGGGGCCGATGCCGTCCTGTCCGTCCCGCAGGAACCGGTCGAACCCGTCCAGGGTGGTGTTGTCGCCGGGGAGGTCGATCCCGACGCCCACGACGGCGATGGGCTCGTACTTCTCCATCAGCAGCTGCCGGAGCAGGTCGTCCTTGTCCGAGGCCGATACCGAGGCTGTCATTGCGTCTCTCCCGCTGGTACTGCGCGTGAATGGGGATCGGGGTGCCGGGCAGGGGGCATCGGCCCGGGACGGTCGGCGTGGTGGTCGCGCGTCGTGTCCGGGCCGTGCGGGCGGCGTGGTTATGCCGTGTAGAGCGACTTCAGTACGTCGTCCACGAGCGCCCTGGTGGTGGTCAGCGCGGCGGGCGGTACGACGTCGCCGACGCGCCGCCCGGCGGGCTGGGGGAACTGGTCCGCGAGCACCTCGTCGCGCAGGTGGGTCAGGAGGTGGTCGATCGTGGGGTTGTTGAGCAGGCTGGCGGCGTCGATGGGCCGGCCGAGCACGCCCTCCAGGCGCTGTTCGATCTCGGTGGCGCCGAGCGAGGTGAGTCCGTGGGCGAAGTAGCTCTCGTCGCACGGGAGTTCGTCGTCCTCCCCCATGAGCAGGGCGGTGCGGAACTCGGTGAGGACCAGGTCCTCCAGGAGGGCGGCCCGCTCGGACAGGGCGGTGGCGGCCAGGCGCCGCATCCAGGGGGTGGGTTCAGTGGTCACCGTCGGTGCTCCCGGTCTCGCGGGCGGGCGGGTTGACGATGACGAGGCGGACCTCGCCGGTGCAGTGGCCGCCGTCGTCGTCCCAGTACCGGACGGCCGTGTCGGCGACGACCATGGGCCGCAGGTTGCGGCCGCCGGCGCGTTCGCGGACCGTGCGGAAGGTGATCTCGCCGTGGAAGTGGTGGGCCTTCATGCCCTTGGCGAAGGAGCTGTGGAAGTCGACGATGAGGAAGTCCGGGAGCTGGCGCCGCCAGTAGTCGTCCATCGTCCAGTGCGCGAAGGGTTCGAGCAGCCCTTCCTTCACGGTCTTGGCGACCGTGTAGTACATCATCTGGTTGTAGCAGAGGTTGAACTCGACGGCGTTGAAGTGCCCGGTGTCGTCGATGTAGAAGGGCGCCGGGATCGCGAAGGCGCAGCGGGCGCGGACCAGTCCCTCGTCGGTCAGTTCGACGGTCGCCGTCTTCAGGTACTGGCAGTCGGGCTTGTAGACCTTGAGGACGCGGGCGAGCACGGGGTCGTCCGTGGGGAACGCGGTGGGCGCGGTCCCGGCCGGGCGGGACACTGCGGTGGGCGTGGCCATCGGTCCTCCTCTCTAGAACGTGACCGGGAGCGTGGAGAGTTCGCGGAAGGTGAAGCCGGGCCGGTAGCGCAGCGTGTCCCGGCCGCCGGCCAGGGCCAGGTCCGGGAAGCGGGTGATGAGCTTGGCGAGGGCGACGGCCACCTCCATGCGGCCCAGCTGGGCGCCGGGGCAGAAGTGCGGGCCGAAGCCGAAGCTCACGTGGGTGGTGTCCGGCCGGTCGAAGTCCAGCCGCTCCGGGCAGGCGTACTGCCGCGGGTCGCGGCCGGCGGAGCCGATGGACAGGACGACGGCGCTGCCCGCGGGGATGGCCACTCCCCCGATCTCCAGGTCCTCGGTGGCGAAGCGGCGGATGGCGTTCTGCACGGGCGCCTCGAAGCGCAGCAGTTCCTCGACGGCGCCGGTCATCCGCTCCGGCTTCTCGCGCAGCGCCGCCAGCCGGTCGGGGTCGCGCAGCAGGGCCAGGGCGCCGGAGCTGATCATGCTCAGGGTGGTGTCGTAGCCGCCGATGAGGATCATGAACCCCATGCCGACCATCTCGCTCTCGGTCAGCCGGTCGTCCTGGTCCCGTGCCTCGATGAGGCCGGTGATCAGGGCGTCGTCCGGCTGCTCCCGCTTGAGCGTGATGATCCGCTTGAGGAAGGCCACCATGTCCCGGCAGCCCTGGGCCGAGCCCTCGCGGTCGGTGCCGACGATGGCGTCGGTGTAGCTGCGGAAGATGCCGCGCTCCTCCTCGGGGATGCCGAGCAGGTCGCAGATGATGGTGATGGGCAGCGGCGCGGCGAGCGAGGCGACGAGGTCGGCGCGGCCGTCGCCCTCGGCGATCCGGTCCAGCAGTTGGTCGACGACCCGTTCGACGCGGGAGCGCAGCGACTCGATGCGGCGGCGGGTGAACGCGGCGTTGATCAGCGAGCGGAGCCGGGTGTGGTGCGGCGGGTCGGTGGTGGCCAGCATGACCCGCAGCTCGTCGGGGAGCGGGATGCCCGCGTACCCGTCCCTGTTGTGCCGGGGGTGCCGGGCCAGCCGCTGGTCCGCGAGGCCCTGGCGCACGTCGGCGTAGCGGGTGACCAGCCAGACGCCGGAGCCGTCGGGCGCCGTCACCTTGTGCGCGGGTCCCTGCTCGCGCAGCCGGTCGTACAGCGGGTACGGGTCGGCGAAGTAGCCGTCGTCGAACAGGAGGTGGTCCGTGGTGGTGGAGTGGGCCACCGGGCAGGTGCCCGCGGGTGCCTGTTCGGTCTCAGTCATGCCGTTCGCCTTCCTCGACGGTTCGGGTGACGGGGAGGTGCAGGGGGACGCGGATGAAGTAGGCGCGGCGCCAGGGGATCTCCTGGGGCGCCACGGTGAGCCGCAGTCCCTTCAGCCGGCGCAGTACGGTCTCGACGGCGATCGAGATCTCCAGCCGGGCCAGTTCGTTGCCGGGGCAGACGTGCGGTCCCATGCCGAAGGCGAGGTGGCCGCGGTTGCCGGGGCGCGTGAAGTCGACGCCGTCCGGGTCGGGGTAGCGCGCGGGGTCGCGGTCGGCGGCCGCGATGGACAGCAGGACCGTGTCCCCCGCGGCGATCTCCTGGCCGCCGAGGGACATCGGCTCGGTGGCGAACCGCCGTACGCCGGTGTGCACGGTGCCGTACAGCCGCAGGAACTCCTCGACCACCTCGGGCAGGAGCGAGGGGTCGTCGATGAGTTCGGCGAACTTCTCCCGGTCGCCGAGGAGTCCCATGAGGGTGGCGGCGATCATGCCGACGGAGGTGTCGTAGCCGCCGACCAGCATGACCATCGCGAGGCCGATGACCTCCTGGGGCTTGAGGGGTTCGCCGTCGTCGTCGCGCGCCGCCACCCAGGTCGACAGCATGTCGTCGCCGGGCCGGGCGGCCTTCTCCTCGACGAGGCCGGTGAGGAACGCGAGCATCGCCGCCCCCGCCTCGGCCTGCTCGCGCGGGACGAGGCTGAGCATGCCGTCGCCCCAGCGGCGGAAGTCGGCCCGGCTCTCCGGGGGCACGCCGAGCAGTTCGGCGATGACGGTGATGGGCAGCGGCAGCGCCAGGCCGGTGACCAGGTCCGCCGTTCCCTCCCGTTCGATGCGCGCGGAAATGTCGTCGACGAGTTCTTCCGCCAGTTTCTCGATGCGCGGCCGCAGCATTCCGATCGAGCGCGGTGAGAACGCCTGATTCAGCATGCGCCTGAGCCGGGTGTGCTCCGGCGGGTCCTCCGTGACGACGGAATTCGTGAGGAACTCCGTGGGGTAGGGGGCCCTGCGGTACTCCGGGCCGGCATGGGCGAGCCGGCGGGACAGCCGCTGATCCTTCAGCCCGGAACGCACCGCCTCGTGTTCGGAGACGAACCAGGCGGGCACGCCCTCCGGAGTGACCACACGCCGTACCGGACAGCCGTCGGCGTGGATACCGGCGTACTTCTTGTACGGGTCGCTGAAGAATTCCTCGTCGAATATCCGCTGCTGTGCCGCGGGTTCGCTCGTCATGTCGACTCGATTCGCTCGTCGGATACCACTCAGGCCGCGATGCCCTCGTAGAACGGGTGCTCGTCGTGGACCGTGACGCGGAAGGACGAGGTGGGCTCGGGCCTGGTGGTGTGCAGCGCGCGGTGGATCAGCGAGCGGTTGTCCCACACCAGCAGGTCGCCCTCGTCGAAGGTCTGGAGGTGGATGTTGGGGTGCTGGAAGGTCTGGTCGAGCTGGCCGCTGGCCTCCAGGACGCGCTGGAGCAGGGCGTCGCCGAGGTCGTTGCCGTCGGCGTCGGTGAGACCGAGCGCGAAGCCCTCGCTCAGGTAGAGGATGCGCTCGCCGGTGACCGGGTGGGTGGTGACCGTGGGGTGGGTGACGGTGGGCGTCTCGGCCTCGACGTCGGCCAGGATGTCGACGATCGGGCGGTACACGTCGGTCGGGCGGATCTTGAAGTAGCGCTTGACGCTGTGCCGGCAGAGGCTGTTGTCGACGGCCTCCTTCAGCTCCGTGGACAGCGACTCGTAGGCCCGGCCCATGTCGATGAAGTACGTGCCGCGGTTGGCCTGCGGGATGACCTGCGGGTAGATCAGGGTCAGGCCGAAGGGGCGGGGCATGAACTCGTAGTCGGCGTGCCAGAACTTGCCGGTGCGCGGGACGCCGATCTGCTCGCCCTTGTGCGGGACGTTGGAGGAGACGAAGACGTCCGGCTCCTCCGGGTGCCAGTACATCGGCTGGTAGTAGCGCTCCACCTCGCCGAGGCTGCGGCCCAGTTCGACGAATTCCGCCGGCGAGAGGTGCTGTCCCTTGAGGACGGCGATCTTCTCCGTGTGGACGATCTTCTTCAGGGCACTGAAGTCCTCGGCGGTCGCGGTGGTGGCGTCGAAATCCGAAACGGTGACGCCGAGCGTTTTCCCGGCCTGCTTCGCGATGATCACGGTTCCCCTCCAGGAAGAAATAACCGATTGCACAGCAGGCGCCCACGCATTCCTTGAATTCCGAATTACGGGGCGGCACCTGCTACGGTCGCAGCCGACACTACGAGAGGGGTCCGAGCGGAATCCAATCACTTCTTCTTATCGCCGTGGCACCGAACGCCGGCAAAGCTCCGGACGGGCATCAAGGGCGGAGCATTCAATTCCGCAACCGCCCCGAACGACGAGCGGCCGCACACACCGACGACGCGCCCGCCGGGGGCCGACGGGTGCGGCAGCGGCTCGGGCGTGTCCCGTGTCAGGAGCGGGCAGAGTTAACCCCGAGTCAACAAAACTTTTCGCACGGTCGTTTCCTTAGTAGAATCGCACCCCGCGCACACGACAGCACCCGAGTGCGTGGCCGCCTGCGACGAGGAGAACCGCCATGACCGAGAGGCGTCTTGACGGACGGGTCGAACGGGGCAACCAGACACGACGGCTCGTTCTCCAGCACACCGTCGCCGTGGCTTCTCAGGAGGGTCTGGACGCCCTGTCGCTCGGGCGGCTCGCGGCGGAGCTGAAGCTCAGCAAGAGCGGGGTGTTCGCGCTCTTCGGCTCGAAGGAGGAGCTCCAGCTCGCGACGGTGCGGGCCGCGTCGAAGATCTACGTCACCCACGTCGTGCAGCCCGCCCTCGCGCAGCCGCCGGGGCTGCGGCGGGTGTGGGAACTGAGCGAGGCGTGGCTGAGCTACTCCGGCGCGCGGGTCTTCCCCGGCGGGTGCTTCTTCCAGAAGGTCATCGTCGAGTACAACTCGCGTCCCGGTCCGGTGCAGGACGCGATCCGCGCGGCCGACGGCTCCTGGCGGGAGTTCGTGCGGCAGACCGTCTCGGAGGCGCAGGACGTGGGCGAGATCCGGCCGGAGGCGTCGGTGGACCAGCTGGCCTTCGAGCTGACCTCCTTCTGGGAGACGTCCAACACCCAGTCCCTGCTGATGGAGTCCGACCGGCCCTACGCCCACGCGCGCACGGCCGTCCGCTCGTTGCTGTCGGGCGCGGCGGCGGTGGACGCGGACTTCCTCGCCGAACCGGCAGAGGAACCGATCGGCGCCTGACGGCTTCCCGGCACCCCGGCTCCCCCACCGGACAAGGGGAGGCCGCCTTCCGCTTCCGTGAGCCGTCTGGCTAGCGTCGTTCCCCCAACGTACGCGTCGTCCTCGCGGCGACGCCGGGAAGGAACGACATGAGCCGGACGCCGGGCCCGCCCGCACCGTACGCACCGCAGCGGGCGAGCCGTGCGATCACCTTCGTCCTCGCCGTGGCCTGCGGCCTGACGGTGGCCAACCTCTACTACGCGCAGCCACTGCTCGACCTCATCGCCGACTCCCTCGGCGTCAGCCAGGGCGCGGCCACCGCCGTCGTCA
Organism: Streptomyces sp. NPDC026672; assembly: GCF_040638185.1. Lineage (NCBI taxonomy): Bacteria > Bacillati > Actinomycetota > Actinomycetes > Kitasatosporales > Streptomycetaceae > Streptomyces > Streptomyces sp. NPDC026672. The sequence continues at coordinate 286,435 of NZ_JBEZXS010000008.1, forward strand.
CCCTGACCCAGGTCGGCTACGCACTCGGTCTGCTCCTCGTCCTCCCGCTCGGGGACCTCCTGGAGAACCGCAGGCTGGCCACCCGCACACTCGTCGGCACGGCCGCGGCCCTGCTCCTCGCCGGGTTCTCCCCCGCCTTCGGCGTCTTCCTCGCGGCCTCGGTCCTGGTCGGCATCACCTCGGTCGTCGCCCAGGTCCTCGTCCCGCTCGCGGCGCACCTCGCGGCGCCCGAGGAGCGCGGCAGGGTCGTCGGCCGGGTCATGAGCGGTCTGCTCCTGGGCATCCTGCTGGCCCGCACGGTCTCCAGCCTGGTCGCCGGGTTCCTCGGCTGGCGGGCGATCTACCTGGTCTCCGCCGTGCTGATGATCGTGCTCGGCGCGGTGCTGCACCGGGTGCTGCCCGAGCGGCACCCCGGCCACTCCGCCGACTACCGCTCGCTCCTGGCCAGCGTCGGCGAACTGGTGCGGCACGAGCCGGTGCTGCGCCGACGGGCACTGTGCCAGGCGGCCGTGTTCGGTGCGTTCACCGCGTTCTGGACGGCGATCGCCTACGAGCTGATCGACGAACACGGCTTCGGGCAACTGGAGATCGCGGTGTTCGCGCTGGTCGGCGCGAGCGGAGCGGCGGCCGCACCGGTCGCCGGACGCATCGCCGACCGCGGACACGGGCGGCCGGCCAGCGGCGGCGCCCTGCTGCTGGCCTCGCTGGCGCTGCTCCTGGCGCTGCTCGGCCACTCCAGCGTGGTACTGCTGGCGCTGGCCGCGGTGCTGCTGGACTTCGCCGTGCAGTGCCACCTGGTCCTCAGCCAGCACGAGATCTACGGCCTGCACGCCGACGCCCGCGCCCGCATCAACACCGTCTTCATGACGACGGTGTTCACGGGCGGCGCCCTCTCGTCGGCGGTCACGGGCGCGATGCACAGCGCGTACGCCTGGACGGGCGCCTGCGTCCTCGGGATGACGCTCCCTTTCCTGGCCCTCCTGCTCTGGGCCCACGGCATGCGCACCGCGCGCCGCTCCCGCCCCCGGCCGCCCGTCGCCGCGCACCAGCCCCACACCGACCCCGTCCACCAGCCGGCCGACCGCAAGTAGCCCGCAGGAGCCCCCCGTTATGTTCTTGGCGGTCCTGCAAGAGGGCCGCTGGCCTCCGGGCCCGGCATGACTGGTCCCCCCTGTCGAACGGATGACCTGGGGGGTG
>NZ_JBEZXS010000009.1:0-274201 GCF_040638185.1 Streptomyces sp. NPDC026672
CCTCGTACTGGATGTACTTGGGCGTTCCGACAACGCAGCGAGTGTGCGTGCCAGGCGTCGCGGGCCAGGCGGGACTTTCGAAACACGCCCTAGCGGGGTCGTGGCCGCTCCGGGGCGTACGCGTCGGCGTGCGCCCCTGCGGGGTCCGCGGCCACCGGACGGGAGCCGTCCCTCCCGGCCGGAGTCGGGCCGCCGTGCGCAACGGCGGTGTCAGTGCCCGGCGATGCGGGCGAGGCGCCGGGCCTCGGCCCGTGTGGAGCGGGCGACGGCGTCCTCGTCGACGAGCAGCAGGCGGCCGTCCGCGACGGTCTGACGGCCGTTCACGAACGCGGCGGTGACCGGGGCCGGGGCGCCGAGCACCAGGGCGGTCACCGGGTCGGCGATGGAGGCGTGGGCGAGGGTGTCCATCCGCCACAGCACCAGGTCGGCCAGCTTGCCGGGCTCAAGGGACCCGATCTCGGCGGCCCGGCCGAGCACACGGGCGCCGCCGTACGTCCCGAGGCGCAGTGCCTGACGGGCGTTCAGCGCCGCCTCCCGGTGCGGGCCGAGGCGGCCCACGAGCAGCGCGTTGCGCAGTTCGGTGTGCAGTTCGCCGGACTCGTTGGACGCCGTGCCGTCGACGCCGAGGCCGACCGGGACGCCGGCCGCGAGCATGTCGGGGACGCGCGCGATGCCCGCCGCGAGACGGGCGTTGGACGAGGGGCAGTGGGCGACACCGGTGCCGGTCCGGGCGAAGGCGTCGATGTCGGAGTCGTTCATGTGGACGCAGTGCGCCATCCACACGTCCTCGCCGAGCCAGCCCGTGGACGCGAAGTAGTCGGTCGGGCCCATGCCGAACCGCTCGTGGCAGAACTTCTCCTCCTCGACCGTCTCGGAGCCGTGGGTGTGCAGCCGCACCCCCAGCCGACGGGCCAGTTCGGCGCCCTGGCGCAGGAGTTCGGTGGAGACGGAGAACGGGGAGCAGGGCGCGACGGCGACCTGGGTCATGGCGCCGAAGGACGCGTCGTGATGTTCCCGGACCGTGGCCTCGGTGGCGGCGAGGGCACCGTCCAGGCTCTCCACGGCGAAGTCGGGCGGCAGCCCCCCGTCCTTCTCGCCGAGGTCCATGGAGCCGCGGGCCAGGGTGAAGCGGACGCCGGTCTCGCGGGCGGCGCGGACGATCGCGCCGGACAGGTCGCCGGCGCCCCGGGGATGGACGTAGTGGTGGTCCATGGCGGTGGTGACACCGCCGCGGGCCATCATCGCCAGGGAGCCCTGGGCGGCGGCGTACACCATGGGTTCGTCGATGCGGGCCCAGGTCGGGTAGAGCGCGACCAGCCAGTCGAAGAGGTTGTGGTCGGTGGCCAGGCCGCGGGTGATCCACTGGTAGAAGTGGTGGTGGGTGTTGACCAGGCCGGGCGTGACCAGGTGCCCGGTGGCGTCGATGCGGCGGACGACGTTCTCCAGCCCCTCCGGGGCGCCGCCCGCGCCGATCGCCTCGATGCGGTCGTCCGCGAGGACGACGTGTCCCTGCGCGTACTCCGTGTCGTCGGCGTCGACCGTCGCGATCGCGCAGTTCTCGACGACGGTGCGCTGGACTGCTGCCACGGTGTGTCCTTTTCGCTCGGCGGACGGCGGGGGAAGGGGCGACACGGGTTCGCTACAGGTTGGTGAGGTCGGCCGGGATGCGCGCCTCGCTGCCCTCGCGCAGCACGGTGGCCTCGATCAGGCCGTACGGCCGGTCGGCCGCGAAGTACACCTCGTTGTCGTTCTTCAGCCCGAACGGCTCCAGGTCGACGAGGAAGTGGTGCTTGTTCGGCAGGGAGAAGCGGACCTCGTCTATCTCGTCGCGGTTCTCGATGATGCGGGCGCCCATCCGGTACAGCGTCTGCTGGAGCGAGAGGGAGTAGGTCTCGGCGAAGGCCCGCAGCAGGTGGCCCCTGGTCTGGGCGTAGGACTCGTCCCAGTCGGGCACGACGGCCCCGCCGTCCCAGTTGAAGCGCCAGCGGGCGGCCACCTCGGTGGCGAGGACGCGGTCACGGGTCTCGGGGAGCGTCGTGTACTTGTCCTTGACGTAGCCCCAGAACTCGGAGTCGGTGGAGTTCATCACGACGAGGTCCTTGAGCCCCGACGTCACCTCCCACGAGGTGCCGTCGTAGGCGACCTGGGCCAGCCGGGTCTCCTGGCCCTTGCGGACGAAGGAATGCTTGCTCTCGACGGCGCCGGTGGATCCGGAGGCCGCGATGCGCTCCCAGGCGTACTCCTCGACGCGGACGCGGGCCCGGTGGATCGCCTCCTGCGAGGTGACGAAGTGGCGGGCGAGGTGGATGGCGAACTGCTCGGCCGACTCGATGCCGTGCTCCTTGGCGAACGCGTACACCGTGTTCTTGGTGGAGTCGGTCGGCAGCACGTGGGCGTTGGACCCGGAGAGGTGCACCTCGGACAGGTCGCCGCTCAGCGACACGGACACATTGAGGTCCTTGAGGTGGTGGGTGGCGCCGTCCCTCGTGATCCTGACGACTCTGCACTCGGCCTTGCCGTACTGGTTCGGTCCCAGAACGACGGAGCGGGAATGGACGGTCATGAGCTAGCTCCCTCGGTAGACGGAGTAACCGAACGGGGTGAGCAGCAGCGGCACATGGTGGTGCTCGCCCGGTGCGACGGCGAAGACGACCGTCACCTCGGGGAAGAACACTGCGCCGCCGTCCCGGTTCGCGGGGGCGTCCTGCTGCGGATCGGCTTGCTGCGGATCTGCTTGCTGCTTCGCGGAGTTCTCGAAGTACGGCCCGACCGCGAACACGAGCCGTACGTGGGTGGTTCCCTCCGGCGGTACCGGCAGGTCCTTGCATCGCCCGTCCGTGTCGGTCGTGGCCGCGCCCAGCTCCCGCCATCCGGCGTCGTGCCCCGCGCGGGCGGCGAGCCGGACGGACACGCCCGCGGCGGGGCGGCCGACGCTGGTGTCCAGGATGTGCGTGGACACCGAGGCGGTGGTGCCGGTGCTCATGGTGTGTCGGTCCTCCGCGACGAGTCGGGCGAGGCGGATGCGGTTGATCTTCCCCAGTTCGGTGCGGACGATCTCCCGTTCCCGTGCGGGCGGGTTGCCGATCCGCTCCTGGGCGGCGTCCCGCATCCGCTCGGCGGTGAGTCCGGTCGCGCAGATCAGGAAGACGTGGCCGAACCGCTCCTGGTAGGCGAGGTTCAGTTCCAGCATCTCCGCCCTCAGTCGCGCGGGCGCGCCGGACATGCCGCGCTGTTCCCGTGCCGAGGCGGGGTCGCCGGGCTTCGGGCGGCCGATCGGCGGGTGGCCGGCCATGGCCTCCGCGAGGTCGTCGGGGGTCAGGGCCGCCGTGGCCGCGTCGGCGGTGGCGTACAGGTCGTCGGGGGTGGCGTAGGGGCGGCCGGCGAGCAGCCGCCGGGTCCAGGCGGTGGAGGCGCAGACCTCGTGGAGGGCGGCGCGGGCCGCGGGTTCCGTGAGGGCGTTGAACCGGGCCAGGCCCTGGGGCGTGGGAGTCGACGTCACGGGGAGCCTCCGTGGCCGTGGGGGGCCGTACGAACGGATCGGGCTGCCGCCAGCTAACGCCCTCCGGAACACCGCGTCAACACTTTGTTGAAAATTCGGGGTTACAAGCCCCTGCGGACCCTTCCCCCTACAGGCCCTTCTCGCGGTTGAGGTAGTTGTAGACGGTGAAGCGGCTGACGCCGAGCGCGGTCGCGACGGTCTCCACACCGTGCCGCACGGAGAAGGCGCCGCGCGCCTCCAGCACCCGTACGACCTCCTGTTTCGCCTTGCGGTCCAGCTCGGCGAGGGGCTTGCCGCGCTGCCGTTCCATGGCGGCGAGGATGTGGTCGAGGGAGTCGGCGAGCTGCGGCAGGCGCACGGCCACCACGTCGGCGCCCCGCCAGGCGAGCACGACGTCGTCGGGGCCCGCCTCGGCGGGCGGCAGCAGTTCCCCGCCCATGGCGTCGACCAGCGGCTTCACCGCCGCGACGAAGGGGTCGCTCCCGGTCGTGTCCCCGGGCACGTCCCCGGTCAATTGCCGTCCTCCCCGACCACGTTGACCTGGAGCGAGATACGGGTGGCGCCGGCCGCCAGCGAGCGGCGCAGCAGGGTGTCGACGGTGCCGAGCACCGTATCGGCGCCACCCTCGGCGGTGTTGCCGAACGGGCCGACGTCCACCGCGTCGAGATCGGCCGTCTCGATGACCTCGCGGGCGGCCAGCGCGTGCGCCGGAGCCTCGTCGAGATCGAAGGGTTCCGTCGTGAACTCCACTCGCAGTCGCACTGTGCCCCCATGGCATCGCTCGCCCCGGTCGCTCCGTGAGGACCCTAACCCACCGACACGCCCCGGGAACGGGCTCAGCCGCGGCGCCTCCCCCTTGACAGCGCGGCACCTTCCCCTTGACACCGCCGCGCCTTCCCCTTGACAAGTGCAATGCTCGACCTACAAACTTCCATTAAGCAGAAATACAATTCCGCAATACGGAAATGCACGGAACCAACAAGACCGGAAGGGAGCGCGGCCCTGATGGGATTCGCAGACCAGCGCTTCAACGTCAACCTGTCGATCCTCTTCACGGAACTCCCGCTCCTGGAGCGCCCCGCGGCCGCCGCCGCGGCCGGCTTCACCGCGGTCGAGCTGTGGTGGCCCTGGGTCGGGACGCCCACCCCCGAGCAGACGGAACTCGATGCGCTCAAGCGCGCGATCGACGACGCGGGCGTGCGGCTCACCGGCCTGAACTTCTACGCCGGGCAGCTCCCCGGCCCCGACCGCGGCGCGCTGTCCGTGCCGGGCGAGGAGTCCCGGCGGTTCCGCGCCAACGTCGACGTCGCCGCCGACTTCGCCGCCTCCCTGGGCTGCACGGCGCTCAACGCCCTCTACGGCAACCGCGTGGACGGCGTCGACCCGGACGTCCAGGACGCGCTCGCGCTGGAGAACCTGACGCTCGCGGCCCGTGCCGCCGACCGCATCGGCGCGATCCTGCTGATCGAGGCGCTGAACGAGCCCGAGTCGCCGCGCTACCCGCTGGTCTCGGCGCCGGCCGCCGTCGCGGTCGTCGACCGGGTCAACGAGGCGACCGGCCTCGGCAACGCCCGGTTCCTCATGGACCTCTACCACCTGTCCATGAACGGCGAGGACCTGCCGTCGGTGATCGAGCGGTTCACGGCGAGGACCGGGCACGTGCAGATCGCCGACAACCCGGGCCGCGGGGCGCCGGGCACCGGCGCGCTGCCCCTGGAGGACCTCCTCGACCGGCTGCGGAAGGCGGGCTACGACGGCTGGGTCGGCCTGGAGTACAAGCCGGGCGACCGGCCGAGCGCGGAGTCCTTCGACTGGCTGCCCCGCGACGCCCGCTGACCACCCACCCCGCACGAGAGGCACCCTCACCATGAGCAGCACCCCTACGGAATCCTCCCGCCCGGCGATCGCGTGGATCGGCCTCGGCATCATGGGCTCCCCCATGTCCGAGAACCTGATCAAGGCGGGGTACGACGTCACCGGCTTCACCCTGGAGCAGGAGAAGCTGGACCGCCTGGCCGCCGCGGGCGGCAGCGTGGCCGGCTCGGTCGCCGAGGCCGTCGCCGGCGCCGATGTGGTGATCACGATGGTGCCCGCGTCCCCGCAGGTCGAGGCGGTCGCCTACGGCCCGGACGGCATCCTGGAGAACGCCCGGCCCGGCACCCTGCTGATCGACATGTCCTCGATCACCCCGCAGACCTCCGTCGACCTGGCGAAGGCCGCCGCCGAGAAGGGCATCCGCGTCCTGGACGCCCCCGTCTCCGGCGGTGAGGCCGGCGCGATCGAGGCGGTGCTGTCCATCATGGTCGGCGGCGAGCGGGCCGACTTCGACGCCGCGAAGCCGGTGTTCGACGTGCTGGGCAGGACCATCGTGCTGTGCGGTCCGCACGGCGCCGGGCAGACCGTGAAGGCGGCCAACCAGCTCATCGTCGCCGTGAACATCCAGGCGTGCGCCGAGGCCGTGGTCTTCCTGGAGAAGTCCGGCGTGGACCTCGCGGCGGCCCTCGACGTCCTGAACGGCGGTCTCGCGGGCTCGACCGTGCTGACGCGGAAGAAGGACAACTTCCTCGACCGCGACTTCAAGCCGGGCTTCCGCATCGACCTGCACCACAAGGACATGGGCATCGTCACCGACGCCGCGCGCACCGTGGGCGCGGTCCTGCCGGTCGGTGCCGTGGTCGCCCAGCTCGTCGCCGGTCTGCGTGCGCAGGGCGACGGCGGCCTCGACCACTCCGCGCTGCTGCGGGCCGTGGAGCGCCTCTCCGGCGCCCGGGTCTGACGCGGCCCCCCGAGCTCCGGGCGGCCCCGGCGCCGACAACTGTCCTGTCGCGCCCAGGTGCCGGCGTCGCCCGGAATCCACTCGCACGCGCCCGGTCCCGGCACGGCCGGGGCCGGGCCGGCGAACGGCGTGCGCGGTCCGGCGGGAGGCCGTGACCGCGTGCGCGCAGCCCGCCGCCGGGCGGCCCGGGACGAGGGTGGCCGGCCGGTGCGCGGGCGGCGAGGACCGCGGCGGGCCTGCGAGCCAGTGCGGTGGTGAGGGAACCGAAGCCCCCTTCCCGGCCTGAGGGAAGCGGGCCGCCGGGTCCTGTCGCAGCCGCCGCGGTCCCAGCCTCCCGCCGTCCGGGAACCCGCCTCCGCCGGGGTGCGCGTCGGCGCCCGCCGCAGGAGGCTTGAGGCATGACGCATCCATCGCCCCGGTTTCCGCACATCGTGGTGCACAGCCCGGCCCTCGACGGGTCCCGGCGGGTCACCGAGGGCGAGGTCGTCCTCGGCATCGCCTCCCACCTGGACGACGTGGTCGAGATCCTGCGCATGGCCGACCTGGACCGGATCGAGGTCGAAGACGATGACATCGTCGAATGGCAGGGGGGTGGGCCGGACGAGTGGCCGGGCCTTTCCGAGCACCCGGATGATTGACGGCACCTGATCTGCCGGGTCCCGTCCCTGTCGTGCAGGCGCGCAGCGCCGCACGACAGGGGCGCGGGGAACTGCGCGACCAGCCACAGCGCACCCGCACCCCGCGACGAACCGCACCCCGCACACGCGACCGCCCCGCCGTCACACCTTCAACGTACGGATCGACGTCGGCGCATGCCCCGGCTCCGTGGCGATCTCCTCGAACTCGACCACGTTCCCGATGTCGTTGGTGGTGGACATCGAGATGTTGGTGACCCGCTCCAGGATCGCCTCGACGACCACCGGCACCCGGTGCTCCTCGGCGAGCTTCTTCGCCAGCTCGAAGGCGGCGCCCAGTTCGTTCGGGTCGGTCACGCGGATCGCCTTGCAGCCGAGGCCCTCGGCGACCTTGACGTGGTCCACGCCGTAGACGCCCAGCTCGGGCGAGTTGATGTTCTCGAACTCCAGGTTGACCTGGAAGTCGATGTCGAAGGCCCGCTGCGCCTGGCGGATCAGCCCGAGGTAGGAGTTGTTCACCAGCACGTGCACGTACGGGATCCGGTGCTGGGCGCCGACGGCCAGTTCCTCGATCATGAACTGGAAGTCGTAGTCCCCGGAGAGCGCGACGACCTGCGCCTCGGGGTCGGCCTTGGCGACGCCGAGCGCGGCCGGGATGGTCCAGCCGAGGGGGCCCGCCTGACCGCAGTTGATCCAGTGCCGCGGCCTGAAGACGTGCAGCATCTGGGCGCCGGCGATCTGCGAGAGGCCGATCGTGGAGACGTACCGCGTCTCGGGGCCGAACGCCTTGTTCATCTCCTCGTAGACCCGCTGCGGCTTGATCGGGATGTCGTCGAAGTGGGTACGGCGCTGGAGCGTGGCGCGCTTCTCCTGCGCGGCGGCGGCCCAGCCGGAGCGGTCGGGCAGCCGGCCCTCGGCCTTCAACTCGCGTGCCACCTCGACGAAGAGGCGCAGCGCGGCCCCGGCGTCGGAGGCGATGCCGAAGTCCGGGGCGAAGATCTTGCCGAGCTGGGTGGGCTCGACGTCGACGTGCACGAACGTGCGGCCCGCCGTGTAGACGTCCAGCTTGCCGGTGTGGCGGTTGGCCCAGCGGTTGCCGATGCCGAGGACGAAGTCGGACTCCAGGAAGGTCGCGTTGCCGTAGCGGTGCGAGGTCTGGAGGCCGACCATGCCGGCGTTCAGCTCGTGGTCGTCCGGCAGCACGCCCCAGCCCATCAGCGTGGGCACCACCGGCACACCGGTCAACTCGGCGAACTCGACGAGGAGTTCGGACGCGTCCGCGATGACGACACCGCCGCCCGCGACGATCAGCGGCCGCTCGGACTCGTTCAGCATCCGGAGCGCCTTCTCGATCTGGGCGCGGCTCGCGACGGGCTTGTAGACCGGGAGCGGCTCGTAGGTCTCCGGGTCGAACTCGATCTCGGTGAGCTGGACGTCGAGGGGCAGGTCGATCAGGACCGGGCCGGGGCGGCCGGAGCGCATCAGGTGGAACGCCTGCTGGAAGACGCCGGGGACCTGCGCGGCCTCCAGGACGGTCACCGCCATCTTGGTGACGGGGCCCGCGATCGAGGCGATGTCGACGGCCTGGAAGTCCTCCTTGTGGATCACCGCGGTCGGGGCCTGGCCGGTGATGCACAGGATCGGGATGGAGTCGCCGGTGGCCGAGTACAGACCGGTGATCATGTCGGTGCCCGCGGGGCCCGACGTGCCGATGCAGACCCCGATGTTGCCGGGGTGGGTGCGGGTGTAGCCCTCGGCCATGTGCGAGGCGCCCTCGACGTGCCGGGCGAGGGTGTGGGTGATGCCGCCGGATGCCTTGAGGGCCGCGTAGAAGGGGTTGATCGCCGCGCCCGGCACACCGAACGCGTCGGTGGTCCCCTCACGCTTGAGGATCTCAACTGCCGCGCGGGCAGCCGTCATTCGAGCCATCGAGTACTCCTGCTTCGGCTGTCGGATGCGTACTCCCGTCGCGCCCCGCGGGTGAGCACTTCCGTATGGTGGAATATGTTTTCTGCTATCTGGAATCAATGTAGGGGGGTGGACAAAGGCAGTCAAGAGACGGACAAGCGGGGCCCGGAGGGAGCACGATGGGGCCGTTGTCCCTCAGCGATGCCGGGGAGAAGGCCATGTCCGAGAGCGTGCCGGTGCGCTGTCCGGTCTGCGGGCGCGAGCACCACTACGCCGCGCCCGCCTACCCCTGCGCGTGCGGCACGGCGGTCGCCCCGGCGCTCGACGCGGACGCCCCGCCGAGCGTGCTCGACCACCGCGCCTGGGACGAGGAGTGGATCACCGTGACCTGCCGCTCCTGCGGGAGCTCCGCCCCCTGGCCCCGGCCGGAACTGGGCTGCGCGTGCGGCACGGTGCTGCGCGTCCCCCTCGCGACCGACCCGCCCGCGACCGACCGGCCCGAGGCGGACCGGCCCGAGGTCGACGTGCCCCGCGAGGTGCTCGGGCCCGTCACGATCCGTACGGCGCGGGACGCCGTCACCGCCGCCGTGCTGTATCTGCGCCGGCTGGGCCACCGGGACATCCGCCGCGCCGACCAGCGTCCCCCGTCCGGCATCGGTCTCGCCGCCCGGGGCCTCGTGGCCCAGGTCGACCCGACGGTCCGGCCGGCCTCCGCGCGCGACGTGGAGTGCCTGTGGCTGACCGCCATGACGGAGTCGGCGACCTGCGTCCACTTCTCCCTGGCGGGTTACACCCCCGAGGCCGTCGCCCGCGCCGACGGCCTGCTGATCCCCCTGTTCGTCCTGGACCTCACCGGCACCCCCCGGCCGGCGAACCCCACCGCCGACGCCCTCCACGCGACGCGCGTCTGACCGCACGCACCGGGCCCCGGCCGCGTCGGCGACCGGGGCCCGTGCGACGGCGTGGCGCTACGCCCCGTACCTCTCGCGCAGTTCGACCTTGCGGACCTTGCCCGAGACCGTCATCGGGAAGGTGTCCAGGAGCTGGAGGCGGGTCGGGACCTTGTAGTGGGCGAGGCGGCCCTCGCAGTAGGCGCGCAGGGACTCCAGGGTCGGGGGGTCGGCGGGGTCCCGCGCGATGACGCAGGCCAGCACCTCCTCGCCGTACTTCTCGTGCGGCACCCCGACGACCTGGACGTCCCTGACCTGCGGGTGGCCGTAGAGGAACTCCTCGATCTCACGCGGGTAGACGTTCTCGCCGCCCCGGATGACCATGTCCTTGATGCGGCCGACGATCTCGACGTACCCGTCCTCGCGCATCGTCGCGAGGTCCCCGGTGTGCATCCAGCGGCCGGCGTCGACCACCTCGGCGGTCTTCTCCGGCTCGTTCCAGTAGCCGAGCATCACGCTGTAGCCGCGGGTGCACAGCTCGCCCGCCTCGCCCCGGGGCAGCGTCACGCCCGTGACCGGGTCGACGACCTTGACCTCCAGGTGCGGCAGGACCCGCCCGACGGTGCCGGTGCGGTGCTCCAGGTCGTCCTCGATCCGGGTCTGGAGGGAGACCGGGGAGGTCTCGGTCATGCCGTAGCAGATGGACACCTCGGCCATGTGCATCTCGGCGACCACCCGCTTCATCACCTCCACCGGGCAGGGCGAGCCCGCCATGATGCCGGTGCGCAGGCTGGAGAGGTCGTACGACGCGAAGTCGGGCAGGTTCAACTCCGCGATGAACATGGTCGGGACGCCGTACAGCGAGGTGCACCGCTCACTCTGCACCGCCTCCAGCGTGGCCCTCGGTTCGAAGGACGGCGCCGGGATCACGACGCACGCGCCGTGCGAGGTGGCGGCCAGGTTGCCCATCACCATGCCGAAGCAGTGGTAGAAGGGCACGGGCACACAGATGCGGTCCTGCTCGTCGTAGGCGACCAGCTCTCCCACGAAGTACCCGTTGTTCAGGATGTTGTGGTGGGAGAGCGTGGCGCCCTTGGGAAAGCCCGTCGTGCCCGAGGTGTACTGGATGTTGATGGGGTCGTCGCAGGACAACTCGGCCTGCCGGGCGTCCAGTTCCGCGCGCCGCTCCGGCCCGCCCCGCCCGGTGAACGCCTCCCAGCCCGGGTCCCCGATGTAGACCGTCTCGCGCAGCGTCGGGCACCGGCCGCGCACCTGCTCCACCATCGCCCGGTAGTCGCTCGACTTGTGGCGCAGCGAGGCGAACAGCAGGGAGATCCCGGCCTGTTCGAGGACGAACTCCAGCTCGTGCGTGCGGTACGCCGGGTTGATGTTGACCATGATCGCGCCGACGCGGGCGGTGGCGTACTGCACCAGCACCCACTCGGCGCAGTTGACGGCCCAGATGCCCACCCGGTCGCCCTTGGCGACCCCGCTCGCCAGCAGCGCGTACGCCAACCGGTCGACGTCGGCGGCGAATTCGGTGTACGTCCAGCGCCGCCCCTTGACCACGTCGACCAGGGCCTCGCGCTCCGGCCAGGCCGCGACCGCCCGGTCCAGGTCGGCCCCGATGGTGTCCCCGAGCAGCGCGGTGCCGCTCGTGCCGTGGGTGTACGACGACTCACTCACCGGAAGTCCTCCTCGCGGTACTCGTCGGCCGAGCCCTCGGCCGTGGCCTCGCGCAGCTCGATCCGGCGGATCTTCCCGGACACGGTCTTGGGCAGCTCGCCGAACTCCAGCCGGCGGATGCGCTTGTAGGGGGCGAGGACCTGGCGGGAGTGCTCGAACAGCACCTTCGCGGTGTCGGGTCCGGGCTGCCAGCCCTCGGCGAGGACGACGTACGCCTTCGGCACGGCCAGCCGCAGTTCGTCCGGCGCGGGCACGACGGCGGCCTCGGCCACCGCCTCGTGCTCCAGCAGGGCGCTCTCCAGCTCGAACGGGCTGATCTTGTAGTCGGACGCCTTGAAGACGTCGTCGGTGCGCCCGATGTAGGTGAGGTAGCCGTCCTCGTCGCGGGAGGCGACGTCGCCGGTGCGGTAGTAGCCGCCCGCCATCGCCTCGGCCGTGCGGTCGGGGTCGCCGTGGTAGCCGGCCATCAGGCCCACCGGGCGGCCGGACAGCTCCAGCGCGATCTCGCCCTCGCTCGCGCCGGGGGCGCCGGAGACCGGGTCGAGCAGTTCCACCCGGTAGCCGGGGCTGGGCCGGCCCATGGAACCGGTCTTCAGCGGCTGGCCGGGGCTGTTGGAGACCTGCACGGCGGTCTCGGTCTGCCCGAAGCCGTCCCGGACGGTGACGCCCCAGGCGCGGCGCACCTGTTCGATGACCTCGGGGTTGAGCGGCTCGCCCGCGGCCACGGCGGCGCGCGGCGGGGTGCGCAGCTGGGACAGGTCGGCCTGGATGAGCATGCGCCACACGGTCGGCGGCGCGCAGAACGTGGTCACCCCGGCCCGGTCCATCTCGGCCATCAGCCGGCCCGCGTCGAAGCGCGTGTAGTTGTGGATGAACACCGTCGCCTCCGCGTTCCACGGGGCGAACAGGTTGGACCAGGCGTGCTTGGCCCAGCCGGGTGAGGAGATGTTGAGGTGCACGTCGCCGGGGCGCAGGCCGATCCAGTACATGGTGGCGAGGTGGCCGATCGGGTAGGAGACGTGCGTGTGCTCGACCAGCTTGGGGCGGGCGGTGGTGCCCGAGGTGAAGTAGAGCATCAGCGGGTCGTCGGCGAGGGTGGGCCCGTCCGGGACGAAGTCCGCGGAGGCGGTGTACGCGTCCTCGTACCTGAGCCAGCCCTCGGGGGCGCCGCCGACGGCGATGCGGGTGTAGCCGCCGGGGACCTCGTCGAACTTCCCGGTGTCGGCGGCGCGGGCCAGCACGTGCCGCACCCGGCCCCGCTCGACGCGGTCGCTCAGGTCGGCCGGGCCGAGCAGCGGGGTGGCCGGGATGACGACGGCCCGCAGCTTCATGGCGGCGAGCGCGGTCTCCCACAGTTCGGCCTGGTTGCCGAGCATGACGAGGATGCGGTCCTCGGCGGCGACGCCCCGGGCGCGCAGCCAGCCCGCGATCCGGTCGGAGCGGTCGGACAGTTCGGCGAAGGACAGCTTCGTCTCGCCGCCGTCCTCCTCGACGATGTGCAGGGCGGTGCGGTCGTTGCCGTCCGCGACGACGTCGAACCAGTCCAGGGCCCAGTTGAACTCGTCAGGCCGGGGCCAGCTGAAGCCCGCGTAGGCCGTGGCGTAGTCCTCGCGGTGCTCCAGCAGGTAGTCCCGTGCCGCGCGGAAGGCGTCCGTCGCCGTTGTCATCTGTCCCACTCCTGGTCGTTCGTGCCGGGCCACTGCCGGGCGGCTCTCTGGCATCGTGTATTCCGTGACCCAGGTCTCACTACCCCCGTACGGGGGTGTGGACTGCACAGGAAGCCGCGATGAAGGGGCGAACGGGTGGCAACGGACGACTCGGGGGCGGTGGAGATATACGGCGCGCTGGCCCGGCTGCGGCGGGCGACGGGGCTCCCGGTCGCCTTCGGCGGCCTGGTCGAGCCGGGCCGCGCGCGGGTGCGGATCAGCGAGCTGAGCGGTACGGCCACGCCCGCGCTGCGTTCGCTCGCGGTGATCTCGGGCAACGGCCTCGGCGGCAAGGCGGTGGCGCTGGCCCGGCCGTGCGCGGTGACGGACTACTCGTCGTCGCGGCAGATCAGCCACGAGTACGACGTGCCGGTGGCCGCGGAGGGGCTGCGCTCCGTGCTGGCCGTGCCGGTGGTGGTGCGCCGCCGGGTGCGCGGGGTGCTGTACGCGGCCCTGCGCTCGGCCCAGCCGCTCGGGGACCGCGCGCTGAGCGCGGCGGTGGCGGTGGCCCGGGACGTGGAGCAGTCGCTGGTGGTGCGGGAGGAGGTGGGCGAGCTGCTGGCGGCGGCCCGCCCGGAGCGTGTCCCGGACGCGGCGAACGGGGTCGCCTGGGAGCAGGTGCGGGAGGCGCACGCGGCGCTGCGGGCCCTGGCGCCGAGGATCGCCGACCCGGCGCTGCGGGCCGAACTCCTGGCCGCCTGCGGTCTGTTGACGGCTCCGGAGCCCGCAGGCGGCATGAGTCTGGCGCCGCGCGAGCTGGACGTGCTGTCCTGGGTGGCGGCGGGCGCGACCAACGCGGTGGTGGCCGAGCGGCTGGGATTGCGCCCCGAGACGGTCAAGGGCTATCTGCGCTCGGCCATGCGCCGGTTGGGCGCCCACACACGCGGGGAGGCGGTCGCGGCGGCGCGCAGGGCGGGGCTGCTGCCTTAGGCAGGAAACCTTTCCATTCGTTCAGGCGGATGCCGAATATCCTTGTGCCGAAGCGCTGTTATTTGCCTCACCACGTCTTCCGTCCGAAATTCAAGGATCATTGCCTAGAATTTTGGTCAGGACACGACACACGAGGGGAGCGGTGACCGTGCGAGGGGACTTCCAGGAGCCTGCCCGATGCCGCCCCGACCTGGTCATCGGCCGGGAGGACCTGTTCGCGCGGGCCCGGGAGCAACTCGCCTCGGGCGGCAGTGTGCTGCTGCACGGCCCCGCCGGAATAGGGAAATCGACCGTACTGCGGGCGTTGGCCGCGGAATATGCCGACGCGGCGCGCACCGTGTTGCGCTGCTCGGCGACCGAGTCGGAATCGCATCTGCCCTTCCTCGCCCTCGCCGACCTCCTCGGACTGGTCGTCGACGAGGTCTGCGACCAGCTCCCCGCGGCCCAGCGCACGGCCCTGGAGTCGGCGCTCACCGGCCGCGCCGAGTCCGCCCTCCAGCGCGACGGGCTGGCCCTGCGGCTGGCCGTGCTGTCCGCGCTGCGCGCGCTCGCCGCCGAGGGCCCCGTCCTGATCGTCGCCGACGACCTCCAGTGGCTGGATCCGGCCAGCGCCGAGATCCTCGGCTTCGCGGCCCGCAGACTCGGCGGCACCCCGGTGCGGCTGCTGTCCGCGGTACGCACCGAGGGGCAGGACTACGACCGTCATCTACGCGCGTCCCCGCCCGACACCGTCGCCGTACGCCTCGGTCCGCTCTCCCGCGCCCAGACCGCCGAACTCCTCGGCCAGCGCGGTCATTCCGGGCTGACCCGCTCCACGGTCCGCGAGATCCACCGCACCAGCGGCGGCAACCCGCTGTTCGCCCTGGAACTGGGCCGCGCCCTCGCCGAGAGCCCCACCCCGCCACGGCCCGGCGAACCCCTGCCGGTGCCCACCTCGCTGCGCGCGCTGGTGCTCAGCCGGCTCGACATGCTGTCGGTGGAGGCCCGCCGCACCCTGCTGGTCGCCAGCGCCGGCGCCCGCCCCACCCCCGCGCTGCTGCACGCGGCCGGCCGCGAGAACGTCGAGGCCGAGTGCGCCCAGGCCGCCGAACTCGGCCTGCTGGCGACGGACCCGGACGGCTCGGCCGGCTCCACCGTGCGCTTCGCCCATCCGCTCATCTCCGCCGCGCTGTACGCCGAGGCGCCCGCCCACGAACGGCGCACCGCGCACGCCGCGTTGTCGACCGCGGCCTCCGACCCGATCGAACGCGCCCGCCATCTCGCCCTGGCCACCACCGGCACCGACCCGGAGGCCGCCGCCCGTCTCGCCGGGGCCGCCGCCCAGGCCCGCGACCGCGGGGCACCCTCCGTCGCCGCGCAGCTCGGTCTGCTCGCGGCCCGGCACACCCCCGCCGACCACCGGCCCGGCCCTGACGAACGCCGCCTCCAGGCCGCCGAGGACGCCATCACCGCCGGAGAGGTCGACCTCGCCCGGGACATCGCCCGCGAGGTGCTGACCCGGGCGACCGTGCCCGCCGACCGGGTGCGGGCCTGGATCATCGTCATCGACACCGCCGGACACACCATGACGGAGGTCGACGCCGTCTTCCCGCAGGCCCTCGCGGACGCCGGCGACGACCCCCGGCTGCTCGCCCTGGTCCACTACCAACTGGCCTGGCGGGCGCTCATCGTGGAGGGCGACTTCACCGAGGCCCGCGAGGCCGCCGCCCACGCGGCGAAGCTCGCCGAGCGCGGCGCGGACCGGCGCACCGAACTGCTCGCCCTCTCCTTCCAGGCCCAGACCGAGACCCTGATGGGCCATCCGGACGCGCCGCTCACCATCAAGCAGGCCCTGAAGGAGCCCCAGGACCCCCGGGTGGCCTGCCACCACAACGGCGCGGGCAGCGCCCGCTTCCGCTGGCTGGTCATGGGCGACCAGCTCGTCGAGGCCCGCGCCACCGTCACGGCCCTGCTGCGCGAGGTGCGGCGGCGCGGCTCGGTGGAGAGCGAGGTGCACTTCCTGCGCGGGCTCGCCGAGACCGAACTGCGCGCCGGGCACTGCGGCCGGGCGCTCGAACTCGCCCGCGAGGGGCTGCGGCTGGCCCGCGACTCCGGGATCGGCGAGACGGCGTCCGCGATGCTGACCTCCCTCGCCGAGGCGTCCGGCGGGGACGTGGACACCGCGCTGGCCCTGGCCCGGGAGGCGGTGGCGCACGCCGAGGAGGACGG
Organism: Streptomyces sp. NPDC026672; assembly: GCF_040638185.1. NCBI lineage: Bacteria > Bacillati > Actinomycetota > Actinomycetes > Kitasatosporales > Streptomycetaceae > Streptomyces > Streptomyces sp. NPDC026672. The sequence goes on from NZ_JBEZXS010000009.1 coordinate 16,239, forward strand.
CGACCAGATGTATCTGTCCCGGGCCCTCGGCGCGCTCGGCCACGCCCAGTTGGTGGCCGGGGACCCGGCGGGCACCGTCCGTTCGCTGCGCCGGGTGCGCGAGCTGGAGACGGCCCTCGGCATCACCGACCCGGCGCGCGGCCGCTGGCAGGGCGACCTCGCCGAGGCGCTGGTACGCGTCGGGGAGCCGGCCGAGGCACAGGACGTCATCGACATCGCCCGCGGCCACGCGCAGCGGCTCGGCCGGGCCAGCGTGCTCGCCGTGCTCGACCGGGCCGAGGCGCTGGTGCGGGCCGCGCACGGCGACCGGGAGGGCGCGATCGCCCGGCTGACGTCCGCACAGGACCGGCTCGCCGCACTGGGCTACGGCCTGGAGGAGGCGCGGGCCGCGTTCGCGCTGGCCGCGCTGCGCGGCAGACGGCCGGGCCAGGAGACGTACGACGAGGCCACCCGGCTGTTCCGGCGGTGCCGCGCGCTGCCCTGGCTGCGCCGGGTGGACGAGGCCGCCGCCGCACCCGAACCGGAGCCGGAGCCGGCCCCCGCGGCCCGTGACGGTCTGGAGGGGCTGGCGTCGATGGAGCGTCAGGTCGCCGCGCTCGTCATGGAGGGCGCCACCAACCGGGAGATCGCCGCGCGGCTGTTCATCAGCGTCAAGACGGTGGAGGCGACGCTGACCCGGGTCTACCGCAAGCTGGGGATCCGCTCGCGGGTGGACATCGTCCGACTGGCGGCGGGGCGCCGCGCCAAGTGAGATCACGGCCGCTTTACTGAGCCGGACCGAGGGTTTTCCCTGCCCTACTCCCTTAGGGGGTTCCCTCATTGGGAGCGGGGGGCGGAGCCACCTAGCGTATGGGCGTGCCGCTCGCCCGGGCACACGGAGGCCGGTCCCTCCCCGCGTCCTCGGCTCCGTCCGAGTGGGGCGGGAGCCCAAGGTCCCCGTGCTCGACCCCCCACCCGCGCGACCCCCCACCGGTACCCACTGAGGAGACGCATGTTCGGGCTCACTCGTGCCAGAAAGACCGCCGCCACCGTCGTGGCCACCGTCGCCGCCGCCGCTGCCGCGCTCGTCGCCGCCCCCTCGGCGATCGCCGCCCCGCAGCCCATCGTCGGCGGCACGACGACCACCACGACCACGTACCCGTTCGTCATGCAGATCACGGACGCGTCCCAGCGACAGTTCTGCGGCGGCACCCTGGTGACGCCCACGAAGGTCGTGACGGCGGCGCACTGCATGGTCGGCGAGACCACCGGCAGCGTCCGGGTGGTCGGTGGCCGCACCCTGCTCAACGGCACCAACGGCACGGTCAGCCGGGTCAGCCGCATCTGGATCAACCCGAGCTACACGGACGCCACCAACGGAGACGACGTGGCCGTCCTCACGCTGTCGACGGCGATGCCGTACACGACGGCGTCCTACGTCTCCTCCTCCCAGACGAGTGTGTACGCGGCCGGCACCACGGCCCGCGTCCTCGGCTGGGGCACCACGTCCGAGAACGGCAGCTCCTCCAACCAGCTGCGGACCGCGACCGTCCCGATCGTGTCCGACTCCAGCTGCCGCAGCTCGTACGGTTCGGACTACGTCCAGTCCGACATGGTCTGCGCCGGATTCGCGTCCGGTGGCGTCGACACCTGCCAGGGCGACAGCGGCGGTCCCCTGCTCATCGGGGGCGTCCTGGCAGGGATCACTTCCTGGGGTGAAGGATGCGCGGAGGCCGGTTTCCCGGGTGTGTACACCCGGCTGACCACCTTCTCGAACCTGGTGACCGCACAGGTCAACTCCTGACCCCAGCAGCCTCCTGAGGACCCCTCGGGAAGAGCCAGGGGGGCGTTGCGAGCCACCACGAGCGGCCCGCAACGCCCCCCTGTCCATGTGCCCGGCGGTGTCCCGGTGCTGAACGGTGTCCCGGTGCTGAACGGTGGCCCTGTGCTGATCGGTGGCCCTGTGCTAGGACGGTCGGCACAGGGAACGGGTGTGGAGGGGGGTGACGGCGATGGTCCCCACGGAGCGGCTGCTCGGCTTCGCCGTGATGTCGTTGCTGGTCATCGTGGTCCCGGGGCCGAGCGTGCTGTTCGTGATCGGGCGCGCGCTGGCCCATGGTCGGCGTACGGCGGTGGCGACCGCGGTCGGCAACGTGTTCGGGTCGTATCTGCTGGTGGTCGCGGTCGCGGTGGGCGTCGGTTCGCTGGTCGAGCGGTCGGAGACCGTGTACCTGGCGGTGAAGCTGGCCGGCGCCGCGTATCTGGTGTACCTGGGCGTACGGGCGTTCCGGCACCGCAAGGAGCTGCGCGTGCCGACGGCCGGGGCGGCCGGGGCGGCCCTCGCCCCCGCTCCGCGCGGTGATCTGCGGACCGTGCTGGACGGCGCGCTGGTCGGGGTGACCAATCCGAAGGGCGTGGTGTTCTTCGCCGCGGTGCTCCCCCAGTTCGTCGACCACGGGGCCGGGCACGTGGTCGCGCAGATGCTGCTGCTCGGGCTGGTGCCCATCTCCATCGGCCTGGTCACGGACACCCTGTGGGGGCTGACCGCGTCGGCGGCCCGCACCTGGTTCGCCCGCTCGGACCGCCGCCTGTCGCTGATCGGCGGGGCGGGCGGATTCACGATGGTGGGTCTGGGCCTGACGGTGGCGGTGACGGGGCGGGACTGAGAGGGGCCCTGGGTTTCCCGGCCGGCAAGCCTGGATTTCCCGGCCGACGGGCGGGACCGGGACAGGGGCGCCAGGGTTTTCACGGCCACCGGGGCGGGACCGAGGCGGGCGCCCGGGCCTCCCGACCGTCCGCACCCCCGTACTGGGCCCGCACCCCCGTACCTGGCCCCGCACCCCCCGCACCCCCGTACCTGGCCCCGGGCCCCGTACCGGGCCCGAAAGCCCCGCACATCCCCCGTATATCCTGCTCGGAGATCACGCAGCACGCCCGACCGAGAGGCAGCACGCGATGCCCCAGCGACGCGACCGCCCCGCCTCCAGGAAACCCCGCAGGTCCGTGTGGCGCAGGACGCAGCCCCCGGCCCAGCCGCCCGCGGCCGCACCGCCCGAGTCGGCCGCCCCCGCCGCGCCGGCGGAACCGGCGGAGGTGGACAGCGTCGTACAGGCGGCCCTGTACCGCGACGGCGTACGGGTCTCCACACCGGCGACGCTCGCGGAGACGTACCGCGAACTGCGCCGGCACCCCGCCGGAATGGCGTGGATCGGGCTCGCGCGGCCGACGGAGGACGAACTCCTCTCCCTGGCGGCCGAGTTCGGCCTGCATCCGCTCGCCGTCGAGGACGCGATGGAGGCACATCAGCGGCCGAAGCTGGAACGGTACGGCGAGACGCTGTTCGTGGTGCTGCGGGCCGCCCGCTATCTGGACGCGCCCGAGGAGGTCGACTTCGGCGAACTGCACGTGTTCGTGGGCCCGGACTTCGTGATCACGGTCCGGCACGGCGCGGCACCCGATCTGTCGGCGGTGCGCACGCGGATGGAGGACAGCCCCGACCTGCTCAAACTCGGTCCGGAGGCGGTGCTGTACGCGATCCTGGACGCGGTGGTCGACGGGTACGCGCCGGTCGTCGCCGGCGTGCAGAACGACATCGACGAGATCGAGACCGAGGTGTTCCGCGGCGACCCCGAGGTCTCCCGGCGCATCTACGAACTCTCGCGGGAGATGGTCGAGTTCCAGCGCGCGACGCGTCCGCTGGTGGGGATGCTGCACAGTCTGATCGCGGGGTTCGCCAAGTACGAGACGGACGAGGAGCTCCAGCGGTACCTGCGCGACGTGGCGGACCACGTCACCCACATCAGCGAACGCGTGGACGGCTTCCGGCAGGCGCTCACGGAGATCCTGACGGTGAACGCGACGCTGGTCACGCAGCAACAGAACGCGGAGATGCGGGCGTTGGCGGAGGCGGGCTTCGAACAGAACGAGGAGATCAAGAAGATCTCCTCCTGGGCAGCCATCCTCTTCGCCCCGACCCTGGTAGGCACGATCTACGGCATGAACTTCAGCCACATGCCGGAGTTGCACTGGGGCTTCGGCTACCCCTTCGCGATCGTCCTGATGGCCGTCGTCTGCACCAGCCTGTACATCGTCTTCAAACACCGCGACTGGCTCTGAGCAGTCGAGGCGGCAGCGCGCATCCACCGGGTGGTCAACCTTGCCACCCAGGTAGAAGTCGCACAAACGGGCCGGACTGCGGCCCCTAGCGATCCGCGCCACCCGGGAGGGCTCGTGACCGTCGCCCGTCTGGCGCGTCCTGCGGGCATCGGCCGATGATGGGAGTACGGCCGAACACGGGAGCTGATCATGACGGATTGGCGGGTCAGGGACTACATCCACGACGATCTCGAAGCGCTGATCCGTGTCGACATGGAGAGCCGCACGACCGAGGAGCCGCCACTCTTCCCGCTGTCGGAGGCCGTAACCGCCCTCCAGGCCCGCCACCCGGCCGTGGTGGCCACGGCCGACGACGTGCTGATCGGCGCCGCGGTGAGCCGGGTGGAGGGCGAACGGGCATGGATCCTGCTCATCTGCATGGCGCCCGGCTGGCGGCATCGCGGGCTGGGCAGTGCCCTGATCACCGCCCTTGAGCAACGGCTCTTCGCCGATGGCGTCCGGGCGGTGCACGCCGCCCTGCCCGAAGGAGAGACCGGTGCCACCGCTCTGCGCAACTGCGACTTCGGTGCCCGCCCCGGCCTGGTCTTCTTCGAGAAGAACGGACCGGTGACCCCACAGTCGGCCGGCACACTGTCCTCGCTCGGAGCGGAGCTGCCACCCGGGGGACTGTGGCAGAAGGTCGCGGGCATGCAACGGGAGAAGCGGCTCATCGAACGGCGCCTGGTCCTGCCTCTGGCCCAGCCCGAACTGGCCGCCCAGCACGGAGTCGAGCCGCCGCGGGCGGTGATGCTGTTCGGGCCGCCCGGGACCGGCAAGAGCACGTTCGCGCACGCGATCGCCAGCCGCCTGGGATGGCCCTTCCTCGAACTGTTCCCCGCCCGTCTGGCCGCCGAGTACGGCCTGGCGACCGGGCTGAGCCGGCGTTTCGACGAGATCGCCCGGCTCGCCCACGTCCTCGTCTTCATCGACGAGGTCGAGGAGATCGCCGGCGAACGCGGCGGCGCGGACGCGACCGCTGTCGGCGTCGTCAACGAACTGCTCAAGGCGATCGTCCGGTTCCGAAGCCAGGACGGACGGCTGCTCGTCTGCGCCACGAACAACGTGACCACACTCGACTCCGCGTTCCTGCGACACGGCCGCTTCGACTACGTCCTGCCGATCGGCCCTCCCGACCACACCGCCAGGACCGCGCTGTGGGAGAGCTACCTGGCCCGGGCGGGGGCGCGGGCCGACAGCGCGGTTCTTGCGTCCGCCAGCGAGGGGTTCACCCCCGCCGACATCGCTCACGCGGCGCGAACCGTCTCCCAGGCCCAGTTCGAGCGCACCTTCGACACCGGAACCCGGACCACACCCACCACCGACGACTACCTGGACACCATCCGCGGCACCAAGCCCACGGTCAGCACCGCCATGGCCCAGGCGTTCGCCCAGCAGACGGAGAAGTTCGCCCGCATCTAGCGTGCGGACGGGGAGCCGATCCGCGACGGATGTGTCAGGCGGACGTAGGTGGGCGTGTCGCCGCCCGTGTCGACGAGGATCCGCTTGGCCTCGGTGCGGAGGCACCAGCAACAGCGAGAAAACCTCCCGGTCGCCTCGGGTGACGAGGACAGTGTCCGGCAGGAGGTTGGGGGTGTCGGAGTCGGCCATGGTGTCCGCCCGCCCTCAGAGAGCAGTGCGGCCGCAGGACATGCGACCGCGGCACGAAGTGGCCCTGCCACCTCACCGCACCCCGCGGAAGCTCGCGCCCGCGCTCCTCGCGAAGGTTGACTCCGGCCCGAGAGACCGACACGGCGGCTCAGCCACGCCCTCCCCTTCAAGGGCCGCGGCGAAGCGGTCAGGTTCTCGGAGTCGGACCACACCGAAGCGACATCGGCCGCGTACCGGGCCGGAAGACCAGCAGCCTGCCTCCGGCAGAAGCTGCGGAAGCGGTTCGGTCGGCTGCACGTGGAGCGCTGCCGCGATGCGGACGAGACGGTAGAGCGGAGGCGCCTGCGTCCCGCTCTCGATGTTCGTGGCGGAGTCTCTATGGACGCCCGGGTCCCGCCGCGTCTCTCGTGGGCTCCCGGCGTGGTCGCCGGCGCCCAGGCGTCGGCGCCTCCCGTTCATTCGGCATCCGTTCGGCCTTCACTCAATTGTGGATACAGCTCGCACATAGGTCCGCGACTCTCAGTGCGCTTTGGGTGATTCTCCGCCGCGGCGGCGAAAAAGAGGCCCGTGCCTGAGAGGGAGAAGGGGGGGGTCTCCATGATTCCTTCACGATTTCTGTATGTAGTGCGAGGAGCGGGGCAGAGACCCAGGGGGGACGACCAGGCGATCGGCTGGCGGCTCGTCGGATCCAACCACCGTGAACTGGGCCGCAGCGCCGAGACGTTCGACGGCTTCGCGGAGTGCCGCGCCGCGGTGCTGCGGTTGCGCCGGCGGATAGCGGACGTCAAGGTGCTGCTCAGCGCGGCGGAGTCCGTGGGCGGCTGGAGCTGGGCCCTGGAGATGGACGACCGGACGGTCGCGGTCGCCGGGCGGCGCTACCAGCGCCAGCGGGACTGCCAGTACAACCTCGGGCAGTTCCTGAACGCGGTCCCGGTGGCCGAGCTGACCGAGCCCACGACCCACCACAGACAACGCGACACCGGCACGGTGAGCGGCGCCGGCGGCACTCGGCCGTACGGCTCCGGACGGACCCCCAGCCGCACCGAGCCCCGTCCCGCCGCACGTCCGGTCCCGGGCGCCCTCGCACGTCCGGCCCCGGGCGCCGCCGGTCACCCGGTCCCGCCCGGCATCCCCAAGCCGGCCACGGGCGCCCCCGTCCGCCCGGTCCCGCCCGGCGTCCCCGAGCCGGGGCCGGACACCGCCGCCGGTCGTCCCGCCACAGGTGACGGCGACGGGTCCGACGGCACCCGTGGCCGGACCTGGGCGGGTGCCCTGTGAGCGTGATCGCGCCCGGACCCGGGCGCCCCTCCGCTCCGGAGCCGGACACCCGCGACGACGGGGCGAGGCGGGCGCCGCGTGGGCGGATCGAGCCTGTCGACCACGTCTTCCGCGCGGTGCTCGGGACCAGCGGTGCCATCGTCCTGGTCATCATGCTGCTGGTCGGTGTCTTCCTCACCTACCGCGCCACCCAGGCACTGGGCGTGGCGAGGTTCGCGTTCCTCACCACCTCGGCCTGGGAGCCCGACTCCCGCCACTTCGGCATCGCGGCCGTCCTCACCGGCACCCTGCTCATCGGCGTGACGGCGATCCTCCTCGCCCTGCCGCTGGCGCTCGGCACCGCGCTGTACATCTCGGAGTACGCGCCGCGCAGGCTGAAGCGGACCCTGATCAGCCTGGTCGATCTGATGGCCGCCGTGCCGAGCGTGGTGTTCGGGCTGTGGGGCGCCTTCTTCCTCCAGGAGCACGTCGTCGGGCTCTCCCGCTGGATCTCCACGTACTTCTCCTGGATCCCGGTCTTCAAGGTCGACAACGCCGACCCGCACGACCCGCTTCAGGCCAACACCGTGTACACCTCGTCCACCTTCATCGCCGGCATCGTCGTCGCGCTGATGGTCACCCCCATCGCCTGCTCGGTGATGCGGGAGACCTTCTCGCAGGCGCCGGCCGGGGAGCGCGAGGGCGCCCTGGCGCTGGGCGCGACCCGCTGGGGCATGATCCGGGCGGTCGTCCTGCCGTACGGCCGGGGCGGAGTGATCGGCGGCACCATGCTGGGCCTCGGCCGCGCCCTGGGCGAGACGATCGCCGTCTACATGATCATCTCTCCGGTCTTCGACGTTCAGTGGCACGTCCTGCAGAACGGGGCCAACTCCGTCTCCGCGCTGATCGCGCTGCGCTACGGCTCCGCGAGCCAGTTCGGCATGTCGGCCCTGATGGCCGCGGGCCTCGCCCTCTTCCTCCTGACCCTAGTCGTGAACTTCGTCGCGTCCTCGATCGCCGCCCGCGGCCGGTCGGGCGCCGGAACGGAGGCCTGAGCATGACCACCGACCTCCGGAAGGAACCGGCCGGGCGGACCCCGGCCGGGCGGACCGTGCGGCCCGCCCTCGACGAGAGCCGCGACGACGCGCCCGAGGTCCGCCGCAACACCTCGACCGTGCACACCTCGGACGTGCTGGCCCTGGTGGGCGCGGCGCTCGGGTCGCTCTCGCTGACCACGCTGCTGTTCGTCTGGATCGCCCCGTTCGACGCGATCCTGGGCTTCGTCGTCCTGGCCTACCTGCTCTTCGTCGGCCTGTACGCCGTGCTGGTCTCCTTCGACGAGAACGGCGTCGCCGTGCGGGACAGGGTCGCCGCCGTCCTGTGGCAGAGCCTCGGCGTACTGCTGCTGGCCGCGCTGGTGATGGTGGTGGCGTTCACGCTGTGGCGCGGCAAGTCCTCCCTGGCGCACCTCAACTTCTTCACCGAGGACATGTCCAGCACCGGTCCGCTGCAACCGCTCAGCAAGGGCCGTGTGGTGCACGCGATCACCGGCACCCTGGAGCAGATCGCGATCTCCCTGGCGATCACCGTGCCGCTCGGACTCTCGTGCGCGGTGTTCCTCAGCGAAGTGCCCGGCCGCTACGCGCGGTTCGTGCGCACGATCGTCGAGGCGATGACGGCGCTGCCGTCCATCGTGGCCGGTCTGTTCATCTACGCCACCGTGATCCTCGTCCTCGGCGTGGACAAGTCCGGGTTCGCCGCCGCGCTCGCGCTCAGCGTGATGATGCTGCCCATCGTCATCCGCGCCTCCGACGTGGTGATCCGCCTGGTGCCGGGCTCGCTGCGCGAGGCGTCGTACGCCCTGGGCGCGAGCCGGTGGCGGACGGTGTGGACGGTGATCCTGCCCACCGCGCGCTCCGGTCTGACCACCGCCGTGATCCTGGGCACCGCCCGCGGCATCGGCGAGACCTCGCCCGTGCTGCTCACCTCCGGGATCAGCAGCGGGGTGAACGCCGACCCGTTCAGCGGCCCGCAGATCTCGTTGCCGCTGGCCACCTTCGATCTGGTGCGCTCGCCCCAGCCCGCCTACATCGCCCGCGGCTTCGGCTCCGCCGCCCTGCTGATGGCGCTCGTCCTCCTGCTGTTCGTGCTCGCCCGTGTGATCGGCGGACGCGGGCCGGGCGAGCTGACCCGCAACCAGCGGCACCGGCGTGTGCAGGCATCACGGCGCGACGCCGAACGCATGAGCGGGCGCGCCCGGTCCAGGCCCACCGCCCCCGTCCCCGCCCCGGGCTCCGAGTAGTCGCCCGACCGTCCCGGCCCCGCATCCACCACACCCGACCAGGAGTCATCTGTCATGCCCGGACCGCCTCCGGCACCCCTCGCACGTCTGAGAGTGCTCACCGCTCTCTTCCTCTTGGCCGCCCTCCTGTTCGGCGCCGAGCCCGCCACGGCCGCGACGTACGTGCCGATCTCGGGTGCCGGGTCCACCTGGAGCCAGAACGCGCTCGACCAGTGGCGGGCCAACGTCAAGCAGTACGGCATGACCGTGAACTACAACGGCACGGGCTCGTCGGACGGACGCAACCAGTTCCGCAACGGCACCGTGGACTACGGCGTCTCCGAGATCCCCTACGGCATCAAGGACTCGGGCGTCGTCGACCCGCCGCCGTCCCGCAAGTACGCCTACATGCCGATCGTGGCCGGCGGTACGTCGTTCATGTACAACCTCACCATCGGCAACAGGCGGGTGACCAACCTGCGGCTGTCCGGCGAGGTCATCGCCAAGATGTTCACCGGTCGGATCAAGCTCTGGAACGACCCCGCCATCAAGGCCGACAACCCCGCGCTGGCGAACGTGCTGCCCGCCCGCCGGGTGGTTCCGGTGGTGCGCTCCGACGGCTCCGGCACGACGGCGCAGTTCTCCGCCTGGATGGCCGACCAGTACCCCGCGCTGTGGGACGACTACTGCCGCCGGGCCGGACGCGGCACCCCCTGCGGGACGACCTCCAACTTCCCGATCGTCTCCGGCCTCGGCTTCGTCTCCCAGGCCGGCTCGAACGGCGTCTCCGGATACGTCTCCCAGGGCGGCAACGTGGGCACCATCACCTACGTCGAGTACTCGTACGCCGTCTACACGACCGGGTTCCCGGTGGCCAAGGTGCTCAACAAGAGCGGGTACTACGTCGAGCCCACCGCACGGAACGTGGCGGTGTCGCTCACACAGGCCGAGATCGAGGACGACTCCTCCTCGCCGAAGTACCTGACGCAGAAGCTCCAGAAGGTCTACGACTACAACGACCCCCGCGCCTACCCGCTGTCGAGTTACAGCTACATGATCATCCCGACCGCGCTGGAGTCGAACTTCAACGCCCAGAAGGGCAAGACCCTCGGTGCCTTCGCGTACTACTTCCTGTGCGAGGGGCAGCAGCGGGTGGACAGCCTCGGCTATTCGCCACTGCCGATCAACCTGGTGCAGGCCGGTCTGCAGCAGGTCCGCAGGATCCCCGGCGTGAACGTCGAGTCGATCAACATCAAGAACTGCCACAACCCGACGTTCTCCTCCGACGGCACCAACACCCTGGCCAAGACCGCCCCTTACCCGTCCGCCTGTGACAAGAAGGGCGCCACCCAGTGCTCGACCGGCACGGGCGGTGCCAAGGCCCCGACCGACGTCGGCGGTGGCTCGACCGGTGGCGGTTCGACCGGCGGGGGCTCGACCGGCGGCGGCACGGGCAGCGGCGGCGGTTCGACCGGCGGCGGCACCGGCGGCGGTTCGGGCGGCGGCAGCAGCTCGACCGGCGGCGGTGCCGGCGCCGGCGGGGCCAAGGACAGCGGGGGTTCCGGCGGTGCGGGCGCTGCCGGCGGCGGTGCCGGAGGCTCGGCGGCAAGCGGCGGCGCCACGATCGACCCGGACACCGGGCAGGTCGTCGGGGCGAACGGAGCCGGGGCCGGGGCCGGCGGCAGCGGCGACGGAGCCGGCGGGGACGCGTTCGCCGTGCCCGTCAACACCTCCCGGAGCATCAGCGGCGGATCGCGGATCGCGCTGATGTCCGTGGCGGGCGTCCTGCTGCTGGCGCTCACCGTAGGGCCCCCGCTGCTCACCCGCCGACTGAAGCGGGGCGCCTCGTGATCACCGCGCTGCGCCGGTTCGCCACCACGTCCCTCACCGTCGCCCTCGTCCTGCTCTCGGCGATCGGCACCGCCGTGCTCGTCTCGGCGCCCCGCCCCGCGGCGGCCGCCGACGGAGGGTCCGCGGTCACCGTCTCCGGCAAGGGCCCCTACGCGGACCTCCACCTGACGGTCAGTCAGACCCGCGACCTGGTCAACCAGGTCGTCAAGGTCTCCTGGAAGGGCGCCGCCCCGACGGTCTCCGACACCACCTACGCCGCCGACTACCTCCAGATCATGCAGTGCTGGGGGGACGCCGCCGACGGACCCGACCCGGAGCAGTGCCAGTTCGGCGGCTCCTCCGCGCTGGGCGCGGGCGCGGGCAGCCAGGCCGCCGGCGCGTACACCAACACCCGGCAGCTCACCTACGGCAACCTCGAGGACCCGGCGCAGCAGCTGCCGACGGCCTCCGACACGGGCATCTCGTACGTTCCGTTCCACTCCGTGTCCGGTGACCGGACCACAAAGGGGAACTGGAACGAGTTCTACGACTCGAACACGACCAACGAGGTCCCCTACGCCCGCACCGGCCCCGACGGCACCGGCGAGGTCTACTTCGAGACCCAGACCGGCCTGGAGGCACCCGGTCTCGGCTGCGGCGAGGTCCCCGACGGGACCTCGGGCGCGACTCAGGGGCGCAGGTGCTGGCTGGTCGTCGTGCCGCGCGGCGAGAGCGAGGTGGACGGATCCTCGTACACCGCCCAGGCCAGCGGCATGCTCCAGTCGTCGCCGCTCAGCGCGAGCAACTGGCAGCACCGTCTCGTCGTACCGCTGGGTTTTGAACCGATGGGCAACTTCTGCCCGATCGGCTCCGCCGAGCGCAGCACCCTCGGCAACGAGATGGCCTTCGAGGCCGTCATCCGCTGGCAGCCCGCCCTGTGCCAGACCGCGGGCAGGACGATCTACAGCTACGCCCAGATCACCGACGACACCGCCCGCGCCAAGCTGGTCTCCGGCCGGCCCGGTCTGGTCTTCCTCGGCCGCCCGGCCACCGGTGACCAGGTTCCTTCCGGCAAGCGGCCCGTCTACGCGCCCGTCGCCCTGTCCGGCCTGACCATCGGCTTCTTCATCGAGAGCCAGTCCGGCTTCAGCGCGCCCGACGCCGTCAGAGCCCGCGACGGATCCCGTCTGACCTCGCTCGACCTCACACCGCGGCTGGTGGCCAAGCTGCTCACCGAGTCGTACCAGGACGGCAACTCGCGCTTCGCCAAGAGCACCGAGAGCAACCCCTTCAACCTGGCCCGCGACCCCGAGTTCCTCAAGTACAACCCCGGCTACGCGGATCTCGACTTCGGTGGCGCCCTCGGCGACGTGCTCGTGCCCGAAGCGCTGTCCGACGCGGCGTGGCAGCTGTGGAACTGGGTCGAGAACGACCCGGCGGCCCGTGAGTTCCTCGACGGCACCCCCGACGACCAGGGCCGCTACGGCGATCCGGCCTTCTCCGGCATGAAGGTCAACCCGAGCTACAAGAGGATCGCCCTCCCGCGGGAGGAGTTCCCGAAGAGCGATCCCTACTGCCAGCAGTTCGAGGACCACCCCGACAGCCCGCTGTGCATCCAGGACAAGCACCCCTACGCCACCGACCTGCACACCGCCGCCCGCTCCGCGGCACGCGGCGACACGCTGGCCCGCAGCACCTGGGACGCCACCACGGCGCCCCCGGCCTACAAGAAGAACCCGGCGCAGGCCGCCGGCAAGCGGGCCGTCCTCGCGCTCACCGACACCGCGACCGCGGCGCGCTACGGCCTGGTGACGGCGCGGCTGCGGAACGCGGCCGGCCGCTTCGTGGTTCCCGACACGACCACGCTGCTCGCCGCACACGCGGCGATGAGACCGAGCGGGGTCACGGGCGTGGCCGAGCCCGACCCGGCCACGAAGTCCGCCGCCGCCTACCCGCTCACCCTCCTCACCTACGCGGCGACCGTCCCGGAGGACCTCACCGGGCAGGAGGGCCACGACTACGCGGCCCTGCTGCGGTACGCGGTGGGCGACGGACAACGGCCCGGAGTCGCGGCGGGCACCCTCCCCGAGGGCTACGCCCCGCTGCCCGCCTCCGCCCGCGCCCTGACCCTCGCCGCCGCCGACTCGATCGCCGACCGGGCCGGCACCGCGCCGTCGGGCGACGGTGGCGGGGGCACCGGGGACACCGGGGGCGGTACGGGAGGTGGCTCCGGGACCTCGGGTGAGGCGGGATCACCCGGCACGGGCGGCGGCTCCGCCGACGGCGGCGCCGGCACGGGCGCCGGATCGGGCGACGCGGGCGCCGGGGCAGGCACCGGATCGGGCAAGGGGGCGGGCGGCGCGGGCAAGGGGGCGGCGGCCGAAGGCACCGGCACCGCGTCCCCGTCCGCAGCCGCGAAGAACCCGTCCGGCAGCCCGTCCACCGCGCCCGCGGCCTCCGGCGACGCGCTGCCGAACACACCCCGGTGGGCGCTCGGCGCCGTGCGCTACGCCCTGCTGATCGCCCTGGTCACCGGCCTCGCCGGCGCGGTCTGCGGCCCCGTCCTGCCGACGGTGGTGCCGCGGCTCGCGGCCGGCCTCGCGGCCTGGCGCGCCAGGGACAAGACACCCCGCGGCCCCGGGAGGTGATGCCCGAACCCGACTGAACGACAGGTCCGCGCCAACGAACTGTCCGAAACACCGCGCCGGGCACCACCCGGCGAAAGCCTAACCCGAGAGGTATCGCACGTGAACAAGAGAATGGCCGCTGTCGCCGCCGTCGGCCTCGCCGGACTGCTGACGGGCACCATGGCCGTCACGCAGGCCGCTGCCGACCCGTCCGGCACGCCGACCTACCGTCAGCTGTCGGGCGTCGGCTCCGACACGACGCAGGACGTGATGAACGGCCTGGCGAACGCCATCACCATCAACGGCACCAAGGTGATCGGCTCCTACGACGCCACCGGCTCGGCCAACATCACCACCAAGGACCCCGCCACCAGGCCGGGGTGCGCCATGGCCCGCCCGAACGGCTCCGGCGCCGGCCGCACCGCCCTGCAGCAGTCGCTGCAGGCGAACGGCGGAGCCGGCGACGGCTGCCTGGACTTCGCCCGTTCCTCCAGCCTCAACCTGGCCGCCTCCACCCCGGGCCTGACCTATGTCCCGTTCGCCGTGGACGCCGTCAGCTACGCGATCACGCCCACCGGCGCGCTGCCGCGCAAGCTGACGCTGAACGACCTCAAGGCGATCTACCACTGCGACGCCAACTACGTGGGCACCGGCCCGAACTACAGCCTCACGGTGCTCCTGCCGCAGGCCGGTTCCGGCACCCGCAGCTTCTGGGAGTCCCAGATGGGCATCACGGAGGCCGACGTGGTCGCCGGTGTCTACCCCTGCATCAAGGACACCAAGAACGGCAAGCCGGTCCAGGAACACGACGGCCGCGTCCTCGACGACAAGTCGATCGTTCCGTTCTCCATCGCCCAGTACAACTCGCAGGCCACGCAGACCATCGCCGACCTGCGCGGACGGGCGATCCTCGGCACCGTCGACGGGCTCGCGCCGACGGTCCTCAACTCCAGCTTCGGTGTGAAGCGCGACGTCTACAACGTCATCCCGACCAGCAAGATCGGTACGGCGCCGTACAGCCAGGTCTTCGTCGGCTCCAACTCCCTGATCTGCCGGCAGACGTCGGTGATCAACACCTATGGCTTCGCGGCCAACCCGAACTGCGGCGACACCAGCAAGCAGACCCCCTGACGCTTCGCAGATCTCCACAGATCTTCGAAGAGATCCTCGCAGAAGGAGAGCACGACAGTGCTGAAGAAGACTCTCTCGCGGGCCCTGGCGGGTGGCCTCGCGAGCCTGGTCGCCGTGCTGGCGGGCGGCCTGATCACGGCGCCCTCGGCGGCGGCCGCCGAGATCGGTACGGCCGTGGTCGACCCGGCCACCGGCTTCGACGACTCCGGCATCAGCCTGACCACCTCGGGTGCCTGCCCGGACAACGCCACCAACATCCTGGTGACGGTGGCCGGTTCGGGCTTCCCGGCGGAGGGCCAGAACGTGGTCGGCAACTCGCCGATCAGCACCTACCCCACCGCGTCCAACGGCGGCATGGTCATTCCGCTGACGCAGACCATGCGCGACTACGCCAACACGGCGGGCTTCACCACGCTGACCGGCAAGTACACGTTCACCGTCATCTGCCGCACGGCGTTCAACGGCACCAGCCTGGGCGACTTCACGTCGTCGATCTGGTTCACGTCCAACACCGAGTACCAGAACACCGACCCGGCGTCGAAGACCGACACCACGACCTCCCTCGCGGTGTCCCCGAACGCCCCGGTCGCCGCGGGCACCCCGGTCACGCTGACCGCGGCCGTCGGCCCCGCGGGCGCCGGGGGCAAGGTCCAGTTCAACGACAACGGCGACCCGCTGGGTGGTCCGGTCACCGTCTCCGGCGGCCAGGCCCAGCTCACCACGAGCGCCCTGGGCGCGGGCAACCACTCGCTGACCGCCGTGTTCACCCCGTCGAGCACCGCCTACAACGGCTCGGCGTCCAGCGCGGTCTCCTACACCGTGGAGGCCGCCCCGGCGACCCCGACCACCACCGCGCTGGCCGTCTCCCCGGCGGGTACGGCCGAGAAGTTCAGCCCGGTCTCCATGACGGCCTCGGTGTCCCCGACCGCCGCGGCCGGTTCCGTGAAGTTCCAGGACACCGTGGGCGGCACCACCACCACGCTGGCCACCGTGCAGGTCGCGGCCGGCCAGGCGAACTTCACCACCGGCAGCCTGTCCGAGGGCGACCACTCCTTCACGGCGGTCTTCGTCCCGACGGACACCCACGCCTACACCGGCTCCACCTCCGGCGCCGTCCCGTATGTCATCGGTGCCTTCAGCGGCGTCACCGCCTCCGAGGACATCACCACCACCGTCGAGTCCGGCGCGCTGGTGATCAGCGTGGACAGCCCGCACGTCACGCTGCCCTCGCCGCAGCTCAACACCGACGGTGACCTGCTCACCACCGCGGGCGCGATCAACCCGGTCACGCTCACCGACACCCGTGCCGGCAACCCCGGCTGGTCCGTCAGCGGCCAGGTGACCGACTTCTCCGACGGAGGTTCGCACCAGATCAACGGCCAGAACCTCGGCTGGAGCCCGAAGACGATCGACAAGGGCGCGTCCCAGTCGGTCACCGCGGGCAACACGGTCGCCGCGGCCCACGGTGTCGCCCCCGGCGACGCGGGCACCGACGGCCTCAAGTCCTCCCGCTCGCTGGCCAACGGCACCGGTCCGGGCACCGCCCACCTCGGTGCGGACCTCGCGTTCAACGTGCCGACCTCGACCGTGGCCGGCACCTACACCGCGACGCTCACCCTGACGGCCATCTGACCCGGGCGGACGGCTGACGGGGCGGTTCCTCCACCCCGGAGGAGCGCCCCGGGCCGGGACGGGTGGCCCCACCCGTCCCGGCCACCTCCGCCCGCACGACCTCCGCTCCCGTCCCCGCCCCACTCCGTACCGGTCCCGCTCGCGCTCGAACGGACGACGTCTCATGATCACGACCTCAGCCCGCCGCATCGCCGCCGTCCTGGCCGCCTGTCTCCTCGCCGTCCTCCCGGCCACGCACGCGTCGGCCGCGGCACCCGGTGCCGGGGGAACGGGGCGTACCACGTTCGGCGTTCAGCCCTCGGCCGCGAAGAAGCCCGACGCGCGGCCCAACTTCTCCTACGGCGCCACCCCGGGCGCCCGCGTCACGGACCACATCGCCGTCTTCAACTACGGCGGAAAACCGCTCACGTTGCGGTTGTACGCGCAGGACGCGTTCACCACCGCCGACGGGGGCTTCGACCTGTTCGCGGCCAACCACCGGCCGGCCGACGCCGGCTCGTGGATCGAGGTCGGCAGGAGCCGGGTCAAGGTCCCGGCCCGCTCCCGTGTCATCGTGCCGTTCACCCTGCGCATCCCGCAGAAGGCGACCCCGGGCGACCACGTCGGCGGCATCGTCGCCTCGCTCGCGGCCGACGCCACCGACAAGAAGGGCGACCGGGTCGCCGTCGACCAGCGCGTCGGTGCGCGCGTCTACCTCCGCGTGGCCGGTGAACTCACCCCCCGGCTCGCCGTGGAGGACCTGCGCACCGTGTACCACGGCACCGCCAACCCCTTCGGCACCGGTTCCGCGACCATCACGTACACCCTGCGCAACACCGGAAACGTACGGCTCGCCGCCCACCAGACCGTCAGCGTCCGCGACGGCCTCGGCGGCACCGCCAGGACCGCGAGGCCCGGTGACCTCCCCGAGTTGCTGCCGGGCGACGAGATCCACGTGAGCACGTCGGCCACCGGCGTCCGACCCGCGTTCCGCGACACGACCACGGTGACGGTGGACCCCGAGCCGGTGCGCGGCGACATCGAGCAGCGCATCCTGCCCCGCGTCACCCGCACCGAAGCCTTCACCGCCGTACCGTGGGCGCTGCTGGCCCTGGTCCTCGTGCTCGCCGCGATCGTCACCTTCGAGGTGATACGCCGCAGGCGGCGCCGCATGTCCCGGACGGTGTCCGTGCGTTCGTCGCGCACGGCGTCCGGCGCCAGGCAGGCGGTCGGCCTCGCCGCGGTGCTGCTGGTCACCGGCGCGCTGCTCGCGGGCACGCCGACGGACGCGCGGGCCGCCACCGGTGGCGGGCTCGCCGTCACCCCCCGGCAGGGCACCGACACCGAGTCCATCACCCTCACCGCCGAGGCGCCCTGCCCCGCGAGGACCGCCAACGTCATCGCCCGGGTCGAGGGAGCCGGCTTCCCGCGCGAGGGACAGATCGTGGTCGGCAACGCGCCGCTCACCACCTACCGCTCGGTGCCGGGCGGCGGCCTCACGATCCCGCTGATCTACACGATGAAGGACTACGCCGACATCGCCGGGTTCACCGACCTGCGCGGCACGTACACCTTCACCGTCAGCTGTCTCAAGGGCGCCTTCGACCTGAGGAGCCTGAAGGACTTCACCGGCTCGCTGGACTTCGAGCGGAAGACCGCGTACCGGGACGGCACCGAGGTGGCCCTGCCCAAGGCACCGGCCGGTTCCTCCAGCGGGGCTCCGGCCGGCGGATCCGCCAAGGGCGGCACGGCCGGACCGGCTCCCCGGCAGCCGGAACAACCGGGCGGCCTGCCGGTGCCCGCCGAAACGCCCGGGGGCTCCGCCCCGGCGGCCGGCGCCACGCCCCCCGACGCGGCGCGCGCGGATGCCGCCGAGGCGTCCGCGGACTCCGCGCCCATCGCCTGGGCGGTGGGCGGCTTCGGCGTCTGTCTGCTGGCGCTCGCGGCCGGTGTCGCCCTCTGGGCGCGCGGCCGTCGAGCCCGGGCCGAACGGCCCCACACCGGCGAGTGAACCCCCTCGCCACCCCGTCCTGAACCACCCAAGGGAGAAACACCGTGTCCTTCACACCTCACCGATCCCGGATGTCCAGGGCGGCCACCGTCCGCGCCGGAGCGCTGATCGCGGCCTGCGGCGCGGCGGGGCTGCTCGTCTCCGCGGCGACCGTCGCCCAGGCGGCGGCCGCCGACTCCGCCGGCGTGCTGGAGGTGGCCCCCGCGACCGGCAGGGACGACGACGGGATGAGCCTGACCACCTCGGGTCCCTGCCCGGACACCGCGACCAACATCATCGTCTCGGTGAAGGGCAGGGGTTTCCCGGCCGAGGGCCAGAACGTGGTGGGCAACTCGCCGGTCACCACGTACCCGGCCGCGGAGAGCGGCGGTCTGCGCGTCCCCCTGTCGGAGACGATGCGGGACTACGCGGCCACGGCGGGCTTCACCGAGCTGGAGGGCCGCTACGACTTCACGGTCACCTGCCGTACGGCGTTCGACCCCACCAGCCTCGCCGACTTCACGGCGCCGATCTGGTTCACCTCCGCCACCGAGTACACGACCACGGACCCGGACGGTCCGAGCGGCACGCCGAGCACACCGAGCTCGTCGGACACCGCGTCCGCGCCCCCCTCGGACACCGCCGGGCCGTCGGACACCGCCCTGCCCCCGGAGACCACGGTCCCGAGCGACACCGGTGAGCCCGGCGACACCGGTGAGCCGTCGGAGACCGCCTCCCCTTCGGACACCGTCTCCCCCTCGGACACCTCGGACACCTCGGCCGCCGACGCCGGTACCTCGGGCGGCGGTGGCTCCGACGGCGGCTCCCTTGACGTGTCGACCGACGTCAACGGCGGTGCTTCCGGCGGCGGTTCGGGCCATGGCTCGCTCGCGGCCACCGGTGTCGACGCGGGCGCGCTCGGGGCGGTGTCGGCCGCGATGGTCCTCGCGGGTGTCCTCGTCGTCCGCCGCGCCCGTGCCCGCGAGGACTTCGACACCACCACCGACACGACCCACGTCTGAGCCGGAAGAGAGACCATGCGCTTCACGACGCGTTTCACGACCGAGCGCCTCAAGGCCGTGCGCAGACCACTGGGCGCCGGCCTCGTGTCCCTGCTCGCCGCCGGCTCGCTCGCGCTCGGCACCGGCGCGGCCCGGGCCGACGTCCTCGGTCCGATGGTGGTGGATCCCGGCACGGGCACCGACACCAGCGGCATCCTGCTGACCACGACCGGCCCGTGCCCGCAGCCGGCGACCAACGTCATCGTCTCGGTGAAGGGCGAGGGCTTCCCGGCCGAGGGCCGGATCGTGGTGGGCAACTCGCCCATCGGCATCTACCCCGCCGCCGCGAACGGCGGCTTCGCGGTTCCGCTGTCGGAGACGATGCGGGACTATGCCGGCGAGGCGGGCTTCACCACGCTCGCGGGCCGCTACGACTTCACGCTCACCTGCCGCACGCCGTTCGGTTCCACGACGTACGGCGACTTCACGGCGCCGATCTGGTTCACGTCCGACACGACGTACCGGTCCACCGAGCCCGTCACCGTCACGCCCACGACCACCCGGCTGGCCGCGAGCCCGGTGAGCCCGGTCGTGCAGGGTACGGCGGTCAAGTTGACGGCGGCCGTCTCCCCGGCCACCGCGACCGGCACCGTGCGCTTCTTCGACGGCACGACCCCCCTGGGCGGCCCGGTCGGCGTGTCCGGCGGCACGGCCACCCTGAGCACCGGCTCGCCGGCCGTCGGCACGCACAGCCTCACGGCGCGGTTCACCCCGGCGGATCCGGCGCTGTACGGCCCGTCGGTCTCCGGGGCGCTGTCGTACACGGTGAAGATCAAGCCGCCGGCGGTCGTCACGGCCGCGAGGGTCACCGGCACCGCGCGCGCCGGCTCCACCGTGACCTGCTCGGTGTCCTTCGGCGGCGCGTCCTCCGTGTCGTACGCCTGGCTGACGGACGGCAAGGTGATCGGCGGCCAGACGGGCAGGACCCGCACGCTCGGCGGCACCGAGTACAAGCACAAGGTGGCCTGCCGGGCGACGGGCAGGAACACCACCGGCAGCACGGCGTCGACCAGCCCGGCCGTGACCGTGGCGCTCGGCCCGGCCCTGAAGGCCGGGACGAAGCCCTCGATCTCCGGCACCCACAGGGTCGGCTACCGGCAGACCGCCAAGTCCGGGAGTTGGACGCCGGCGGCGACCTCGTACGGCTACGTCTGGAAGCGTGACGGCAGGACCATCACCGGTGCCACCAGGTCGACGTACACGCCGACCCGTTCGGACCGCGGCCACAGGCTGACCGTGACCGTCACGGCGAAGCGCGGCGGGTACGCCGACGGCAGCGCGACCTCCGTCTCGGTGAGGATCGGATGACCGCACCCGTCTCCGCCCCCTCCGGGCCCGTGGCAGCCGGCTCCGTGCCGACTCCCGGGCCCGGCGGGGCGCGCCGCCCCCTCCGCCCGACGCGCCCGGTCGCAGGACCCGGACTGCGCGTCACCAGTGCCGCGCTCACCATCCTGGCCGCGGTGCTGCTCGGCTTCGTCGCCGACGCCGGGCTGGTCGGCAACCTGCGGCACGCCCGTGACCGGCAGGTCGACTACGCCACCTTCCGCTCCGAGCTCGCCAACGGCGTCGCCCCCATCGGGCAGTCCGCGGGCGGCGGCCGGGCGCCCGGACCCGGAGAGCCCGTGGCCCTCCTGGAGATCCCCGCGCTGGGGCTGCGCGAGGTCGTCCACGAGGGCACCACCGCCGACGACCTGTCCCACGGCCCCGGCCACCGCCGGGACACGCCCCTGCCCGGTCAGACGGGGGTGAGCGTCGTCATGGCCCGCCAGGCGACGTACGGCGGACCCTTCCGGCGGCTGGGCGAGCTGAACACGGGCGACAGGTTCACCGTGACGACGGGCCAGGGCAAGCACGTCTATCAGGTGATCGGGCCGCGCAGGGCCGGCGACCCCCAGCCGGCCGCGCCCGCCGCGGGCCACGGCCGGCTCACCCTCATCACGGCCGACGGCACCCCGTTCATGCCCCGGGGCATCCTGCGCGTGGACGCGGACCTGATCTCGAACGCGCAGCCCACTCCGGCGCCGGCGCTCGCGGCGGGTTCGTTGCCCGAGGAGGAGAAGCCGATGGCCACCGGGACCTCGGCCTGGCTGCCGCTCGTGCTGTGGGGCCAGGGCCTCGTCCTCGCCGCCGCCGCCCTCACCTGGGCCCGCACCCGCTGGGGCCGGCCGCACACCTGGGTGGTGGGCGTCCCGCTCCTGGGCGCGCTGGGCCTCTTCACCGCGGACCAGGCGCTGATGCTCCTGCCGAACCTGCTATGACCGCGCTCCGCGCCGCCGAAGCCGCTCCACCGCCGACGAAGGACGAACCGTGACCGACCAGACGACCCAGACCGAGACCACACTGCCCCTCCCGGCCGTGCCCGGGGTGAGCGGCGCGACGCTCGAAGCGCGCCGCATCTCGGCGTGGTTCGGCGACCACAAGGTCCTCGACCGGGTGTCGCTGACCATGCCCGCCGGCCTGGTCACGGCGCTCATCGGCCCCTCCGGCTGCGGCAAGTCGACGTTCCTGCGCATCCTCAACCGCATGCACGAACTCGTCCCCTCCGCGTCGCTGGCGGGCGAGGTCCTCGTGGACGACCAGGACATCTACGCGGCCGGGCAGCGGCTGACCGAGGCGCGCCGGAAGATCGGCATGGTCTTCCAGAAGCCGAACCCGTTCCCCGCGATGTCCATCTACGACAACGTCACGTCCGGCCTGAAGCTCACCGGCACCCGGATGGGCGGCGGCGACAAGGACGACCTGGTGGCGGAGTGCCTGGCCAAGGCGGGCCTGTGGAAGGAGGTGCGGGACCGGCTGCGCCAGCCGGGCGGCGCGCTCTCCGGCGGCCAGCAGCAGCGCCTGTGCATCGCCCGCTCCCTCGCGGTGCGGCCCGAGGTCCTGCTGATGGACGAGCCCTGCTCGGCTCTCGACCCCACGTCCACGCGGCGCATCGAGGAGACGATCCGCGAACTGGCCCACGAGGTCACGATCGTGATCGTCACCCACAACATGCAGCAGGCGGCCCGCGTCTCCGACCAGTGCGCGTTCTTCCTCGCGGAACAGAACACCCCGGGCGCGATCATCGAACACGGCCCGACGGCCACGATGTTCGCCGGTCCGGCGGACCCACGCACCACGGACTACGTGGAGGGCCGCTTCGGCTAGGACCCGTTGAGAGGCGCTGGTCACAGCCGCTCACCAAGGGCAGCGACCAGCACGCCCGTTCCGAGGCGCCGCGACCGGCTCCGACGGCAGTAGGTTGTTCCGATGAGCGAATCCCTGCCGCCCGGTGGTGTTGTCCTCGGTACGGACGAGTTGGAGGCCCGCTGGGTGGGGGCCTGGCGGCCGGGGCGGGTCGCGGAGCGGTTGGGTGGGGTCGGGGTGCCCTGGTGCGTCGTGGCGGGATGGGCGCTGGATCTGTTCCGCGGCGGGCAGTCGCGGCCGCACGGTGATCTGGAGATCGCCGTGCCCGCGGCGGGGTTCGCGGAGATCCGGGCCCGCTTCCCCGAGTACGCGTTCGACGCGGTGGGCTCGGGGCGGGTCTGGGCGGGTGCCGGCGCCGAGGCGCTCGGGGCCACGCGTCAGACCTGGCTGCGGGATCCGGCGAGCGGGCGGTTCCTGTTCGACGTCTTCCGCGAGCCGCACGAGGGCGGGACGTGGATCTGCCGGCGGGACGAGACGCTGCGGCTGCCGTACGAGGCGATCATCGAGCGGACCGCGGACGGCATCCCCTATCTGGTGCCGGAACTGGCGCTGCTGTTCAAGGCGAAGGCGCCACGGCCCAAGGACCACACGGACTTCGACGGGGTCCTGCCCCTGCTGGGCCGGGAGCGGCGCGACGTTCTCCGCGGGTGGCTGGGACGTATCCATCCCGGGCATCCGTGGCTGGCGGAACTCGCGCGGCACTGACACGGGCCGGGTCACCGCCATGAGCGCGCGACCCGGTTCCCGTGGACGTTCATAGGGCTTCTTCAGTGTTTTGCTCTGCCGTGCCCCGGTGAGACCGGCTCGTGGGCCGTCCGGGGTGGCACTCCGGGCTCGGTGGCGTGGGCCGCCGCGCCGCGGAGCCAGGCGAGGAACGCTACGACGAAGAGCGCTTCGACCAGCAGGGAGAGTGGGCCGTAGGGCACCTCCCAGCCGCGTTCGTAGTAGCCGTCCGGCAGACCGACGGTGCGGGACAACAGAAAACCGACGATCATGCCGAGGCTGACGACCGTCCCGGTCAGCCAAGCGGCCGAGGGACGCTTCATGACGACGAGTGCCACGGCCACGCCGAGCATGACGGCGCTGCCCACGGCGAACAGGAAACCGATGTAGAACTTTTCCTCAAGATGATCGGGGATCAGGAGCGTGTGCAGCACCACGTTGGCGACGGCACAGCCCGCTCCGAATCCTCTCAGGGTGACTTCAGCGGAACGGGGGGAACTCATCGTGACTCCAGACGGTCACGTGCATGGAGCTCAGGACCCCGGGGCGCCTGCGACCTCGTCCTCGCCACGCAGTTCGACGCAGCACGAGTCCGGTCGAGGGGCGAGCACCGCGATGGTCCTGTCGCTTCCCAGGCCGCGCAGGTAGCCGGACAGGAAAGCCTGATTGACACCGCACACCAGTTCCGGGGCTTTGGCCGCCAGTGGCTGGAAGGGGCAGTTGCGCAGTCGCAGCAGGGTGGACGCGACGCGCTCCGGCTCGAAACCGAGCTCCTCGAGTGTCTCGGCGGCCAGGCTCAGCCCACGCTCGGCGCCGAGCCGTCCGGGACGTACTCGCTCGCGTTGGGCGCCGCCCAGTGTCTCCCCGCGCTGGAACGCCACGCGGAGCGCGGCATCGCGGGCCGATTCCTCCGCCGCCTCGGTCAGCACGGCCTCGGTGAGGACGTCGGCGAGCATGCCGTAACGGCGCTCGGGGATGGTCACCGCGATGGCCTCGGTCACCGGCTCGTACACCTTGGGCCGGCGGCCGACCTTGCGGATGCCCGTGGATGATCCGTAGTGGGCCCGGAGGAGACCGACGTCCACCAGCTTGTCCAGGTGGAACGCCGCCAGCTTGCGGGAGACGCCGAGTTCTTCGGCGACCTCCTCGCGTGTGACCGGACGCCGCTCCTGCCGGATGAACTCGAACATGCGGCGCCGCAGGTCGTCGCCGAGGGCGGCGAGAGTGGTCAGCGAGGTGTGATCCAGTCCCACGGTCTCCATCATATCGCCAATAAAGTTGGGCGAAACCCCTGAAAGGTTATCCGTGCGGGGCAAAATTCCCCTGGTGACGGAGCGTGGCCCGACGGCCGCCGCGCGGAGGTTTGCGTGGGGACGGGTGGGAACCCGATGGGTGTCTGTCGCACTTCGGTGAGGAGGGTGTGTCCATGTCCACCGGAACCCTGCTGGCGATCATCATTCCGGTCGTGGTGGTGCTGGTCCTGGCCGCCGTGGCGGTCGCGCTGTTGTCACGGCGCCGTCGTCTGCGTGAGCGCTTCGGGCCCGAGTACGAAAGGACCGTCGAGGGGGCCGACAGCCGGCGCGCGGCCGAGCGGGAGCTCAGGGAACGCGAGCGGCGGCACGACGCGCTGGACATCAAGCCGCTGCCCACGGACGCGCGGGAGCGGTACGCGCGTGAGTGGAGCGGCGTCCAGGAGGAGTTCGTGGACCGGCCCCGGGACGCGGTGCACGACGCCGACCGGCTGGTCACCTCCTTGATGCACGACCGCGGCTACCCCACCGAGGACTTCGACCAGCAGATGCGGGACCTCTCGGTCGAGCACGGCAGCACCCTGGAGCACTACCGGGCCGCGCACGAGGTGGAGGCCCGCGCCCACGGCGACAGGACGACGACGGAGCAGTTGCGCGGCGCCATGGTGCACTACCGCGCACTGTTCGACGAGTTGCTCTCCGACGACGGCCGGACCCGGACCGCCCGGACCTGACGCGGCCCCGAACGCCGGATGGCCGGACCACCCGGTCCTGACACAGCCCCGAACGCGGGATGGAGGAACGCCATGCACAGCACGCACGACACCGACCGGAGCACCAGCGGTCTGAGCACCGAGGACCTCGCCCAGCCACAGTCACAGTCACGGCCCGAGCCACAGCCCCGCTCGTCGGACCCGGCGGAGACCTCCGCCGACGCTCCCGTCCACCCCGGCACGCCGGACGCCTCCGGCCCCGACGACGACGAGATGCCGCAGCTCCTCGGCGACGAGGAGGACCGTGCCTTCCGTGAGCGCTGGCAGAGGACCCAGAGCAGGTTCGTCGACGACCCCCGCGAGGCCGTGCACGACGCCGACGCGCTCGTCGCGGACGTCATGCAGACCCTCGCGACCACGTTCGCCCACCACAAGAAGGAGCTGGAGGGACAGTGGGGCCAGGGCGAGGGCGTGGACACGGAGGAGCTGCGCAGGGCGCTGCGCCGATACCGCTCCTTCTTCAACCGGCTCCTGAGCACCTGACCCGGTGATCCGGTCCGCCGGTCCGACCGGGCCGTCGAAACCGGCCGGACCGGCACGGAAGAGGCGGCGAGCCTCACGGCTCGGGCGATGTCGACCTCCACCGGAAAAATCGCAACCTCGATGCAGGCACCATCACTGTCCACCGCTCATTCAGCGCACCCACCCCAGCGGCCTCGCGCGATCATCTCCTTGCCGGGCGGCGCCCCGCCCGCGACCTGCTACCCCCAGCAGGACATCCGAGCTACTGTGGATGTCATGACGACGGCCTACGAGGACGTGCCCTTCAGCGAGCTGCTCCACCACCCGGCTGCCACCGCCCGACGCCTGGACGTGGTCCGCGCCCTGCGCCTGCGCCGACGCGACGCGGGCGACCTGGCGCTCATTCGCGCCGACCAGCTGCAGCAGGACTCCACCGTGATCGACTTCACCGCCCGTCTGCTCGCCGGGCTGGTCCGCACCGAGAACACCGCCGCCCTGCGTCAAGCCCTGCCGGATGCTCTGCCCTGGTCGGTCTTCCTCCCCGAGGACGACGTCGAAGCGATGCTCGGCGAACTGGTGGACACCGCCCGCGGGGCTGCTGCGCTGGAGAACCTTGCTCCCATCGCGCTGCTGCTGGCCCAGTGGAGACACAGTGCCGAGATCTA
Organism: Streptomyces sp. NPDC026672; assembly: GCF_040638185.1. Classification (NCBI taxonomy): domain Bacteria; kingdom Bacillati; phylum Actinomycetota; class Actinomycetes; order Kitasatosporales; family Streptomycetaceae; genus Streptomyces; species Streptomyces sp. NPDC026672. Next base: position 42,825 of record NZ_JBEZXS010000009.1, read on the forward strand.
CGCCGACCCCGCCCTGCACGCCCTCCTCACCCGCGAGCCCGACGGCGACCTCGGCCCTGTCCCCGCGCCCGAGGGCGAGACCAGCGAGTGAGCCCCAAACGCGGTGGCCGCGCGGCCCCACCCCCGGTGGGCAACGAGTTCGACCTGCGCTTCGCCAACACCGAGGCCGCCAACGGCTGGGAGAACCTCTCCCGCCACGCAGCAGGCAACCTCCGCCGCGCCTTCGACAAGATTCGATCCACTCCGCGCGCCACCGATGACCCCGCACGCCACCACCGGCTCAGGGGCAAGCTCGGCTCCACCCTCTGGAAGGGGCAGACGCTGGAACACTGGCAGTACGAGGTCACCGGCGGCGGCCGCATCTGGTACCTCGTCGACGACACCAACCGCACCGCCTGGATCACCTACGCAGGCACCGGACACCCCAAGGCCACCGACTGATCCCCCTTCGCCTCCTGTCCACCTGCCGCGTTCACGATCCGCAGCGCGGATGTTGACGCGATCTTGGACTGGTGGCCTGCCAGATCCGGGCCCCGACCCGGGCAGGTGGGCGGTCTCGGGGCTCTCGGGCTCGGCGGTCGGCCGCCAGGGCGGCCCTCGGCCAGCGCGTGCGTCGGCCAGTCCGGCAGCGCGGGGGCCGGGGCGGGAGCGGTCGGCCGACGACGAGCGGCGGGAGCTTCGCTCCCCTGCGGGAGGAGACGCCGGCCACCCGCCCGACGGTGAGCCCGGCGACGCGCGTTGAGGGTCGGCCCCTGGGTCGGCCCTCTTCCCCTTGGATAGTTCGTGGGCTATCCAACGGGACAATTTGCTGCGCCAGCAGCCAGGTTCTGGACATCCCGGCATCAGGCAGTCGCCAGACCGCGAGGCCGTTGATGCTCAGGCTCGACGTGCGTCCGTGGGGAACTGCCGCGGACTGGACGGCAGTGGTCGGACCCGGAGGCCGGGCGCAGAGAGATCGGCCGACGGCGGGGCGCCGGGAGCTTCGCTCCCCGCCGGAGGCGACGTCGGCCACCGCTCTCGGTGAGCCCGGCGACGGATGCTGAGGGTTGACCCCCTGGTCAGCCCTGTGCCTGTGATCCGGCCGTAGGACGGTCGTAGGCAACAACTTGCTGTGCGACGCGCGAGGGATCCACGCCCACAACTTGCTCCCGGCCGTGCCAGGTTGAGACCCGCTCACGTCTGGGCCCGGCCGCCCTCAGTCACCCAGGACGGGCGCTGACTGCTTACCCGACGGTGGGTCGGCCGGCGATGTTTGGCCGGCTCAGATGGCGGGCGACGCCTTGAACCTCGTAGAGAAAATCTGAACGCCCCCGGGCCACCCGGCACGGCGGGTCAGCGGCCCCGCTCGCCGCCACCCGACTCCAGCGCCTCGACACGGGCGCGAAGCTCGGCCAACTACTCGACGGCGACGAACCACCACTTGGTGCAGCACCCGTCCGCTGGCGTTGCCGTCAACTACCGCCGCCAGACAGCCCAAAGGCCCCACCGGAAACAGATCCAATGGGGCCGCTGGATAATGCATGGAAACCCAATTACTCCATTTCAAGGCCAGTTGCACCAAGCCGCTTCACGGAACCCGCACTGCGTCGATGCCGATGGCGACATCTTCCCACTCGCTTGACGAACGTCGAATCGTCGCGCAATACTTTCATCATTACGTCTCCCCCAGTCACCTATGAACGGGCCACTAGTAACCGTCTTTCCATTGATCCGAGTTTCCAGATTCAGGTGCGGTCCCAGTTTCTGAACGTGAGCGCTATTGGGGTTCACATCGAACCGTGCAATCCTCCTGACCGCGTTACCGGATTCGTCGGTCGTCACGCTCGCGGAACGGGCCCACAGCTGAGGCTGCGAGCCCGTCCTCTCTGCTGCCGAGGCAGATCAGACCGTCAGCGAAACCAGGCGGTGCAGCTTCGCCGCAGTATGCGAAGCAAGGGGTACTTCCGCGCTGTCGACACGAAATCTGCCAGCTCTGAGATCGAAGACGAACACATCCCCTTCTGTTGCTTCGTCGCCGGGTGTCGCCGCGTCCATGAGTGCGAGGCTCCCGTCGGATTCCAGCACAGGACCTGCACGCCATGCGATGGCATCGAGGTCGACCTCGGAGGCATACCTCCGCATGTCCTCCTCGGAGTTCCCGGAGATCCACTGGACGATCAGTGACCGTGACTCGATGATCGTGGTCGGCAGCGGCTCGTCCCCGAGAATCACCACGTTTTTCTCCGCCAGGACATAACACTCGGTGTGACCCGCATCCGTCATCTCGATGACGAGGTCATAGTCACCGTTGTATCCCGTCCACGAGGAGAGCAGCGAAACCGGACACAGAAGGACAGGGCCGCCGTCCGTCTCCAACCATCGGCGCCCGTCAATTCTTGGCTGCTGCGTCATAGAGCCCTCTCATCACGTTCTTCAACCGGCCTGCCCAGCCGCCTTGTCGGCTGCTGCACGGGCGGCACTGCGGATAGAGCCGCTGGGGCGTACCGTCCGGAACCCATGAGCTGATCGGCTGATGATCCGGGACGAATCTCCCGTTACCGCCGGGATCGAGTATTCCGCAAGTGTGGCACCCATACTGGAAGCCCAGATCGTCGATCTGATCGTGTTCCTCATCCGTGAACCGCTGCGACTTGCTGCGCGCCGGAATGGACTCCACGGCGTAGTTGCCGATGGGACAGACCTGCTCAGGGTTGCTGCGCGCACCGGCGTTATGGACGAGGACCGGAGTCTCGCCCGCCAGCACATAGTACGTATGGGTGTTGCTGACCGTCAGGTTGTGGACCGTGGCCGCCTGGGCCGTCCAGCGTTCTACGGCGGTGATCTGGACGTGGGTGCCGGCGCTGGTCCTGAGCAGTTCGCCGGGGTGCAGGTCGGTGGCAGTGGTCCAGGTGCCGGGTTCGGGGAGCCAGAAGGGGTGGCCGTCGGTCGCGGCTCGCCGTTGTCGTCGCCGTTGCTCGCCCCGGTCAGCTGCTCGACGCCACCGCGAAGGGGAAGGGAGATCTCGGACCGACGAGCGGCCACGGGTGTCGTTCGTGGCGGTGGGCCCGAGTCAGGGGGCCAGGGGAAGGACCCGCAGGGCCATCAGGGCCACGTCGTCGGTGCCGTCCAGCGGGAACCGCGCGAGCAGTGTGTCGCAGATCCGTTCGGTGTCCCGCGGAGCCTCCGTCAGCGCCTTCGCGAGGTCGTCGAGGCTCGCCTGGAGGTCGGTGCCCCTGCGTTCGATCAGGCCGTCCGTCACGAGGAGCACGTCCGTGTCGGGGGCGACGTCGACCTCCACCGGCGGCGGATGCTCCAGGCCCAGGCCGAGCAGGGGCCCGTGGTCGGTGATGTAGACCGCGGACCCGGCGGGCGGACGCAGCAGCGGCGGCAGGTGGCCCGCGTTGGCGATGCGCAGCCTGTTCGTCTCCGCCGGGATCTGGATGACGCAGAGCGTGACGGTCGTGCCGGGCAGCTGGGTGACGAGCAGCCGGTCGAGGCGGTCGAGGATCTGGTGGGGCGCGTGGTCGTCCATGGCGTAGGCACGCAGGGCGTGCCGGATCTGGCCCATGGCCATCGCCGCGTCCAGCGAGTGACCGGCCACGTCGCCGACCGCGACGACCAGACCGCTCGGTGTGTTCAGCGCCTCGTAGAAGTCGCCGCCTATCTCGGCCTGTTCGCTGGCCGGCAGATACCGTACGGCGATCCGCGCGCGGTGGCTCTCGGGGAGCCGTTCCGGGAGGAAGCTGCGTTGCAGGGTGAGCGCGAGGGCGTGTTCCTCGCTGTACGCGCGCAGCGCCTCCAGGGCGAGCGCGGTGGCGTGCACGAGCTGGAGGAGCAGGTCGCGGTCGTCGTCGTGCGTCACGGCGGCGGCGGGGACCGCGATGACGACGGGCGCCCTGCCGTGTTTGGCGCGGGCCATGGCCACGGCGAGGCGGCCCTCCCGCACGGCCGCATCCGGTACGTCCCGCGCACCCGGTACGTCCGGTGCACCACGCGGATCCTGTACGTCCGGTGCACCCCGCGGAGTCCGTACGTCCGGCACCCCCCGCGGAGTCCGTACGTCCGGAGCACCCCGCGGAGTCCGTACGTCCGGTGCACCCGCGAGCAGCGGCAGGTCCGCCGCGTTCATCACGTCGACCGCGGCGCCCGTGCGGTAGCGCAGGCTGTGGCCGTTCAGCGCCTCGTACGGTGTGTCCCCCTCGGTGCCCACGGGCAGCGCCGCGGTGTCCCGCACATGGGTCGCGGTGCCCGAGCCGCGGACGGCCCGGAGGTGTCTGCCCTGCGGTGAGGTCAGGGCGGCCGCCGCGGTCGTCGCGAGGATCGCGGCGGCTCCCTCGGCGGCGGCGCGTACGAGCGTGCCGGCCTCCGTGGCGCTGTAGAGGGCCAGGGTCGTGCTGTTGAGCTGGACGAGCCGCCGGGCGAGGGACTCGGCGCGGCGCCGGGCGCGGGTGTAGCGCAGGGTGGCGCTGACGGTGGCCAGCAGTTCGTCGGGGGCGATGGGCTCGGTCAGATAGGCGTCCGCGCCCCGGTTGAGTCCCTGGGTCCGGTCGTCGACGCTGATGGCGGACGCCGAGATGTGGATGACGGGCAGTCCGGCGGTCCTCGGCTCGGCCTTGATGTGTTCGCACACCTCGAAGCCGGTCATGTCGGGCAGCCTGACGTCCACGATGGCGGCCTCGGGCAGTTCGCCCGTGGCGGCGAGGAGGTCGAGCGCCGCCGTTCCGTCCGGCGCCTCGACCACGTCGTGGCCCGCCCGGCGCAGGCTGGTGGTGAGCACGTACCGGTTGGTGGGGTTGTCGTCGACGACGAGGATCAGCGCCGGGGCGCCGTCCTGGGCGGCCGGGGCGCCGCTGCGGACCACGGGGACGCTCATGCGTCGCTCCCGTCGCTCTCCGCCAGGTGTGCCGCCGGGTGTGCCGCCGGGTGTGCCACCGTCGTCCCGCCCGGTGCGGCCGGGCGGGTGCCGGGCCGCGGGCCCAGCGCCGCCGCCAGGCTGTCCGTGGTCAGGTGGGTCTTGCCGAGCACCGCGCGGGCCGTGCCGAGCCGGGAGCGGTCGATGTCGCCGTGGGACGCCGAGGTCAGGACCACCACGGGGATCGGGGCCAGGTCGGGGTCGGCGGCGATGGCCTCCAGGAGCCGGTAGCCGTCGGGCGCGGGCATGAACAGGTCGAGCAGGACGCCGTCGGGGCGCCGCTGCCGCATGGCGCGCAGCGCCTCGGAGCTGTCGGAGATCTCCGTGACCCGTCCGGCGAGGGTGTCGAGCGCGGGCCGCAGGCTGGCCACGAAGGCCGGATCGTCGTCCACGATCATCACATGGCCGAACCGGGGCGTGCGGGGGCCGTCCGCCGCCGGGCCGGTGGCCCTGGGGAGTTGGTCGCCGGGCCCGGCCGGCAGTTCCACGCTGACGCGGGTGCCGTGGTCGGGCTCGCTGCTCAACGTGAGCCTGCCGCCGAGGAGTTCGGTGAGCTTGCGGGCGTACGGCAGTCCGAGTCCGGTACCGGACCTGCCGCGCTGGTGCGGGCCGCGTACCTGGTAGAACTCCTCGAAGACACGATTCTGCTGGTCCTCGGGGATGCCGATGCCGGTGTCCGTGACGACGAACACCGCCCAGGGTGTGCCGTCGCGCACCTCGTGCGTCACGTCGAGCCGCACCTCGCCGGTGTCGGTGAACTTCAGTCCGTTGGACAGCACGTTGCGCAGCACCCGGGTGAGCATGACCTCGTCGGTCACCAGGGGGCGCGCGGTCCCGGTGGCCGGGTCCACGAGGTCGGTGTCGGGCACGGTGAAGCGGACCCCGTCCTTGGCCATGCCGCCGAGCGTGCCCCGGAGCTGGTGCAGCAGCGTGCGCAGGTCGACCGTGCTCAACTGGGCTTCCAGGCGGCCGGATTCGGCCTTCGCGGTGTCGAGCAGTTCCTCGACGAGGGCGAGCAGCGTCGTGCCGGAGGACAGCACGAGGGACACCTGCTGGCGCTGTTCCTCGGTGAGGGGCTCGGCGTCGGGTGCGAGCAGGAGCCGGGTGAGGGCGATCACCGCGTTGACCGGACTGCGCAGCTCATGGCTGACGTTGGCCCAGAACCGCGTCTTCTCCTCGTCGGCCAGCCGCAGTCGGCGGGTCTTGTCCTCCAGTTCGGCGTAGAGGGCGACGACCCCGCTGTTGGTGTCCTCCAGTTCCTTGGACAGCTCGGAGTACAGGGCCATGACGCCCCTGTTGGTCTCCTCCAGTTCGGCGTTGAGCCGCTCCGACTCCTCCTGCCGTGCCCGTGCCTCCTGCAACGCGGCGAGCAGGTCCCGGTTCTGGTGCTGAAGTTCCTCGCTCATGTCTACGGCCCGCAGGGCGGCCAGCTCGTCACGGGCCCGGGCGATGCGTGCGTCCGACGCGCCGTCGTGGCGCGGCAGGAGCTGTCCGAGCACGAGGACGGGCGTCGGCGAATCCGCGTACACGACGTGGTGCAGCAATCGCCTTGCGGCCGCGACCAGGTCGGCGGCGGGCCGCTCCCTCCCTTCCCAAACGAACGTCACCGTGAGCATCGCGGGTGCACCCGGCACCACGGCGAGGGCGGCGGTCAGTCCGGTCGCTCCGAGCAGACTGCGCGCGGCCTCACTGAGGATGGTCACGAACCGGATCTGTTCCGGTCCCTCCAGGCTCAGTGCCCGGCAGCTCATCTGCCCGTGCCTGCGCAGCACAAACGCGTCGCGCGGCCCGGAGATCGGCAGCGTGACCAGGACGACCGGCTCCCCCGCGGCCCCGGTCACGGGGAGAGACCTTCCGGCGCGCGGCGCTCGGGCGGGCGGCGTACGACCTTCGCCGTGAGCACACCGGCGTCGTCGCGCCGCACCCCGGTCTGCTGGAGCAGCTGTGCCCCGATCACGCTCGCCCCGCGCCCGAACAGGCCAGGGAAGTCGGCGGGCGCCCAGCGGTCGCTGAGCCCGTCGGAGTGCATGACGAGTACGCTGCCCCGCTCCAGGCGGTGCCGTGCCGAGCGCAGCCGGGGCAGCTGGTGGCCGACGATGCCGGGGCTGGACAGCAGGGCGGTCCTGGTGTCGCCGACGAGGAAGGCGCTGATGTTGCCCACGCCGCAGAAGTCGACCGTGCCCTCCTCGGCGTCGACGCGGGCGACGGCGACGGCGGCCCCCCGGGTCGCGCGCAGTGCGCGGTGCAGGTCGACGAGGACGCCCTGCGGGCCGGTGGCGGTGGTCTCCCGGAACGCCGTGCGCGCCGCCTCGCCCGCTCGCGCGGCCTGTGGTCCGTGGCCGAGGCCGTCGCACATCAGGGCCAGGACGACGGTGTCCTCGTGGGTGTCGCCGGGGACTCCGCGTACGGCCCAGGTGTCGCCGCACACCTCCTCGCCGCTGATGGGGCGGGTGAGGCCGGACGCCTCGACGGCGGGGGACGCTCCCGCGGGCCGGCCCGCGTGCGCCGGGCCGGACCAGAAGCGGGCGCTGAGCGCCGTACCGCGGCCCGGCAGGGAGTGGATGTCGAAGTCGTCCGCGAGGCGGGCGATCGCGCCGAGTCCGACGCCGAGGGTGCCGCGCGTCGAGGAGCCGTCGGTGAGCGCGTGGGGGACGTCCGCGATGCCGGGTCCGCTGTCCAGGGCGAGGAATTCGACGGCGGCCCGGTCCCGGGTCCTGACGAGGCGCAGGGCGAGGGCGCCGTCCACGGCGTGCCGCTGGAGGTTGGTGGCCGCCTCCGTGAGCGCGAGCTCGATCTCCGAGGCGCGGTGCGCGGAGAGGCCGATGCGCCGGGCGAGGCCGGAGCCCTCGCGGCGGGCGGCGGAGGGCAGGGCGTCGCCCACCCGCAGCCAGACGACCTCCTCGGCCTCGGAGAACCATGGAGCCGCGTTCATCGTGCCCACTTCACCACCGTGACGACCGTGCCCTTCCCGACCTCGGTCTCCAGCTGGAACTCGTCCACCAGGCGTTTGGCGCCGCTGAGTCCGAGTCCCATGCCCTTGCCGGACGTCCAGCCGTCGGTCAGCGCCAGGTCGACGTCGGGTATGCCAGGGCCGCTGTCGGCGAACCTGAGCCGCACACCACGACGGCCGTCGGCCTGGACGCCGTACGCCTCCATGCGTCCGCCACCACCGTAGACCAGGGTGTTGCGGGCGAGTTCGCTGGCGGCGGTGACCAGCTTGGTCTGCTCGACGAGCGAGAGACCGGCCTGCTGCGCGAGGGACCTGACGGCCTGCCGGGCCGCCACGACGTCGCCGCTCGCGACGATGGTCACCTCCTGCCCCGGCGCCCCGTCCGGCGGAGTGGCTCTCACGGACGCTCCGCCGTCGCGCCCGCCGGCCCCCCGGCCTCCTGGGCGGCACGTCGGCGCAGCAGCGCGAGGCCCCGTTCCAGGTTGATCGCGGTGAGCACGCCGCCGAGGGAGAGCCCTAGTTCGACGAGGGTCATGGCGACCGCCGGGCGCATGCCGACGACGACCGTCTCGGCGCCGAGCACCCGGGAGATGGCCGCGGTGGTGGCGAGCATCCGGCCCACGAAGGAGTCGACGATCTCCAGGGCGGAGATGTCGATGACGACGCCCCGCGCCCCGGCCTCCACGATCCTGGCGGAGAGGTCCTCCTGGAGGTCGAGGACCATCTGGTCCTCCAGGTCCACCTGGATGGACACCAGGAGGACGTCGCCGATCTGGAGGATCGGCACGCGTTCCGTCACAGCAGCCTCCCGGACCTGACCGTCACCTGCGCGGCGCGGTCGATCTCGGTGAGGGCGTGGCGCAGGGCGTCGGCGAGGGTCGCCTTGGTGGCGATGTCGCCGAACTCGATGCCGAGCGCGACGATGGTCTGCGCGATCTGCGGGCGGATGCCGGAGATCACGCACTCGGCGCCCATCATCTTGGCCGCGAGCACGGTCTTCAGCAGGTGCTGGGCGACCTGGGTGTCCACGGCGGGCACACCGGTGATGTCGACGATGGCGTGGGTGGAGTTGTAGTCGAGGAGCGCCTGGAGCAGCTTCTCCATGACGACCTGGGTCCGTGCCGAGTCGAGCGTGCCGACCAGGGGGACGGCCACGATCCCGTCCCACAGCTTGACGACGGGCGTGGACAGTTCGAGGAGCTGGTCGGCCTGCGAGGAGATGATCTCCTCCCGGGTCCTGGCGTACGTCTCCACCGTGAACAGGCCGAGGTCGTCGAGGAGCCGCGAGAACTCGAGGTAGGCCTGCACGTGCCGGGCGCCCTCCTCGGCGGTCAGGACCGGTTCGAGGACCTGCTTGAGGGAGAAGACGCTCACGGCGGTCTCGGTCGGGCTGAAGCCCTGCCGGGCCCTGCCGCGGGAGAGTTCGACGAGGAGGCTGCGGGTCTCGGCGAAGTGGTCGCCCCGGGTGTCGGTGCCGCCGGCCCGCACGGCCCGCACCAGCGAGGAGTAGAGCTCGCCGAGTTCCTGGGTGAGCTCGCTCAGGGTGATCCTGCCGCCGATGGACTCGGCCACCCGTTCCACCCACTCGGTGGTGAAGTCCTCGTGCCGGGCGGCCAGCAGATCGGCCAGCTGCCGTGTCCCGTCGTTCTCTGTCACCTTCGGATTCCTCCCGCTCCACCGCGACGACCGCCCTGCACCGCGACGGTCGCCGTGAGCCTACGACACGGTTCCGGCGGTCGTGACGCCGCTTCTTCCGGCCCGTCCGGCCTCCGGTTCGGCCGTACCTGCCCGGAATCGAGCATGCGGGACGTCCCGGAAATGAATGTGAAGATTCCGTGAAAGCTTGTCATGTGTAACGCATTGACCCGTGGCGGTCGGGCAGGTGCGCGCCATCCGGTCCCGATGTGTCTGCTGGAAGGAGAGCCGGTCATGCCGACCGCCGCCACGAGCACCGCACCCGTCACCGCTCGGCGCGACGCCGAGGCCACCGGGCCGCGCCGCGTCGAGGACACGAGGAGGGTCTCCCCGCGGGACGCGCGGGAGCTGTCGAAGGTGTTCTTCGAGCGACTGCGGGTGCTGGAGGAGGGCACGCCGGAGTACGCGTACGCCAGGAACACGCTGATCGAGATGAACATGTCCCTGGTGCACTACGCGGCCCGCCGGACGCGCCGCGAGGTGGACGAGGACATGGTCCAGGTCGGCATGATCGGCCTCATCAAGGCCATCGACCGCTTCGACCTGTCACGGGAGAACGAGTTCACGACGTTCGCGATCCCCTACATCGTCGGGGAGATCAAACGGTTCTTCCGCGACTCCACCTGGGCGGTGCACGTGCCGCGGCGCCTCCAGGAGCTGCGGATAGCGCTGGCGAAGGCCCGCGAGACGCTGGAGGCGCGCCTCGGGCGGCAGCCGACGGTGGCGGAGCTCGCCGCCCATCTCGACCGCCCCGAGGAGGAGATCGTCGACGGCCTGATCGCGGCCAACGGCTACAACAGCGACTCCCTCGACATGCCCTACGACGGCGGCGACGACGTCGGGAACGGCAAGGTGACGCTCGCCGACGTGATCGGCGGGCAGGACTCCGACATGGAGCTGGTGGAGAACCTGCACTCCCTGGCGCCGCTGCTGAAGGACCTGGACGAGCGGACCAAGCGGATCCTGCGGATGCGCTTCGGCCAGGACATGACCCAGCAGGAGATCGGCCAGGAACTGGGCATCTCCCAGATGCACGTCTCCCGTCTCCTGTCGCGCACCCTGAAGCAACTGCGCGCGGGCCTGCTCACCGAGCAGTAGACCGGGCGGGCCGGCCCGCCCCGGCCGGTCGGTTCGTGAAACGGGTCACGAAGCCCATGACCGTCCTGCCCGCACGGTACGGCCGTACGCCGCTCGCACGGTGTCCCGGTCAGCCGGCGGCCGCCCGCCAGCCCGTCCAGCGGCGGACGGTGACGGCGACGACCGGGCCGTGCGGCGGACTCGTCGTGTACTGCGGGTACTTGACGCGCAGCAGGGCGAGGGCGGTCGTGTATGCGGTGCGGGTCGCCGGGTCCGCCGGGGCGAGGACCCGGGCCTCACCGTCCGCCCGGACCCACCACAGCCGGTCCCACTCCTCGTCGTAGGCGTCCACCAGCAGGCACACCGACGGCCTCGCGGCGATGTTGCGCAGCCGTTTGAGCCGCGTCGTCGTCTTCGGCTTGGCGTCCACGGCCGTCACCAGGCCGTCCGTGCCGACCGCCGCGAACACCACCGGCACGAGATGCGGCACCCCGGCGGCGTCCACCGTGGCCAGCCGTGCCACCCGCGCCACCGCGAACCGCCGCCGCGCCTCCTCGCTCTCCATCCCCGGCACCGCACACCTCCGTCGCCCGTCCGCCGGTGCGTGCACACAAGTCAACCCGACACACGCGGCGGGGCAACTCCCCGAGGGACCGCACCCGGTGAAGCGCCTGTTCCGGGGGGTGTTGTCCTTAGGATCGTGGTGTGGCCGACTTCCTGCTCCAGCGCACCGCTCCCCTTCCGATCGACGAGGCATGGCGCCGGCTCACCGAGTGGCCCCGGCACTCCGAGGTGGTCCCGCTGACCCGCATCACCGTCCGCACCGCGCCGCCGACCCGGGTCGGCACCCGCATCACGGCCCGCACCGGCCTCGGCCCGCTCGCCTTCGAGGACCCGATGGAGGTGACGGTGTGGCAGCCCCCGCGGGACGGCAAGCCGGGGCTGTGCCGGCTGGAGAAGCGCGGCCGGGTGGTCCTCGGCTGGGCCGAGCTGGAGGTGCGCCCCGGTCCTGGCGGCCGTACCCGGGTGCTGTGGCGCGAGGAACTGCGGGTGCGCGCGGTGCCGTCCGCCCTCGATCCGCTGCTGGCCGGCGCGGGCCGCACGGTGTTCGGGCGGGGCGTCAACAAGCTGCTCAGGACGGCCTGAACGCCGTCCGTCACCCCACGGCCACCGGCCGCCCGGCCGGGTCGTGGTGGATCGGGGTGTGCGCCCCGGTGAGCGGCGTCCCGGTGCCGCCGCGCCGGAGCGCGACGATCTCGGCGGCGATGGACAGGGCCGTCTCCTCCGGCGTACGGGCCCCGAGGTCCAGGCCGATCGGCGAGCGCAGACGGGCCAGCTCCCGCTCGCCCACACCGGCCTCGCGCAGCCGCCGGGTCCGGTCCAGATGCGTCCGGCGCGAGCCGAGGGCACCGACGTACGCGACCGGGAGGCGCAGGGCCAGGCGGAGGAGGGGTACGTCGAACTTGGCGTCGTGGGTCAGTACGCACAGGACCGTACGCGCGTCCACCTCGGTGCGCTCCAGGTAGCGGTGCGGCCACTCCACCACGATCTCGTCGGCCTCGGGGAAGCGCGCCCGGGTCGCGAACACGGGCCGGGCGTCGCACACCGTGACGTGGTGGCCGAGGAACGCGCCCACCCGGACCAGTGCCGACGCGAAGTCGACCGCGCCGAAGACGATCATGCGGGGCGGCGGCACGGACGACTCGACCAGGACCGTGAGCGGCGCGCCGCACCGCGCGCCGCGGGCGCCGACCTCCAGGGTGCCGGTGCGGCCGGCGTCCAGGAGGGCGCGGGCCTCGGCGGCGACGGTCCGGTCCAGCCCGGGAGCGCCGCCGAGGCCGCCCTCGTAGGCCCCGTCGGGCCGCACCAGCAGCGCCCGGTCCGTCGGCCCGGCGGGACCGGACACGATCCGCGCGAGCGCCGTGCCCTCCCCCCGCGCCGCCGCGGCGAGCGCCCGCGCGACGACCGGGCGGACCGGATCGCCCGCCCGGACCGGCGTGACCAGGACGTCGATCGCCCCGCCGCAGGTGAGCCCCACGGCGAAGGCGTCCTCGTCGCTGTGCCCGAAGCGCTCCACGACGCTCCGGCCGTCCCGGAGGGCCTGGATGCACAGCTCGTACACGGCGCCCTCCACACAGCCGCCGGAGACCGAGCCGATCGCCGTGCCGTCGGCGTCCACCGCGAGGGCGGCGCCGGGCCCGCGCGGGGCGCTCCCGCCGACGGCGACCACGGTGGCCACGGCGAAGTCGCGCCCCTGTGCGGCCCATCGGTCGAGCTCGGCGGCGAGGTCCAGCATCTCGGTCTCCTCAACTGCGGTGGCGGGCGGGGGTGTCGGGTGTGCGGCTAGTTGTATTGACCCGCAGCGTTGTTCACACGGTTGATCGGTGGCTGGCCTTCGAGTGTGGTGTGGCAGCGGTGGTGGTTGTAGGTGTGGAGGAAGTCTGTCAGGGCTGCGGTGCGCTCGTCGTTGCTGGTGTAGGGCCGGACGTAGGCCCATTCGTCGAGCAGGGTGCGGTTGAAGCGTTCGACCTTGCCGTTGGTCTGCGGCCCCCCGCGCGTGTCGTCGGCCGGGGTCGCGGGCGTCAGGGACTGCTGGGTCATGGTGCCGTCTCCCAAGTTTCACAGGGTGTTGGGATGTGCACGGCCCGGGGGACGGCCCAGGACGGACGTGGGTGTGTCATCGGTGTCGGGGCGACCGTGGGAGTCGCCCGGCGCGGCGGCTACGGGGTCATGCGGTGCCCGTGAGGTGTTCCGGGCGTACCGGGGTGCGGTCGAGGTCCAGGCCCGTCGCGTCGCGGATCGCCGCCAGGACCGCCGGGGTCGAGGACAGCGTCGGGGCCTCGCCGACGCCCCGCAGGCCGTAGGGGGCGTGGGTGTCGGCCAGTTCCAGGACGTCGACCGGGATGGTCGGGGTGTCGAGGATGGTGGGGATCAGGTAGTCCGTGAAGGAGGGGTTCCTGACCTTCGCGGTGCGCGGGTCGACGACGATCTCCTCCATCACCGCCATGCCCAGCCCCTGGGTCGTGCCGCCCTGGATCTGGCCGATCACCGACAGCGGGTTGAGCGCCTTGCCGACGTCCTGTGCGCAGGCCAGCTCGACCACCTTGACCAGGCCGAGTTCGGTGTCGACTTCCACGACCGCCCGGTGCGCGGCGAAGGTGTACTGGACGTGCCCGTTGCCCTGGCCGGTCCGCAGGTCGAACGCCTCGGTCGGCCGGTGCCGCCACTCCTCCTCCACCTCGACCGCCTCGTCGCCGAGGACGTCCGCCAGCGACGCCAGCACCTCGCCGCCGTCGGTGACGACCTTGCCGCCCTCCAGCAGCAGTTCGGCGGTGGCCCAGGCCGGGTGGTGGGTCCCGAACCTGCGGCGGCCGAGGTCGAGGACCCGCTCGCGGACGAGTTCGCAGGCGTTCTTCACGGCGCCGCCCGTCACATAGGTCTGCCGGGAGGCCGAGGTCGAACCCGCCGAGCCCACCCGGGTGTCGGCCGGCTGGATCGTCACCCGGGCGACGCCGAGTTCGGTGCGGGCGATCTGCGCGTGGACGGTGACCCCGCCCTGGCCGACCTCCGCCATCGCCGTGTGCACGGTGGCCACCGGCTCGCCGCCGACCACCTCCATGCGGACGCGCGCGGTCGAGTAGTCGTCGAAGCCCTCGGAGAAGCCGACGTTCTTGATGCCGACCGCGTAGCCCACGCCGCGTACGACGCCCTCGCCGTGCGTGGTGTTGGACAGACCGCCGGGCAGCTGCCGTACGTCGGCCCCCTCGCTGCTCTCCCACTGGCGCTCCGGCGGCATCGGCATCGCCTTGACGCGGCGCAGGAGTTCGGCGACCGGCGCCGGTGAGTCGACGGGCTGTCCCGTCGGCATGAGCGTGCCCTGTTCCATCGCGTTGAGCTGCCGGAACTCGACCGGGTCCAGGCCGAGTTCCCTGGCGACCTTGTCCATCTGCGCCTCGTAGGCGAAGCACGCCTGGACCGCGCCGAAGCCGCGCATGGCGCCGCAGGGCGGGTTGTTGGTGTAGAGGGCGAGTGCCTCGATGTCGACGGCGTCGACGGCGTACGGCCCGACGCCGAGGGAGGCCGCGTTGCCGACGACGGCCGGGGAGGCGGAGGCGTACGCCCCGCCGTCGAGCACGATCCGGCACGTGACGTGCGTCAGCCTGCCGTCGCGGGTGGCCCCGTGCTCGTAGGCCAGCCGCGCGGGATGGCGGTGGACGTGCCCGAAGAAGGACTCGAAGCGGTTGTAGACGATCTTGACGGGCCGGCCGGTGCGCAGGGCCAGCAGACAGGCGTGGATCTGCATGGACAGGTCCTCGCGTCCGCCGAACGCGCCGCCGACGCCGGCCAGGGTCATGCGCACCTTGCGCTCGGGCAGGCCGAGGACGGGCGCGATCTGGCGCAGGTCGGAGTGGAGCCACTGGGTGGCGATGTAGAGGTGGACACCGCCGTCCTCGTCGGGGACGGCGAGGCCGGACTCCGGGCCGAGGAACGCCTGGTCCTGCATGCCGAAGCGGTACTCGCCCCGGACGATCACGTCGGCCCGCTCCCGGGCGGCGGCGACGTCGCCGCGGACGATGGGCTGGCGGTGCACGACGTTGGGGTGCGGGACGTGGGCGAGGATGGGGGTCCCCCCTGCACCGGAGCTTGTCGGAGGCGCTTGGGGGAGGTCCTCGCGGTGCTCGTGGACGAGGACCGCGTCCGGGGCGGTCGCCGACGCCTCGTCGGTGATCACGGGCAGTTCGCGGTACTCCACCCTGATCCGGGCGGCGGCGCGGCGGGCGGTCTCGGGGTGGTCGGCGGCGACGATCGCGACCGGCTCGCCGTGGTGGCGGACCTTGCCGTGGGCGAGGACCGGGGTGTCCCGGATCTCCAGGCCGTAGTGCCGCACGTCGGTCGGCAGGTCGTCGTGGGTCATCACCGCGTACACGCCCGGCACGGCCAGGGCCTCGGCGGTGTCGATCGACACGATCTCGGCGTGGGCGACGGTGGAGCGCAGAATATGGCCCCACAACATGTCCTCGTGCCACATGTCGGACGAGTACGCGAACTCGCCGGTGACCTTGAGCGTGCCGTCCGGGCGGAGCGTGGACTCGCCGATGCCGCCCCGGGTCCGCGAGCCCTGGGTGAGCCGGGTGGGAACGCCGTTCGTCGCCATGGTCAGGCCCCCTCGGACTGCCGGGCGGCCGCCAGGCGGACCGCGTCCATGATCTTCTCGTAGCCGGTGCAGCGGCACAGGTTGCCGGAGAGCGCCTCGCGGATGTCGGCGTCGCTCGGGTCGGGGTTGCGCTCCAGCATCTCGTCGGCGGCGACGAGCAGGCCGGGGGTGCAGAAGCCGCACTGGACGGCGCCGGCGTCGATGAACGCCTGCTGCACCGGGGAGAGCGCCGTGTGCGGGAGGGCACCGGTGCCCTCGCCGGTCCGCGGGCCGGTGCCGTCCGCGGCCCAGCGGCGGGCCTCGTCGAGCGAGGTGCCGGTGGCGCCCGCCGCGTGGGAACGCCGTCCGGCGTGGTCCGCCAGGCCCTCGACGGTGACGACGTCGCGGCCCTCGGCCTGGCCGGCGGCCACCAGGCAGGCGCACACCGGCACGCCGTCCAGCCGTACGGTGCAGGAGCCGCACTCCCCCTGTTCGCAGGCGTTCTTGGAGCCGGGCAGGCCGAGGCGTTCGCGCAGGACGTAGAGCAGGGACTCGCCCTCCCAGACGTCGTCGGCCTGCTGGGGGCGTCCGTTGACGGTGAAGTTGACGCGCATCATGCGGCGCCCCCCTTCGGATCGGCGGTGCGGCCGGCGCCGCGGTACGACTCCCAGGTCCAGGTCAGCGTGCGGCGGGCCATCACGCCGACCGCGTGGCGGCGGTAGTCGGCGGTGCCGCGCACGTCGTCGATCGGGTTGCAGGCGGCGGCGCACAGGTCCGCGAACCGCCTGGCGACGGACGGCGGGATGATCCTCCCGCTGTCCCAGAGGCCGTCCTCGTCGAGGGCCGCGTTCAGGAACTCCTCGGCGGTGCGCGCCCGGACGGGGGTGGGGGCGGCGGAGCCGATGCCGGTGCGGACGGTGCGGGTCCCGGGGTGCAGGGCGATGCCGAAGGCGCAGACCGCGATGACCATGGCGTTGCGGGTGCCGACCTTGGAGAACTGCTGGGGTCCGTCGGCCCTCCTGATGCGGACCGCGCGGATCAGTTCGTCGGGGGCGAGGGCGTTGCGCTTCACGCCGGTGTAGAAGTCGTCGACGGGGATGAGGCGGGTGCCGCGCACCGACTCGGCCTCGATCTCGGCGCCCGCCGCGAGCAGGGCGGGGTGGGCGTCGCCGGCCGGGGAGGCGGTGCCGAGGTTGCCGCCGACGCCGCCGCGGTTGCGGATCTGCGGGGAGGCGACCGTGTGCGCGGCGAGGGCCAGGCCGGGCAGTTCGGCGCGCAGGTGCTCCATGATCCGGGTGTACGGCACGGAGGCGCCGAGCCGCACGTGGTCCCCGGTGACCTCCCACTCGTAGAGGTCGTCGACACGGCCCAGGTCGAGGAGGTGTTCGGGTCTGCGGTGGTCGAAGTTGATCTCGACCATCACGTCGGTGCCGCCCGCGATCGGCACAGCGGTGGGGTGCTCGGCCTTCGCGGCGAGCGCCTCCTCCCAGCTGGCGGGGCGAAGGAAGTCCATGACCGGCTCTCTTCTTCGTCTCGGGGGTCGTAGGGAATGAGCCAGATCGTGTGCGGTGGGCCCGGCTCGTACCTGTGCTGTTCACGCGGAGTGGGCCCAGTACACAGGCGTGTACTGCGACGGGGTCAGTCACGGAAACCATGAAGGAGTTGGCTGGCCAGCGAGGTCATCTTGTAGATTCGTATGAATGGAGACGATCGGTAACCTCCTCGTTCTCCCGCGGAAACGGAAACGGGCCTCCACCCCACCCACTCTTCACCAATCATCGTAGTTTTCGAGACATGGAACGGCGGCGACGAGATGCGGCTGCGCGCACTCCTGGACACCGATGCGCTGGGCCTGCGGCTGCTGGGCGGCGAGGACGAACTCGACCGGGCCGTACGCGGCGTGATGACCACCGACCTGAGGGACCCGAGCCGCTATCTGTCGGGCGGTGAACTGGTGCTGACGGGCCTGGCCTGGCGCCGGGACGCGGCCGACACCGAGCCGTTCGTACGCCTGCTGGTGCAGGCCGGGGTGGCGGCGCTGGCGGCGGGCGAGGCGGAGCTGGGCGACGTCCCGGACGACCTGGTGGCGGCCTGCGTACGGCACCGGCTGCCGCTGTTCGCGGTGGACGAGTCGGTGGCGTTCGCGACGATCACCGAGCACGTCGTGCGGCAGGTGTCCGGCGAGCGGGCCGGGGACCTCGCGGCGGTGGTCGAGCGGCACCGCCGGATGATGACCTCGGGCCCGGCGGGCGGCGGCCCGGACGTGGTCCTGGACCTGCTCGGCTCCGACCTGGACCTGCGGGCCTGGGTGCTGTCGTCCACGGGGCGGCTGATCGCCGGTTCCAAGGGCGCGGGCCCCGCGCTGCCCGCGGGGACCTGTGCCGCGCTGGCCGCCGAGCAGCTGGCCGCCGTCCGCACCGGCCGCCCGGGGCCGCACCGGGCGCTGCTGGGCGGCACGGCGTACTCGCTGTTCCCGGTCCGCTCCGGGGGCCGGTCCGGGCAGCCGTCCGGGGACGTGCGCGAGACGGTGCTGTCGGACTGGGTGCTGGCCGTCGAGGCGGACGCCGGGGACTGGCCCGAGGAGCGGCTGGACCTGCTCCGGGGCGTCACCCAGCTGATCTCGGTGGAGCGGGACCGGCGGGACGCCGCGCGCACGGTGCGGCGGCGGCTCGCGCAGGAGGTCCTGGAGCTGGTGCAGACGGGCGCGGCGCCCGCCGAGATCGCGGCGCGGCTGCGGGTCGCGGCGCCGGTGCTGCTGCCGGGTCTCGGCGCGGCGCCGCACTGGCAGGTCGTGGTGGCGCGGGTCGAGTGGGACGGCGCGGAGGCCGAGGGCGGTCCGGTCGCCCAGTCGCTCCTGGAGGAGATCCTGGTCGACCCGCTGGCGACCGGTCCCGAACCGTCCGACCGGATAGCCGTCGCCCACACCGGTGACGAGGCCGTCGCGCTGGTACCGCTGCCCGCGGTGTCGGCCGAGCACGACGGGTCCGAGACCGGTGTCCTCGCCGACGTGCTCCTGAACGCCGTGCGCGAGCCGCTGGCGGCGGGGCTGGACAGGGACGGGCGGGTCACGCTCGGCGTCAGCGCGTCCGTGCACTCGGCGGAGGGGCTGCGCGGGGCGCTGGAGGAGGCGCGGCACGCCCGCCGGGTGGCCGCGGCGCGGCCGGGCCGGGTGTGCGCGGCGGGCCACCAGGAGCTGGCGTCGCACGTGCTGCTGCTGCCGTTCGTCCCGGACGACGTCCGGCGGGCCTTCACCGCCCGGCTCCTCGACCCGCTGCGGGACTACGACCGCCGGCACCGGGCCGAGCTGATCCCGACGCTGGAGGCGTTCCTCGACTGCGACGGCTCCTGGACGCGTTGCGCCACCCGCCTCCACCTGCACGTCAACACGCTGCGCTACCGCGTCGGGCGGATCGAGCAGTTGACGGGGCGGGACCTGTCGCGGCTGGAGGACAAGCTCGACTTCTTCCTCGCGCTGCGCATGAGCTGAGGCCGCGCTCGGGTGGGACGGGCGGGTCCTGCGGGACGCCCGGCGGGACGTCCGGTGGGGCGGCCTCTCCCACGACTTTGTGAAATCCTTCACCTGACCCCTTGGCCCGGTGCCGGAATTGGTGCTGGAATGCCGCCACCACTCAACTGCTCGACGGCGTGCAAGGGGAGGGCAACGTGGCGCATTCCGCCATGTCTGGGAACGGAACGACCGCCGGTGACGATCCGCTCCAGACCGCGGTATGGCGGCTGCGCTCGCGGGCCTGCTGGGCCGATGCGGCGGACCTGCTCACGCCGGACACGCCGGCCGCCGCGCTCCAGCGGGCCGCGCTGCTGGTCGAACGGTGTCTGTACACCGAGCGGGGCTGGGCGGAGGCGGAGGACGCGCTGCGCACGGCGGAGGCGGTGGCGCGCAGCGACGAGGAGCGGGGCGCGGCCGCTTGTGAACGCGGGCAACTTGCGTACTCGGCCACGCTGCACGGGGTGCGGGACCGGGCCGACGAGGCGCGGGCGGCGCTCGGGCGGGCGGCGGCGCTGATCGCGCCGGGGACGCCCCCGCGGGCCCTGCTGGACTTCCGGCGCGGGTTGCTCGCGGAGAACCTGGCGCGCTCCCCGCAGGCGGCGCGGGCCGCGTACCGCAGGGCGCACGCGGCGGCCGCGGCGCACTCCGAGCCGCTGCTGCTGTCGTTCACCTGGCGGCACCTGGCCGGACTCGCGCTGCGTGAGGGCGAGTTGGCGGAGGCGCGGCACGGGTTCGCGGAATCCCTGCGCATCCGCGAGGAGTTGGGCTATCTGGTGGGTACGGCCCCGGCGCTGGCGTCCCTCGCGGACACCCAGCCGGAACCGGAGGCGTCCCGTCTGCGCGACGAGGCCCGCCGCCTCTTCCGCCTCCTGGGCGGCGTCCCCACCTGGCTGGCCGACCAACTGTCGCCCCCGACTCCGGGCGCGGCGACGGCCTGAGGGGGCGGGTCCCGTCCGCTGCCGGGTGCGGCGCCGTCGTGGCTTGTCGCGCAGTTCCCCGCGCCCCTGTTGTGCGGCGCTGCGCGCCTGCACAACATGCCTTCAGGCGCGCAGCGCCGAAAAGCCAGGGGCGCGGGGAACTGCGCGACCGGCCACAGCGCACCCGCACCCCGCGACGAACCGCACCCCGCACACGCGACCGCCCCGCCGTAAGCGCGCGTCAACCGCGAGCGGGCGGCCGACCCTGGGCACGTGCCCCGTGCGGGCGGCCGTCAGCCGCAGACGGGAGCCCCGGCCGCGGGCACGCGTCAGCCGTGGGTGGGCCCCAGAGTTGGGCCCGGGTCAGTCGGGGGGCGTGGTGAAGTGGGCGCGGATCAGGGTTTCGGCCTTGTCCCGGGCGCCGGTGGTCAGGGCGTCCAGGAGGGCCGTGTGCTCGGTGGCGTCGGCCACCAGACCGGCCCGGGGCGGGCGGTGGGAACCGCCGACCAGGGGCCACTGGGCGCGCCGGTGCAGGTCCTCGGCCACGTGCACCAGTTGGTCGTTGCCGGCGAGTTCGAGCACCGCCCGGTGGAAGGCGCGGTCGGCCTCGGCGTACGTCGCGCGGCAGCCGGAGGACGCGGCGCGCACCGTCTCCTCCGCGAGCGGCCGCAGCCGCGCCCACCGCTCGGCGGGGACCGTGCGCGCCAGCCGCAGCATCACCGGCACCTCGATCAGTGCGCGGATCTCGGCCAGCTCGGACAGCTCGCGCGCGCCCCTTTCGACCACCCGGAAGCCGCGGTTGGGGACGACCTCGACCGCGCCTTCGAGCGTGAGCTGCTGCATGGCCTCCCGCACGGGTGTCGCGGACACGCCGAAGCGCTCCCCGAGCGCCGGAGCCGAGTACACCTCGCCGGGCCTGAGGTCACCGCTGACGAGGGCGGTGCGCAGCGCGTCCAGGATCTGCCCGCGCACGGAGGCGCGCTGGACGACGGGCCGGGGCAGGGGGCGCTCGCCGTGGGTGTGCTCACCGCGGGCGGGCTCGGCGTCGACGGGCGGCGCCTGCCGCGGCACCCGCACCGCACACTCGGCCGCGCCGGGGCCCAGGGGCGGCGTTGCAGGGCCCGGGTTCGTTCCAGGGCCTGGAGTCGCACCGGTGCCCGTGCGGGGCTCCGGGACGCCCGTTTCGGCGGAGTGCACGCCCTGCCGCACGGCTTCCTCCTCCGGATGGCCGGTCCTCGGGTGACGACGACTGATGGTTACTCGTCCGTCAAGCACCTTAGGCGCATGGGACGGCAGTTCAAATTCCCCGACACCTGGGTAAGGTAAGCCTTACTTGCCTTGTCCCGTCCGCGCCCATGGATCGGTGGTCCCGCCATGCCCGCTCCGACCTCGGCCCTCTCCGCCGCGTACGCCCGTCTCGCCGCGACGGACGCGGAGCTGACCGTGACGGAACTGACGGCCGGCGACCCGCCCCCCGCCGGTGACGGCTGGGTCGGCGCGGACGCGCTCGCGGCGGGCGGCCCCGGCCTCGACGCGTTCCTGGCGTGGGACGCGGAGCAGATCCTGCGCGACCACGGTCGGGAGGGCCGCCCGGACGTCGTGGCCACCTTCGGCCTGCACCGCTACGCCTGGCCCGTCTGCCTGCTGATCACCGTCCCGTGGTTCCTGGACCGCCGGGTGCCGCGCCTGCCGGCCGACCGCGTCGCGTACGACCGGGTCGCCGGGCGGGCCGCCGTGCGCCCCGCCTCCTTCGCCTGCCTGCCGGACGACCCGGCGGCGGAGCTGCCGGGCGCGGTGGTGGTGCCGGACGAGGAGGCGCTGCGCGCCGAGGTGCGGGCGGCCGTCGCCGAGCACATGGAGCCGGTCCTCGCCGGATTCGGACCGCGGACGCGGCGGCGCGGCCGGGCGCTGTGGGGCCTGGTGACCGACGACGTGGTGGAGGGACTGTCGTACGTCGCCCCGCAGTTCGGGCCGGGCGCCGGGGAGCGGGCCGTCCGGGAGCTGGACCTGCTGCTCCCGGGGGCGACCGCGCCGTACGTCGGCTCGGCGGGCTTCCGGACGCCGACGGGACCGGACGGCGAGCCGCAGCCCACCCGGGACCGGGTCAGCTGCTGCCTGTTCTACACGATCGACCCGCAGGACGCCTGCGCCACCTGCCCGCGCTCCCGCGAGGCCGGCCGGATCGCCGAACCGACTGCGGCGGCGGCCGCCTGACGCCCCCTCGGGACGGAGCACGCCCCCGCATCCAGTAAGATCGTCGACATCTGGGACACCCGTATGGTCACAGGTACTTCACAACTTCCTCACTTGTCGCAGGAACTTTCCGAGGAACCATCCGTACGGGTAGTCTTATTCGAACTCAACTCCCGCCCCTCATGCGGCAGTTCGAGCAGAACGCCGCCCCGGGCATCCCCTTGCACCTCCTTGGCGGCCTCTTGCCCCGAAACCCCCTGAGGACATGTGGGAGTGGGCCACTATGGCGGGCGTTACGCCCTATCCCAATGCAAGGGACCCCAGATGAGACTGACCGACATATCGCTGAACTGGCTGCTTCCGGGCGCCGTACTGCTCCTGGGCGTGCTGGCGGCGGTGGCGGTGCTCGCGCGCGGCAAGCGCTCCTCCGGGGAGAAAGCGAGCGCGGACGACTCGTGGGAGCGCAGCGAGGAGCGCCGCAGGCGCAAGGAGGCCATCTACGGCACGGCCTCCTACGTGCTCCTGTTCTGCTGTGCGGCGGTCGCCGCCGCGCTCTCCTTCCACGGACTCGTCGGCTTCGGCGAGCAGAACCTCGGCCTCACGGGCGGCTGGGAGTACCTGGTGCCGTTCGGCCTGGACGGCGCGGCCATGTTCTGCTCCGTCCTCGCGGTGCGCGAGGCCAGCCACGGTGACGCGGCCCTCGGCTCGCGCATCCTCGTGTGGACGTTCGCGGGCGCCGCTGCCTGGTTCAACTGGGTGCACGCGCCCAGGGGCCTCGGACACGACGGTGCGCCGCAGTTCTTCTCCGGCATGTCCCTCTCGGCCGCGGTGCTGTTCGACCGTGCGCTGAAGCAGACCCGCCGGGCCGCCCTGCGCGAGCAGGGCCTGGTGCCGCGTCCGCTGCCGCAGATCCGCATAGTCCGCTGGCTGCGGGCGCCCCGCGAGACCTACAAGGCCTGGTCGCTGATGCTCCTGGAGAACGTGCGCAGCCTGGACGAGGCGGTCGAGGAGGTGCGCGACGACCAGCGTCAGAAGGAGGAGACCCGACTGCGCCGCCGCGAACAGCAGCGTGTGGAGCGGGCTCAGCTGAAGGCGATCAGCCGTGGCCACCACGGATTCCTGGGGCGCGGCCGGCAGGCCGAACTCCCCGCGGTGGAGCGCGCGTCGGTGACCGCGGAGCCGGCCATGGCGACGGCGGAGCAACTGCCCGTGCGCTCCCGGCCCTCGCTCCAGCCCGTCCGCAAAGGGTCCGACTCCCACACGGTCGACCTGACCGCGGAGGACGACACAATGGCGCTACCGCGCCTCGACTCCCTGGAGCGCAAGCTCAAGGACCTGGAGCAGCAGTTCGGCTAGACCGGACGGACCTGCCGCTTCGGCTCGGTCCGGTGCCCTGAGGGCCGGACCTCACGGGACGGGCGTGTGACCTTCGCGGTCACACGCCCGTCCCGTTCCGCGTGTGCCCGGACCGCGTCACGCGGCGTCCGCGCCGAGTTCGAACCAGACCGACTTGCCGACGCCGTGCGCGCGTACGCCCCAGGAGTCGGCGAGGGACTGCACGAGGAGCAGTCCGCGGCCGTGTGTGGCCTCGTCGGGGTCCGGCACGCTCAGCCGGGGCCGGCGGGCCGCGAAGTCCCGTACCTCCACGCGCAGTCCGCGCGGTTCGAGCACAACCGTCAGGACGGCGTCGTGATCGGTGTGGACGAGGGCGTTGGTGATCAGTTCGCTGGCGAGCAGTTCCGCGACCTCGGAGCGGCCGGGCCTGCCCCAGAACCGCAGGAATTCCCGCAGGGCTCGGCGCGCCTCGGGCACTTCGCGCAGGTCGGCCCGGCCCAGTCGGCGCCGCAGCCGCGGTGCGCGGGCCCGGCTCTTGAGGTCGTCGGTGTCCTTGGTGTTCTCGGTGTCCTTGGTCGCGGTCTTCACCAGGGACGTCCCCGCTCTGCTGGGACCGCCCCCTCGTGCATGCCTCTTCATGACCCCCGCCCGCATGCCGTTGCCCAGTACCCCTCCTGATCGAACACGTACACGGGATCCATGCCCCGTGTGTCCGGGGGCACTCATGGGCCGCCGACGACGACCGGCGGTTCGGCCATGGCGGCGCGGCGGGCGTCCTCAGGCGGGGGTCGTCCCGGACCAGCGATTCGTCGGGCGGGGCCGCCGTACGCCGGAGCGGGCGCCAGGTCCGGAAGAGACGGGGCGCCCGGTTTCCTGTGCGGAGCGAACGGCGCGGGACGGGAAACTGGCCGAAACCGAACGGTTCCCCTTCCGGTTCGTCAGGGCCTGGGCACGTTGCGCAGATTGGAGCGGGCCATCTGAAGCATACGCCCGACACCCCCGTCGAGCACGATCTTCGAGGCGGACAGCGCGAAGCCGGTCACCATCTCGGCGCTGATCCTCGGCGGGATGGACAGCGCGTTGGGGTCGGTGACGACGTCGACCAACGCGGGCCCCTTGTGCCGGAACGCCTCCTTCAGCGAGGGCGCGAGCTGCTTGGGCTTCTCGACCCGGATGCCGTGGGCGCCGCAGGCACGGGCCACGGCCGCGAAGTCGGGGTTGACGTGCTGGGTGCCGTGGGAGGGCAGGCCCGCGACCAGCATCTCCAACTCGACCATTCCCAGGGAGGAGTTGTTGAAGAGGACGACCTTGACCGGCAGGTCGTGCTGGACCAGGGTCAGGAAGTCGCCCATCAGCATGGAGAATCCGCCGTCGCCGGACATCGACACGACCTGCCGGCCGCGGTCGGTGAACTGGGCGCCGATCGCCATGGGCAGCGCGTTCGCCATCGAGCCGTGCGAGAAGGAACCGATCACCCGGCGGCGGCCGTTGGGCGTGAGGTAACGGGCCGCCCAGACGTTGCACATGCCGGTGTCCACGGTGAACACGGCGTCGTCGTCGGCGAGTTCGTCGAGGACGGAGGCCACGTACTCGGGGTGGATCGGGACGTGCTTGTCGACCTTGCGGGTGTAGGCCTTGACGACGCCCTCCAGCGCGTCCGCGTGCTTCTTCAGCATCCTGTCGAGGAAGCGCCGGTCGTCCCTGCGGCGCACGCGCGGGGTGAGGCAGCGCAGGGTCTCGCGGACGTCGCCCCACACGGCCAGGTCGAGCCGCGAGCGCCGGCCGAGCACCTCGGGGCGCACGTCGACCTGGGCGATCTGCACATCGTCCGGGAGGAAGGCGTTGTACGGGAAGTCGGTGCCGAGCAGGATCAGCAGATCGCACTCGTGGGTGGCCTCGTAGGCGGCGCCGTAGCCGAGCAGACCGCTCATCCCCACGTCGAACGGGTTGTCGTACTGGATCCACTCCTTGCCCCGCAGGGCGTGTCCGACCGGGGACTTGACCTTCTCGGCGAACTCCATGACCTCGGCGTGCGCGCCCGCGGTCCCGCTGCCGCAGAAGAGGGTGATCCGCTCGGCCCGGTCGATCATCTCGACGAGGCGGTCGATCTCGGTGTCGCCGGGGCGCACGGAGGGCCGGGAGGTGACCAGTGCGCGCTCGGCGGCCTTCTCCGGGGCGGGCTGCGAGGCGATGTCGCCGGGCAGCGCGACCACGCTGACACCGCTGCGGCCGATGGCGTGCTGGACGGCGGTCTGGAGCAGGCGGGGCATCTGCCGGGGGCTGGAGATCAGCTCGCTGTAGTGGCTGCACTCGCCGAACAGCCGGTCGGGGTGGGTCTCCTGGAAGTAGCCGAGGCCGATCTCGCCGGACGGGATGTGCGAGGCGAGGGCGAGGACGGGCGCCATGGAGCGGTGGGCGTCGTACAGGCCGTTGATCAGGTGCAGGTTGCCGGGGCCGCAGGAGCCGGCGCAGGCGGCCAGCCTCCCGGTGATCTGCGCCTCGGCGCCGGCGGCGAAGGCGGCGGTCTCCTCGTGGCGTACGGGGATCCAGTCGATGGCGGAGTTGCGGCGGACGGCGTCGACCACGGGGTTGAGGCTGTCGCCGACGACACCGTACAGACGGCGTACGCCGGCGCGGACGAGGATGTCGACGAACTGCTCGGCGACGTTCTGTTTGGCCATGGCTCTCGCCTGCCCCCTTCGGTGGACCGGGATCCGCGGGAGTGTGTCGAGTTCCATGAATCCACAGGGGGCCGGGTCACGCCTCCCACACGGCGGCGGCCGTACGGTCGTCCGCGTACCCCTTGACCCGTACCTGGGTGTCGGCGAGGAACGCCGCGAGGCCGGGCGGGGCGCCGTCGGACCAGCGCCGGACCAGGTGGGCGCGGAGGGCGGCCTCGCCGCGCAGCGGCTCCGCGAGGCCGGCGCTGCACAGGAGCAGGGCGTCACCCGGGCGGGCTACGGAGGCGCGGAAGCGGAAGGGGTCACGGGGCGGCGGGAGCGCGGGTTCGTACGGGCTCGGGGGCGTCGGGATGCCGAGGTCCATGGTGAGGCGGTCGCCGTCCGGGGTCTCGGCGGGCGGCGAGCCGAAGCCGACGACGGGTTCGCCGGGGGCGGCGGTGACGCGGGGCTCGATGTCCTGCCACTCGCCCTCGCGCAGCCGGAACAGTCCGCCGTCGCCGACGCCGAAGAAGACGCGGGTACGGCAGTCGGGGTCGGTGGGCAGGAGGAGGCAGCGCAGTCCGGCCGCGTACTCCTGCGGGTCGACGCCCTGTTCCACGGCGCTCGCGCGGAGCTTGCCGAGGCTGCGGTCGGTGAGGCGGTGCAGGCCCGACTTGAGATCGCCGCGACGGGCGGCGCGGATGTCCTCGCTGAGGCGCTGCCTGCTGCGGCCGACGGCCCGGCCGATCAGCGCGCACAGTTCGGCGGCGGCGCGGTGCGCGTCGGGGGCGGCGCGGGCGCCGGTGGCGAGGGCGACGAGCACGAGGGCGGTGTCGCCGGTGCCGAAGCGGGCGGTGAGCAGCGCGTCGCGCCGGGGTTCGCCGCGGAAGCGGGCGGAGTCGCCGCGCACGGAGGCGGCCCGCAGCGTCCACGTCCCGTGGCGCGCCCCGTCCAGCACGGTGTCCGGCACCTGCTCCCCGAGGGCGTCGGGGTCTGCGGCGGGCAGCGCGGTGGGCTCGGCGTCGTAGGTGGGCGGCCCTGACCCGACGTGCCCGACGGTGTCCTCCGCCTCCGGCTCCACCCGCAGCACCCCGGTCCCGCGCACGATCTGCGCGCCGACCCCCCAGGGCACCCCCGCGGAGGGCGCGACGGCCCCGGCGACCGGACCACCGCGGGGATCGGCGGGCGACGGCACGTCACCGACGGTCGGGGTGCGCCAGGGAGCGGGTTCGGGGGAAACAGCTGGTTCGCGATCGGCGCGATCCGACTGCCCGGGCCGCTCCGGCCACTCAGGTCGGTCCTGCCGGTCCGGCTGTGGAGTCCGGTCCGGCTGTGGAGCCAGGTCGGGTTCGGGGGCGGCCGGGGGCTGTGGTGTGCGGTTTCGGGGTTGCCAGGCCGAGTGGGGCCACGAGGTGTTGTCGTCCGCCTCGGTGCCGGCCCGCTGCGCGGGGACGTCCCTCGGGTCCGCCGGAGCCCCGCTCTCCGTGTCGCCGTATGCCGGCCCCGGCTCCCCCTTCCGTTCTCCTCCCCCCTCTCCCCCGTCTCCCCCGTCTCCCCCGTCTCCTTCTTCTCCCCCGTCCAGGGTGTCCGCCGCCGAGAGGAACCTGTCGTCCAGGGAGTCCGTCGTCGGGGTCGGGCGGGTGTCGTCGGTGGCGTCGTCGTACAACTCGCCCCACCAGTCGTCCTCGTGTCGTGCGGGACTTCCCCCCTGCTGGCTCATGCCCCTAATTGTCACCGCGGGAGCCGCCGGAAAACGGGGCATCCGGAAATCCGGCGACGGGCGAACTCCCGTACGACACAAACGAGTCGCCCGATCGCGGCGGCGCCTTGGCGAAGTGACCGCCCGTACCGCGATGATGTGCCGAGGCGGGTTTGCGCCGTGGCCGGTTCCCGCCACGGCCGGGGAGGGGCGAGAGGCCGATGCTGGCAGCGATAGGGCTGGACGAGACGCACGAGTCGGCGTACCGGGCGCTGGTGTCCGTGGGCGCCGCCGACGCCCCCGACCTGGCGCGGCGCCTGGCCCTCACCGAGCGGGAGACGGAACGCGCGCTGCGCGCCCTGGAGCGGCGCGGGCTGGCCGCGCAGTCCTCGGCCCGCCCCGGCCGCTGGGTCGCCGCTCCCCCGGGCGTCGCGCTCGGCGCCCTGCTGACCCAGCGGCGCCACGCGCTGGAGGAGGCGGAGCTCGCGGCGGCGCTGCTCACGGAGGAGTACCGCGCGTCCGCCGCCGAGCCCGCCGTGCACGACCTGGTCGAGGTGGTGACCGGGGCCGCCGCCGTCGCCCAGCGCTTCCTCCAGGTGCAGCTCGCCGCCGTCCACGAGGTGTGCGCGCTGGTGACCGGCGGTCCGACGGTCGTCCCGGGCACGGAGAACGACGCGCGGGAGCGGGCGGCCGGCCGGGACGTGCGCCACCGTGTGGTGGTCGAACGCTCCCTGCTCGACCTGCCGGACGGGATCACCGGGCTGACGGTCGCGCTCGGCCGGGACGGGCAGGTACGTGTGGTGGACCGGGTGCCGGCCAGGCTGGTGGTGGCCGACGGCTCGCTCGCGATGGTGCCGCTCACCGCCCGCACGGTCGAACCGGCGGCGCTGGTCGTGCACCCGAGCGGGCTGCTGGAGCTGCTGTCCGGCCTGTTCGAGTCGGTGTGGCGGGACGCCCTGCCGGTGCGGTTCGGCGTGTCGGGGGTCACCGAGCAGCAGCAGGACGGCCCCGACGGCACGGATCTGGAGGTGCTGTCGCTGCTGCTGGCCGGGCTGACGGACGCGAGCGTCGCCAAACAGCTCGACCTGGGCCTGCGGACCGTGCAGCGGCGGGTGAAGCGGCTGATGGAGCTGACCGGGGTGACGACCCGGCTACAGCTCGGCTGGCACGCGTACGAGAAGGGCTGGGTGTCCCGGGACCCCCGCGACCGGGCCCGGTCGGCCGGTACCTGACCTCCCCGGCCGACCGGTACGTGACCTGCGCCGCCGCCCCGCCTCCTGCACTCTGGGCAGATGGGAGCGTGGGAACTCCCGCTGGTCGGGCTGCTGCTCGTGCTCGGCCTGTGCGGGGTGCTGGTGCCCGGGGTGCCCGGGTCGTGGCTGGTGTGGGCGGCGATCCTGTGGTGGGCGCTGAAGGACCCGCGGCCCGCGGCCTGGGCCGTGCTGGTGGGGGCCACCGCGGTGCTGTTCCTGGGGCAGGTGGTGCGCTGGGCGCTTCCGCCCCGGCGGCTGCGCGCGGGCGGGGTGACGCCCCGGATGACGGCGTACGCGGGCGTCGGCGCGTTCCTCGGCTTCTTCCTGATCCCGGTGGTGGGCGCGGTGCCCGGATTCATGGCGGGGATCTATGTGCACGAGCGGCTGCGGCTCGGCGGGCACGCACAGGCGTGGGCCGCGGTGCGTACGGCGATGCGCTCGGGCGGGTCCGGTCTGCTGACCGAGCTGTTCAGCTGTCTGCTGATCCTGGGGGCGTGGCTGGTGGTCGTCATCCACGGCTGACGCGCGGGGCGGGGACACCGACGTCGACCGCGTCCGCCAGCGCCCGCGTCCCGGCGTCGTTGAAGTGCAGGTGGTCGCCGGGGTCGTAGGCGGGCCGGATCCGGTGGGGGCGGGCCGGGTCGCGGACGGCGGCGTCGAGGTCGGCGACCGCGTCGAAGGCGCCGGCGGTGCGGATGAAGGCGTTGATCCGCTGCCGGGCGCGCTCGCGGGCGGCCGTGTACGCGCCGTGGCCGCCGAACGGGGTGAGGGTCGCGCCGACGACCCGGACACCGTGGGCGTGGGCGCGGCCGACGAGGGTGCGGTAGGCGCTCTCGTAGGCGCGGACGTCCAGGACCTCGGGGGTGCCCTTGAGGTCGTTGACGCCCTCGAAGACGATCAGGACACGGACCCCGGCCCGGGACAGCGCGTCGGGGTCGAGCCGGGTGAGCGCGGAGGGGCCGACGCCGTCGCGCAGCAGGCGGTTGCCGGAGATCCCGGCGTTGAGTACGCCGAGGCGGCGGGGGCGCAGACGGTCGGCGAGGCGGTCGGGGAAGCGGTGGTCGGCACCGTGGGTGGAGCCGTTGCCGTCGGTGAGGGAGTCACCGAGCACGGCGACGGCGCCGGCGGCCCGGCCGAGGACGTCGACGCCGGTGACGTAGTACCAATGGCTCGTCCTCGTGGTGTACGCGGTGCCGTCCTCGTCGGCCGCGCGGCCGGCGCCGGCCGGGGCGATCCAGTTGGTCCGGAGCGCCGTGCGGTGGTAGGTGGCGGGGCCGGAGTCGACGGGGGTGTGGACGGTGACGAGCAGGTCGGCGGCGTCCGGCACGGCGAGCGGGACCGGGTCGGTGAGCAGGTCGCGCCCCACGGGGACGGTGGCGGTGCGGGCGCCCCGGAAGACGGCGGTGCGCATGGTGCCGGGCACGGCGGCGGGACCCGCGCCGCGCGCGAGGGCGACGGTGACGGCCCCGACGGTCAGGGGCGCCCTGCCGAGCCGATTACTGACCCGCACCCGCACGGCGGCCCCACCGACACTGAGGTGAACGACGTTGCGCACGGCGGCCCCAGGCAGCCCAGCGACCGTCCCGGAGGCCGCCCCCTCCCAACTACCGGTCCAACGCATGCGCGATCCGGGACCACCGTGGCCCAGACCGAGGAGGGCCGTGCCGAGGCGGGCGGTGTCCCGCCGGGCCGGTCCGAAGCGGGCAATGTCGGCACGGGCCGGGCCGGCGGTGCCCGTACGGGCCGCGCCGACGGGCACCCGAACCGCCGAGCGAGGCCGAACCGCCCTGTACCGGCCCGGCACCGGCGCGTACCCGCGGACGATCGGGAGGTGGGCGGGCGTGGACGCGTGCGCGCGTGTCGCCCGGGTACCGGCCGATGTCGGAGCGTACGCGCGCGTCACCGGGGCACCGGCCGGTGTCGGCACATGCCCGCGTGTCACCGGAGCGGCCGATGTCGGGACATCCCCGCCGGTCGGCACGACGCGGCTCTGCGCGGTTGCACCCGACTGGGTCCTCCTGGCGGACACCGCCGTCGGCGCGTACGCACGCGTCGCCCGGACACCCGCCGACGCCGGGGCGTGCCCGCCGGAGCTCTGCGCTGGTGTGTCCGGATTGAGCCTCCCCGCTGACGGCGGTGTCGGGGTGGGCGGCACCGCCTGGTCCGGGGGCGTCGCGGATGTTGTCGCGGCGAGGGGGGCGAGGAGGAGTGCTGCGAGGAGTCGTCCGGCCTTGACCATGTGCGTGTCCGCCCTTCCCGGTGGCCTGCCGGAGGCGACGGTGGCACAGGGGCGGGGCGGTCCGGCGGAGCGTCACCGCGCAGGACACCCGAACGGGCGAGGACGCGGTCAACTCCGTGTCGGACCGGGCCCCTTGGCACACCGGTTCAGCCGGTGAGCGCGCCCTCCAGGGTGAGGAGCCGTACCTTGCGGTCGAGGCCGCCCGCGTACCCCGTCAGGGACCCGTCGGCGCCGATCACCCGGTGGCAGGCGCGGACGACGAGCAGCGGGTTGGCGCCGATGGCCCCGCCGACGGCACGGACCGCCGCCCGGGGCGCCCCGATCCGCGCGGCGATCTCGCCGTACGTCGTGGTCGTGCCGTACGGCACGGAGTCCAGCGCGGCCCACACCCGCTCCCGGAACTCGGTGCCGCGGGTGCTCGACTCCAGCCGGAACTCCTCCAGTTCACCGGCGAAGTAGGCGGCGAGCTGTTCCTCGGCGGCCCGGAACGGGCCGGGGTCGCGCCGCCAGCCGTCCTGGACGGTGCGGCCGCCCTTCTGCCCGGGTACGGACAGCGAGGTCAGCGCGCCGTCCGGCCCCGCGGTCAGCAGCAGCGCGCCGAGGGGGCTGTCCACGCTCGTCCAGTACGTCGGTTCGAGACTCATGCCGGTTCGTGTCGTCCTTCCAGGTCCAGGTGGAGCAGGGCGTACGAGCGCCAGGGGCGCCAGGCGTCGGGCACGTCGCGGCCGGGCGGGGCGACGTCGGGGTCGCCGAGCGCGCGGACCCGGATCGCGGCGACGACCGCCGGGTCCAGTCCGGGCACGGCCAGCAGGGCGGCCGTCGCGTCGTCGCGGTCGGCGCCGGGGTCGAGGCACACGGTGCCGTCCGCGAGGGCGGCGGCCAGCGCGCCGAGGGTGCCGCCCGGCTCGGCCTCGGCGAGGACGGCGGCCTCGGGGAACAGATGGGTGAGCCCGTCGGAGGGGGCGTCGAGCGCCTTGCCGTAGCGCCGGGTCAGCCGCTCGGCCCCGGCCGGTCCGACCAGGGCCCGTACGGCGAGTTCGGCGGGGTCGGCGGCGCCGGGCGAGCGCAGTCCCGGGCGGGCGGCGACGAGGGGGGCGAGGCGGGGGTCGGCGCCGAGGCGTTCGTCGACGGCGTACGGGTCGGCGTCGAGGTCGAACAGACGGCGCAGCCGCTGCACGGCGGTGGTGAGGTCGCGGGGGTCGGTGAGGTGCAGCCGGGCGTCGAGCCAGCCGCCGGGGTGCGCGGCGGTGCCGGTTCCCGGGGCGTGGGCGCGTTCCTCGACGGCGGCGACGCCGGTGCCGTGGGGCAGCCGCAGGGTGCGCCGGTGGACGCGGCGGCCGACGGGTCCGCGCACCTCCTCGACGCCCGGTACGGCCTCGCGGGCGAGCAGGTCGAAGACGGCGCGTGCCTGGTAGGGGCCCCGGTGCGCGAGGCGCAGCGGGATGCCGGTGCCGGCGGCCGAGTCGCGGGCGTCCCGGTGGCCGCGGGGTGCGGCGGCGCGGACCTCGCTGGGGGTGGCCGCGTACACCGCGCGGATGGTGTCGTTGAACTGGCGGACGCTGGCGAAGCCGGAGGCGAACGCGATCTCCGTGATCGGCAGCGCGGTGGTCTGGAGGAGCACGCGGGCGGTGTGCGCCCGCTGGGCGCGGGCGAGGGCGACGGGGCCCGCGCCGAGTTCCGCGGTGAGCTGCCGCTGGACCTGGCGGGCGCTGTAGCCGAGCCGGACGGCGAGTCCGGCGACGCCCTCGCGGTCCACCACGCCGTCGCCGATCATGCGCATGGCGCGGCCCACGACGTCGGCGCGGACGTTCCACTCGGCGGAGCCGGGCACGGCGTCCGGCCGGCACCGGCGGCACGCCCGGAAGCCGGAGCCCTGCGCGGCGGCGGCGGTCGGGAAGAACCGCACGTTGCGCCGCTTGGGCGTCACCGCGGGGCAGCTGGGCCGGCAGTAGATCCCGGTCGTCTCGACGGCGAAGAAGAACTCACCGTCGAACCGGGCGTCCCGGCTCCGCACGGCCTCGTACCAGCTGTCTTCGTCCCTCACACCCCCCAGTGTGCGCGTCCGCCCGCGCCGGGTCCGGCGGGAATCGGACAGGGAGTTCCGGGGACGGCCGCACCGCACCGGCGGCCGCCGTCCCCGAGGCCGGCCGGCCCGCTACCGCTGCCGTCCCCGCTTGAGTTCCGCCGCGGCCCGGCCCTCCGCTCCCTTGCGTTTCCAGTCGCGGCGGATCTCCGCGCGGAGGCGGGCGTCGGTCTTGGCGACGATCCACTGGTTCTCGCGGACGAGTTTGCGGTAGCTGTCCAGGCGGCGGGCCGGGAGGTCGCCCGTGTCGACGGCTGCCAGCACCGCGCACCCGGGTTCGGCGGTGTGGGCGCAGTCGTGGAAGCGGCAGTCGGCGGCCAGGTCCTCGATCTCGGCGAAGACCTGTCCGACGCCCGTCCCGGCGTCCCACAGCCCGACCCCGCGCAGGCCCGGCGTGTCGATGAGGACACCGCCGCCGGGCAGGGCAAGGAGGTTGCGGGTGGTGGTCGTGTGGCGTCCCTTGCCGTCGACGTCGCGGGCCGCGTTGACGTCCATCACGTCCGCGCCGAACAGCGCGTTGGCGAGCGTGGACTTGCCGGCGCCGGACTGCCCGAGCAGCACGGAGGTGCCGGCGCCGACCAGGGCCACGAGGACGTCGAGCCCGTCGCCGTGCAGCGCGCTTACGGTGAGCACCGGCACTCCGGGCGCCGTGCCCTCCACGTCCTGCACGAGGTGCCCGAGGGTCACCGGGTCGGGACAGAGGTCGGCCTTGGTGAGCACGACCACGGGCTGCGCCCCGGACTCCCAGGCGAGCGCGAGGAAGCGCTCGATGCGGCCGAGGTCGACCTCGACGGCCAGGGAGACGGCGACGATCGCGTGGTCGACGTTGGCCGCGAGGATCTGCCCCTCGGACCGCTTGGAGGAGGTGGAGCGCACGAACGCCGTGCGGCGCGGCAGCAGTGTCCGCACGTAGCGGGGGTCGCCGCCCTCGGGGTCGACGGCGGCCCAGTCCCCCGTGCACACGACCTTCATCGGGTCATGGGGGACGACGAACTCGGTGTCGGCGTGGACGATGCCGGCCGGGGTGACGACGTCGCACCGGCCGCGGTCGACCCGCACGACACGGCCGGGCAGCAGGCCCTGCTCGGCGTGGGGAGCGAACTCGGCTTCCCAGCCCGCGTCCCAGCCGTAGGGGGCCAGGGGGTGCGACGGAGCGGAGGAGGCCGAAAGGGAGGAGAGATTCAAGGGGAACCCTTCACAGGGTGGCCCCGGCCGCGCGCACTCACGGGCGCGTGGAAGCAGGAAGGATCAGCCGGTGGCCACGGAGGTGGAGTGGATGGACTTCTGGTCGCGGGCAGCGCCCGTCACGGAGACAGCCATCGGTCACACCTCCCGTTCCGCACTCGGCCGAGCACAACGGCCGACGGCCGTTGTGTGAAGCGGACTTCACCCTAGAGGCGCGCGCTCTCGGGCGCCAATGAATTTCCGTCGGGTGAATTTCCGTCGGGGCGACGTGCGGTGTCGTACCGGGCACGGATTGATTGCGGCATGGGCTTCCCGCCCCGACGGACCCGGCACTGCGCCAGCATGACGGACCATGAGCAGAGACCGCTGTGTCGACTTCCTGCGCGCGTACGCGATCGTCCTGGTGGTGCTCGGCCACTGGCTGATCACTGCTCTGGTCCGGGAGCCGGACGGCCGGATCGTCGCCCCCGAGCTGCTGGCGACCGTGCCCTGGACCCAGTGGCTGACCCTCGTGTTCCAGATCATGCCGCTGTTCTTCCTGGCCGGGGGCCATGCCGCGGGCGGTTCCTGGTCGCGGGCCCGGGCGGGCGGGGGTACGGCCGCCGGGTGGCTGGGGCGGCGCGCGCTGCGGCTGCTCCTTCCGGTGGGCGTCTACAGCGGTGCGGTGCTGCTCGCCGTCGCCGTCTGCTCGGCGGCAGGTGTGGACGCGGGCACGCTGGCGCTGGTGGGGTGGGCGATGGCCATGCAGTTCTGGTTCCTCCCGGTGTATCTGCTGCTCAGCGCCCTGACTCCGGTGCTGTACGCGGCACATCGGCGCTGGGGTCTCCTCGTCCCGCCGGTGATGGGGGCGCTCGCTCTGGTGGCCGACGCCCTTGTCGTGACGGTGCACGCGCCGTACGTCGGACTGCTCGACCACGTGCTCGTGTGGGGAGTCGCCTACCAGTTGGGCTTCTGCTGGCGGGACGGCCTGCTGGGCGGGCGCCGGCTCGTGCCGCTCGTGATGGCGGCGGGCGGCGGGCTGGCGTTCGCCGCGCTCGTGGCCCTCGGCCCGTTCCCGGTCAGCCTGATCCTGGTGACCGGGCAGACCCCCAGCAACACGAATCCGCCGTCGGCCGCGATGCTGGCGTGGGTCGTCGCCCAGGTCGGTGTGTGTCTCCTCGCCGCGCCGCCGCTGCGGCGGCTGCTGGACCGCGAGCGGGTGTGGCGCGCGGTCCGCCCCGTGGGCGCGACCAGCATGACGCTGTATCTGTGGCACATGCTGCCGGTGCTGGTCGTCGCCGCCGCGTTCTATCTGACCGGCCTCGCGCCCGAGCCGGCGCTCGGGTCCGGGGCGTGGTGGGGGCTGCGTGTCCCGTGGCTGCTCGTGCTCGGTGTCGTCCTGGCCGGCGTCGTCTCGGCGCTCGGGCCGCTGGAACGCGGGCTGGCCGTGCTGTACGAGCGGACCCGTCCGGACGCCGGTCTGCGCCGGGCCGGGCCGCTGTGGCTCGGGCTGGCCGTGGACGTCGCCGCGCTGGCCCGTCTGGCCACGCGGGGCTTCGCACCGGACGGCCGGTTCCCCGTGCTGCCGGCCGCGGGTCTGGTGGTGGGTACGGCGTTGGTGATGCTTCCCCGGTGGACGGCGGCACGCCGGCTCGAACGGCCCGGGGCGGATCGGGCTCCGGAGCGTGTGTGAGGGCGGGCGCCCGCGCGAGCGTCACGACCGCGGGGGGGGCCGCCGGTCAGGACGTCGTGCAGGGCGTGCCGTTGAGGGTGAAGTCGTAGGGCGCGGAGTTGCGGGTGTGCCAGGTGGCCAGGAAGCCGAAGGTGAGGTCGGCGCCGGCGGCGACGGTGGCGTTGTAGCCGGCGTCGGAGGCCGTGACCCGGGTGCCGTTCTGGCCGGCCGTGGCGTCCCACATCTGGCCGACACGCTGGCCGTCGCGGAAGGACCAGGCGAGCTGCCAGTCGGAGAGGGCCTTCGTGGTGTGGACGGTGACCGTGGACTGGAAGCCGTCGGTCCACTGGTCGGTGAGGTCGTACTCGACCCGGCAGGTGGGTGCCGCGCTGCGCGCCGGGGCCGGGGCCCGCGGGGTGGCGGGGTCGGGGGCGGACGAGGAGGAGCCCTGGGGTTCCGGGTCGGGGTTGTCGTGGGAGCTCTCGGACGCCTTGGGCGTGGGCGACGGGCCGCGTTCGGGACGGCTGGTGGCCGTGGGCGGCGAGGCGTGGGCGGACGGCGAGGCGTGGGCGGACGGTGGGACGGGGGCGGGGTCCGCGACCGGGCGGCTGTCGTCGTGGGCGGCGGTGCCCTCGTCGGCAGGGCCGGAGCCGAACGGCATCATCGACACGCCGAGCGCGAGGGCCGACAGCAGGACGGCGGTGGCGAGCAGGCCGCCGCGCAGCATCCGGTGCCTTGCCCGGCCCTCGCGCGGATCGCCGTCCGGGTCCGCGGCCGTGTCGGGCCGGCCCGCGCCGAGGCGGACCTCGGCGGCCCGGCGCCGGCGTTCGAGGTAGGCGAGGCCGCCCCAGCCGATCACCCCGCCGGCCAGGGCGGCGGGCAGTCCGCCGCCGTGCAGCCGCAGACAGGCGGCGGCCTCGGCGCAGCGCACACAGGTGGCGAGGTGCCTGGAGAGGTCGTCGGGGGTGTCGGTGGCGGGCGAGCGGGTGACGGCGTCCAGGAGCCGGACGTAGCTGCGGCAGGTCGCGTCCATCGGGGTGTCGACGTGGGCGCGGTGGCAGCGGTCGCGGAACAGGGCGCGCACCTGGTCGAGTTCCTGCGCGGCGGCGGCCGGGTCGAGGCCGAGGCGGCGGGCGACGGCGGGCAGCGGCAGCGCCTCGACCTCGGCCAGCCACAGCAGTGACGCGTCGGCCTCCTGCATGTCGCGCAGTCCGCGCAGGGCGACGGGGCGCAGCAGGGGCGGGCCGGTGAAGTGGGCGGCGCGCTCGGAGTTGAGCCAGAGCCGCAGGTCGGGGTCGAGCTTGTGGCCGACGCCGCCGGCCTCCCAGGCGGCGGCGGTGGAGCGTACGGCGGTGAGCAGCCGGGGGATCATCGGCAGCCGGGGAGTGCGCCGGCCGGTGCCCCGTACGTGGGCGGACGCGGCGGCGCGGGCCTCGCGCATGCCGAGCGCGAAGGCCTCCGCGGCCAGTTCATTGGCAGTCTCGGCGCCGGAGGTGCACAGGTCCGCGTACGAGAGCACCGCGTCCCAGCCCTCGGTGAACAACTCGGCCTCGGCGGCGTTCCGAGGGGGCGGCAGGTCGGGCATCGGACTCCTGCATCCAGGGTCGAGGCCAACTCACCATAGTGGCGGTTGAGTTGGGGGCAACCTCGCGGCGGTGCCCGAGCTTTTCACGTCTTGGACACAACTGACAAGCGGCATATGCGAATACGGTGACGGACGGTCGAACACCCGGTCGCACGCGGTAGTCCGTCATCGGCAAACGCCGCCACGTTACCGGGCGGACACGGCGGGGCGCCGCCCCCTTCCCGTATTCACAGGTGACGGAGGGCGGCGCCCGGGGTGTGCCGTGGGCCCGGCGGGCCGGTCAGACGGCCGCGGTCTCGTCCGCGGGCAGGCTGTCCATGAAGGAGCTGACGGAGAAGACCGCGCGGCCGGGTCCGGGCGGGCCGTAGCCGGGGGGCGAGGAGAGGCCGAAGTCCTCCATCGTGGAGCGGTACGCCTCCAGCAGCCGGATGTGGTACTCCAGCGGCGCGCCCTGGGGGTTGGCCTTGCCGAGCGGGGTCGTGGGCTCGGGGCACCAGGTGGTGAAGCGGGGCGTGATGCCGTGCGACATGAAGAAGCGCAGGCCCTCGGTGGTGGAGGCGATGGCCTCGTCGACAGTGGTGAAGCCGAACGGCTCGGCCATCTCGACGCCGGCGACGAAGTTGGGGATGACGTTGCGCGCGCCGAAGACCTCGGCGGAGTCGAGGATGCGCCGGTGCCACTCGTCGCGGCCGACGTAGCGCTCCTTGCCGGGGCAGTACAGCTCGAACAGCCGCCGGTCCCACACCTCGTAGTTGGGGTGGTAGATCTGCACGCCGTAGTCCTTGAACCGCTGGACGTCGTCGCGGGGCAGGGCCTGGGCGACGACCTTGCCGATCCAGCGGCCGGGGAAGCGCTCCTCGATGGCCTTGGCGTAGTGGCCGTAGAAGTCGGCCTCGTCGCGTCCGCCGACCGTCTTGGTGATCGCGCCGCCGGTGAGGGTGTAGGCGGTGGACGTGCCGGCCGTGTCGTACCGGTTGATGATCTCCAGGGCCTCCAGCACCTCCTCGACGTCCTTCACCCCGGTGTAGGGGCGTCCCGCGGCCTTGTGCTGGCGCCAGTTGTGGTTGATGTCGCAGTACTGGCACTCCTCCTTGGCGCCGAAGTACTGGCAGACCCGGAAGACCGTCAGATAGATCAGGTAGCCCCACTGGATGGTCGGGGCCACCTCCATGACGGACTTGCCGCCGGCGAGCTTGTGCCGGTAGTACTCGGGCATCGGCGGCACGCCGACGTCGGCGACGCGGGCGCCGTCGAGGTAGAGGCCGAGCACACCGTCCTCGCTCGCGGCGACGCGGTAGGGCGAGGACGGGTTCACCCGTACGGAGACGACGGTGCGGCGCAGTCCGTACGGCCCTCCGGTGAGGACGATCTCCTCCGGCGGGCGGCGCAGCGCGGCCTCGCCCAGTTCCGGCAGGGTGCCGTGGTCGAAGGAGAAGATGAAGTACGACTTCGGCTTGACCTCGCCGCCCTCGTTGTCGCTCAGCGCGGACGGGTCGAAGGCCATGCCGCCCCGGAGCAGGTCCTCCTTGAAGACGGCTTCCCGCGGCACGTGCGGGAACCGCTCCATCAGATCCTCGACCAGCGCGGTACGGCTGCCCATCCCGTGTCTCCTCCCGGTTCGGACGTACGACTCCTCACGGTATGCCCCCGGGGCGGAAGGGACGGTACCGGGTCCCCGCGGGAGGGCCGAGCCGTGACACGACTCACGCCCGGCGCGGCTCCTCACGCTGTTCTGGGCAGGGTTTCCGGGGTTATGGCGTGGGTGAGGGGCCGGCCCGTCGTGAGGCGTTCCGCCTCCTGTGCGACCAGCGTGCCGAGGCGGGCCAGTTCGTTGCCCTGGGAACCGGCGACGTGGGGGGTGAGGTGGACGTTGGGGAGTGTGCGGAGGGGCGAGTCGGGCGGCAGGGGCTCGGGGTCGGTGACGTCGAGGACCGCCGTCAGGCGCCCCGCGCGCAGCTGAGCGATCAGCGCCCCGTGGTCCAGCAGCGCCCCGCGCGCCGTGTTGATGAGCACCGCCCCCGTGGGCATCAGCGCCAGCTCGCGCGCCCCGATCAGATGCCGTGTCTCGGCCGTGTCCGGGGCGTGCAGGGTGACCACGTCGCTGTCCCGCAGCAGCTCGTCCAGCGGCAGCAGCCGTACCCCCAGCCGGTCCGCCTCGGCCGCGTCCACGTAGGGATCGGCCAGACTCACCCGCAGGTCGAACGGGCGCAGCAGCTCCAGCAGTCGGCGGCCGACCCGGGACGCCCCGACGACACCGACCCGGCGCCCGAGGTTCCCGACGCCGGGCGCCACGGCGTCCCGGCCGGGGCCGCCCCGCGCGAGCGCGTCCTTCCCGGTCAGCAGGATCATCGCGAGGGTGTACTCGGCCACCGGCACCGCGTTCGCCGCCGCGGCCGACGAGACCGCGATCCCGCGCCGCCACACCGCGTCCGTGGTGAACGCCTTCACCGAGCCGGCCGCGTGCAGCACCGCCCGCAGCCTCGGCGCCGCCGCCAGCGCGGCCTCGTCGAGCACGGGGGCGCCCCACCCGGTGATCAGCACCTCGGTCCTGGCGAGCGCCGCACGGACCGCCGGGTCGGAGAGGTCCTCCGCCACCGTCGTGGGATCGATGTCCACGCACGCCCGCAGCCGGTCCATCACCCCGGCGGGAAAAAGATGTGGAATGTTCCGCTTCGTCATGGCGAACAGCGCGCGCGGACGCTCGGGCAAGGACATGACCTCCCGGCTCGGTGAGCTGCGGACAGCAACCGTTCTCTACGCTAGGGGGCGGCGGACAAGAGGGTCAATGGACACGTATTCACCTGGAGGGACGGCAGGAATGTCGGAGACGGTCACCAACTGGGCGCGCAACATCACCTACACGGCCGGTGCGTTCCACCGTCCGCGTACGACGGACGAGCTGCGCGCCCTCGTCGCCGGTGCCACCCGCGTCCGGGTGCTGGGCAGCGGCCACTCCTTCAACGAGATCGCCGACCCCGGCGCCGACGGCGCCCTGGTGTCGATCGCCGGCCTGCCGGAGGTGATCGACGTGGACACCGAGGCCCGTACGGTACGGGTCGCGGGCGGCGTCCGGTACGCGGAGCTGGCCCGCACGGTGCACGGGCACGGGCTCGCCCTGCCGAACATGGCGTCCCTGCCGCACATCTCGGTGGCCGGCTCGGTGGCGACCGGCACCCACGGCTCCGGTGTGGGCAACGGCCCGCTGGCCGCGCCGGTGCGCGAGGTGGAGCTGGTCACGGCGGACGGCTCGACGGTGACGATCGCCCGCGGCGACGCCCGTTTCGACGGCGCCGTGACCTCGCTGGGCGCACTGGGCGTGGTCACCGCGCTCACCCTCGACCTGGAGCCCGCCTTCGAGGTGGAGCAGTCGGTGTTCACCGAACTGCCGCTCGCGGGACTGGACTTCGAGACGGTGGCGGCGTCGGCGTACAGCGTGAGCCTGTTCACGGACTGGCGGGAGCCGGGCTTCCGGCAGGTGTGGCTGAAGCGGCGCACGGACCGGGCCCCGGTGGACTTCCCGTGGGCCGCGCCCGCGACGGAGGCGATGCACCCGGTGCCCGGCATGCCCGCGGGCAACTGCACCGAGCAGTTCGGGGTGCCGGGGCCCTGGCACGAGCGACTGCCGCACTTCCGGGCGGAGTTCACGCCGAGCAGCGGTGACGAACTCCAGTCCGAGTACCTGCTGCCGCGCTCCTCCGCCGTGGCCGCGCTCGACGCCCTCGACGCGATCCGCGGGCACATCGCCCCGGTGCTCCAGACCTGCGAGGTCCGCACGATCGCCGCCGATCCGCAGTGGCTCGGCCCGGCGCACGGCCGGGACTCGGTGGCGCTTCACTTCACCTGGGTCGACGACACCGCCGCGGTGCTGCCGGTGGTGGGCCGGCTGGAGGCGGCGCTCGATCCGTTCGATCCGCGTCCGCACTGGGGGAAGGTGTTCACCGTGCCGGCCCAGGTGCTGCGCGGGCGCTACCCGCGGCTGGGCGACTTCCTGGAGGTGGCCAAGTCCCTCGACCCGAAGGGGAAGTTCACCAACGCCTTCGTCCGGGACGCGCTCGGCGCCTGAGCCCGCCGCGCAAGGGCCGTACGACCTTTTCGGACCCCTTTCCCAACCCTTGTCGGAAGCCTCCCGCGGCACTTAGCCTGACGCCGCGCGCCGGTGCGGACGTCGCCCCGGCACGGCCCGGGGGCAGGGAGGGGCAGCTCCGTGAAGCGCACGTCACGCGACATCCGCACGGCGAACCGCTACGAGGTGCTGCGGCAGATCATCGCCGAGTCGCCCACGTCCCGCCCCCGACTGGCCGCCACGACCGGGCTGAGCCTGGCCACCGTCGCCACGCTCGTCGGGGAACTGCTCGACCTCGGCATGATCACGGAGGTCGGCTTCGAGGACTCGGCGGGCGGCCGGCCGCGCGGCCTCGTGGCGGTCAACGCCTCCGGCGGGGCGCTGATCGGTGTCGACGTCGCGGAGACCTACGTCCATGTCGACCTGTTCGACCTGGGGTTGGGCCCGCTGGCCCGCGCCGACGAGGAGATGCGGCCGGGCCGGGGCCGTCCCGAGCAGGTGGTCGACCGGGTCGTCGCCGGTGTCCGCTCGGTGGTGGCGCGGGCCGGACCGGCGCGGGTGCTCGGTGTCGGGGTGAGCGTGCCGGGGCAGGTGGACCGGGCCACCGGCGTCGCCGTGTACGCGGCCAACTGGGGCTGGCGCGATGTGCCGTTGCTCGCCCTGCTCGCCGAACACCTGCCGTATCCGCTGTACTTGGACAACCCGCTGCGCGCCTGCACCGTCGCCGAGCTGTGGTTCGGTGCGGCGCGCGGGCGCGGGGACGCCGTGGTGGTCAACCTCGGCACCGGGGTGGGGGCCGGTCTCGCGCTGGGCGGCGGGCTGCACCGCGGGGTCACCAACAGCGCGGGCGAGTGGGGCCACACGACGCTGGTGCTGGACGGCCGGCCGTGCCACTGCGGCAACCGGGGCTGTGTGGAGACCTATGTCGGTGCGCCCGGCATCATGCGCCATCTGCGCGAGATCGGCCCGGACAGCCCGCTGTTGCACCCGCACGACCAGACCGCCACGATCGACGCGCTGGCCCGCGGGGTCGCCGCCCACGATCCCGTGGCGGTCGAGGTCGTCCGGGAGACGGCCCGCTGTCTGGGCGCGGGCATCGCCGACCTGATCAACCTCCTCAACCCGGAGGTGGTCGTGCTGAGCAGCTGGGTGGCGGCCCGGCTC
Organism: Streptomyces sp. NPDC026672; assembly: GCF_040638185.1. Lineage (NCBI taxonomy): Bacteria > Bacillati > Actinomycetota > Actinomycetes > Kitasatosporales > Streptomycetaceae > Streptomyces > Streptomyces sp. NPDC026672. Next base: position 86,107 of record NZ_JBEZXS010000009.1, read on the forward strand.
GGTGCGCCGCTGCTCGCCGAGGTGCGGGCGGCCGTCGCCCGGCGCGCGCTGCGCAGACCCCTTGCCGCCACGGAGATCGTCCTCTCGCCCATCCCCACCGACCCGGTGTCGCTCGGCGCGGCCACGTTCGCCCTGGAGGGGGCGCTGGACCCGCCCGTACGGAGGACCCCCGCGCCCCGCAGCCGCGCCGTCACCTGACCCACCGCCCGAGTACCGAACCCTGGACCGACACCACCCACACCACCGACGCCGCTCCGATCACCCCACCACTCCCACCGACCACCGCCCGCTCATCCCGGCACCCACCGCCGACCACCGCCCGCTTCTCCCGCTGACCACCCGCTATTGCCGACCACCGCCCGCTCCTCCCGCTCACCACCCGCTCACGCCGACCGCGCCCGCTCCTCCCGCTCACCACCCGCACGCCGACCATCGCCCGCTCACGCCGACCACCGCCCGCTCGTCCCGGCCCCCGCCGATCCCGTCCGTGTCACAGGCCGAGCTAGGAGTCCGATGCCCCACCGCACCCCCACCTCCGCACCCACCACCACCGCGTCCGTCCCCGTCTCCGCCGCGCCCACCCCGCCCTCGGCGTCCAGCTCGGCCTCACCCTCACCCGCCGCCTCCGCCCCCACTCCGCCCTCGCCCTCGACCCCCGTCGACTACGTGGAGAACGTCTCCCCCGGCTCCGGAGCGCTGCCGCCGCGTGCCTGGTACGCCGAGTCGGACGCCAGGTCCCTCTCCCTCAACGGTCGTTGGCGGTTCCGGTTGTCGGCGACCGCGGACGCCGAGGACGATTCGTTCGCCGAGCCCGGACACGACGCCTCCGGCTGGGCCGAGGTCGACGTCCCCGGCCACTGGGTCCTCCAGGGCCACGGCTCCCCCATCTACACCAACCACCTCTACCCCTTCCCGGTCGACCCGCCGCGCGTCCCCACCGAGAACCCGACCGGCGACCATCTGCGCATCTTCGACCTCCCCAAGGACTGGCCGGACGGCGGCGGCGCGCTGCTGCGCTTCGACGGCGTCGAGTCCTGCGCCCGCGTGTGGCTGAACGGCACGGAGCTGGGCGAGTTCAAGGGCTCGCGGCTGCCCCACGAGTTCGCGGTCGGACCGCTGCTCAGGCCCACCGGGAACGTGCTGGCCGTCCGGGTGCATCAGTGGTCGGCGGGCTCGTACCTGGAGGACCAGGACCAGTGGTGGCTGCCCGGTGTCTTCCGCGACGTCACCCTGCTGCACCGCCCGGCGGACGCGGCCGGCGACTTCTTCGTGCACGCCTCCTACGACCACGCGGAGGGCGAGGGCACGCTGCGCGTCGACTCGGAGGTGCCCGGCCGGGTGACCGTGCCGGAGCTGGACGTCGACGTGGCGACCGGGGAGGAGGTGACGGTGCCGGTCGAACCGTGGACGGCGGAGACGCCCCGGCTGTACGACGGGGTGCTCGACACCGGCGGCGAGCGGGTGCCGCTGCGGATCGGATTCCGCACGGTGGAGCTGGCCGACGGGCTGATCCGGGTGAACGGCCGGGCGGTGCTGTTCAAGGGAGTCAACCGGCACGAGTGGCATCCGGAGCGGGGGCGGGCCCTGGACCTGGGGACGATGCGGGAGGACGTGCTGCTGATGAAGCGGCACAACCTCAACGCCGTGCGCACGTCGCACTATCCGCCGCACCCGGCGTTCCTGGCGCTCTGCGACGAGCTGGGGATGTGGGTGATCGACGAGTGCGATCTGGAGACCCACGGCTTCACCGAGCAGAAGTGGCGGGACAACCCGGTCGACGACGACCGCTGGACCCCGGCCCTGCTCGACCGTGCCGCCCGGATGGTCGAGCGGGACAAGAACCACCCGTCGGTGGTGATCTGGTCGCTCGGCAACGAGGCGGGCACCGGGCGCGGGCTGACCGCGATGGCCGAGTGGATCCACGGCCGGGACCCCGCGCGGCTGGTGCACTACGAGGGCGACCGCAACTGCCGTGACACGGACGTGTATTCGCGGATGTACGCCCGGCACGCCGAGGTCGAGCGGATCGGCCGGGGCCTGGACGGCGGGCCCGGCAGGCGCCGTGAACTGCCGTTCGTCCTCTGCGAGTACGGGCACGCCATGGGCAACGGGCCGGGCGGACTCGCCGACTACCAGCGGATCTTCGAGTCGTACGAGCGGGTCCAGGGCGGGTTCGTCTGGGAGTGGATCGACCACGGCATCGCGCACGAGCGGTTCGGCTTCGCGTACGGCGGTGACTTCGGGGAGGAGCTGCACGACGGCAACTTCGTCTGCGACGGGCTGGTGTTCCCGGACCGGCGGCCGTCCCCGGGGCTGATCGAGTACAAGAAGGTGATCGAGCCGGTGCGCTTCGAGCCCCGGGACGGCGCGGTCCGGGTCGTCAACCGGCAGGACTTCGCGGGGCTCTCGGCGTACGCCTTCGTCTGGTCGTACGAGGTGGACGGCGAGCCGGTGGGCTCGGGCACCCTCCCGGTGCCGGTGCTGGGCCCCGGCGAGTCGGCGGAGCTGAAGCTGCCGGAGCCCCCCGTGGACGCGCCCGACGGCGCGGAGACCCGGTGGACCGTGCGGGCGCTGCTCGCGGCGGACACCGCGTGGGCGCCGGAGGGGCACGAGGTCGCGTGGGGTCAGTTCCCCCTCGCGCGGCGGCGGTTGCCGCGGTTCACCGCTTCCGGCGGTCCGGTGCGGGGCGAGCGGGCGATCACCGTGGGCCCGGCCTCCTTCGACCCCCGCACGGGTGAGCTGCGGACGATCGGCGACGTGGCCGTGACGGGGCTGCGTCTTGACGTGTGGCGGGCGACCACCGACAACGACGACGGGGCGCCCTGGCAGCCGGACGCCCGCCACGGGGTGCTGTGGCGCAAGCTCGGTCTGCACCGGATGCGCCACCGTCTCGACGCGGTCGAGACCGGCGAGGACACGCTGACGGTACGGACCCGGGTGGCGCCGGCCGCCCGGGACGTCGCCCTGGACACGGTGTACCGGTGGAGCGCCGACGGCGACCGGCTGAGGCTGGCCGTGTCGGTGACCCCGCGGGGTGACTGGACGCTGCCGCTGCCCCGGCTCGGCATCCGCTTCGGGCTCACGGAGGCGGACCGGGTGCGCTGGTACGGCGGCGGTCCCGGCGAGGGCTACCCGGACACGAAGTCGGCCTCGCGGCTCGGGCGTTGGGAGTCCACCGTGGACGCGCTCCAGACGCCGTACGTACGGCCGCAGGAGAACGGCGCCCGCGCGGACGTTCGGTGGGCGGAGCTGGGCGGGCTGCGGATCGACGGCGACCCGGAGTTCTGGTTCACCGCCCGCCGCTGGACGAGCGAGCGGCTGGACGCGGCGGCGCACCGCACCGACCTGGTGCCCGGCGACACGGTGTGGGTGAACCTGGACCACGGCCAGCACGGCATCGGCTCCCAGTCCTGCGGCCCCGGCCCGCTCCCCCGCTACCACCTGCGCGCCGAACCGGCCGCGTTCGCCTTCCTGTTCACGGCGGCCGGCTGACCGCGCCCGCCCGGACGGCGGCGCTCAGTCGGTGGTGGCGACCAGCCCCACCCGGTGGGCGAGCACCACCGCCTGGACGCGGTCGCGCAGGTGGAGCTTGGCCAGGATGCGGGAGACGTACGTCTTGACGGTCTCGGGCGTGATGAACAGGCCCGCGGCGATCTCCGCGTTCGACAGGCCCTCGGCGATGAGCGCGAGCACCTCCAGTTCCCGGGGGGTCAGCGCCCGTACGACGTCCTCCCGGGCCGGGCGGGAGGCGTCGGCCGGGCGCAGCCGTTCCGCGAAGTGTCCGATCAGTCCGCGGGTGACGGCGGGCGACAGCAGGGACTCGCCGCGGGCCACCGTGCGGATGCCGCCGACGAGTTCGGCCGGCGGCGCGTCCTTGAGGAGGAAGCCGCTGGCGCCGGCGCGCAGGGCGTCGTACACCTGGGCGTCGACGTTGAAGGTGGTCACGACCAGGACCTTCGGCGGTGCCACGGCGTCGGGGCCGGCCAGCCGCCGGGTGGCCTCGATGCCGTCGACCAGGGGCATCCGGATGTCCATGACGATCACGTCGGGGCGCAGCCGGAGCGCGGCCTCGACCGCCTCGTACCCGTTGGCCGCCTCGCCGACGACCTCCATGTCGGGCTGGGCGGAGAAGATGGTGACGTAGCCGGCGCGCACGAGTGCCTGGTCGTCGCAGACCAGGACCCGGATCGGCGGCGGCGAGTCGGTCATGGGTCACTCCTGGAGGGGCTGGACGGGGATGCGGGCGTGGACGCCGAACCCGCCGTCGGGCCGGGGTCCGGCGTCCAGTTCACCATCGAGCATGCGCAGCCGTTCGCGCAGCCCGCCAAGGCCGCGCCCGCCCGAGAGACCGGGCCGGTGCGGCATCGCGGGTCCCTCCGTGGTCACCCGGATCTCGACACGGGTGGCGCCGTGTCGGACGAGGACGCCGGTGGGTCGTCCGGTGGCGTACTTCAGCGCGTTGGTGAGGGCCTCCTGCACCACGCGGTAGGCGGCGAGTTCGACGTCCACGGGCTGCGGGCGGCGCTCGCCCTCCTCGGTGAACTCGACGGGCTGGCCGGACAGCCGGGCCTGTTCCACCAGGTCGCCGATCCTGCCGAGGGCGGGACCGCGGTCGGCGCGGGCGGCGGCCGCGTCGCCGGTGGCCTCCAGCACCCCGAGCAGCTGGCGGAGTTCGGTGAGGGCGCGGCGGCCGGTGCCGCTGACCGCGGTCAGGGACTCGCCGGCCCGGTCGGGCGCCGTGGTGAGGAGGAACTGGGCGGCGTCGGCCTGGACCACCATGGCGGTGACGTGGTGGGTGACGACGTCGTGCAACTCGCGGGCGATGCGGGCCCGTTCGGCGGCGGTCGCCACCTCGGCGGCCAGCCACCGCCGTTCGGCCTCCTCCGCCCGCCAGCGGCGCACCGCGGTCCCGGCCAGCCAGCACACGACGAGGCTCGCGCAGAAGGCGAGGTAGTCCACCGGCCGCTGGGGCGAGCCGAGGTGGTGCAGGACGGCGGCGAGGACCGCGTACCCGGCGGTCGCGGCGGCGGCCAGCGGGCGCCGCCGTGAGGGCTGGTGGGCGCCGGCCGCGTAGAGCGCCGCGTACAGTCCCGTGCTCGCGAACGTCGTCGGACAGCCGAGCGACTGGTGGACGGCGAACGCGGCCCCGACGACCGCGAGGCAGACGTCGGGCCGGCGCCGCCGGAGCACGAGCGGCAGGGTCTGCGCCAGGGCCAGGGCGATGCCCACCGCGTCGTCCTGACGGGTGTTCAGATCGCCGATCTGGGCGCCGATGGTGGACAGCGCGGGCACGAACGCCAGGACGGTGAGGGCCGCGGTGAGGATGCCGTCCTGGACGGGGGCGGTGCGTTCCCGCCAGCGGTCGAGCGGGGCCCGCCGCAGCGCGAGCAGGGCGTTCACGTGGGGGTTCCCTTCGCTCAGGCGGCGGTGCGGCGGGCGGTGAGCCGACCGGCGCGGCGGGCGCGGGCGAGCATCGGGACGGCGAGCAGGACGCAGACGACGACGGGCACGAGCGAGGCCTCCAGGCCGAACCGGCCGCCGGTCAGCAGGTCGGGGCCGTGCAGCCGGGCGGTGAGCAGTCCGGGGGCGGTGTGGCCGGAGACCGGGATGCCGAGGAGCTGTTCGAGGGCGTTCCAGGCGAAGTGGAAGCCCGCCACGAACCAGATGCTGCGCCGCCACAGGAACGCCGCGCCGAGCAGCAGGCCCGCCTCCAGGGCGATGGCGAGGGAACTCCACACGGTGGCTCCGGGGTTGAACAGATGGGCGCCGCCGAAGAACAGCGCGGTGATCGCGAGGGCGGCGCGGCTACCGTACTGCTGTTCAAGGGCTTGCAGGGCCAGTCCGCGGAACATCAGCTCCTCGCCGATCGCGGCGGCGGCCGACACGGTGACGGCGGACCGGACGACGGCGAAGAAGCCGTGGCCGCCCGAGGAGAAGGAGTAGCCGCCGAACACGGTCAGCACCAGGGTGGAGCCGAGCACGAAGGCGCTGCCGAGACCGACGCCGAGCAGTGCCTCGCGGCGGGCGCCGGTCCGTGCGATCTCCGGTGTGTCGCGCCGGGCGACGTACCGCATGACCGCCCGGTACACGAGGAGGCAGGCGCCCGCGCCGAGCAGCGCCACCACTCCGGGTCCGCCGGCGGTCGGCCCCGACACCAGTCCGACCGCGACGAGTCCCACCAGCATCCAGCCCAGCGGCGCCCCCACGATCCGCCGCAGCCGTCCCTCGTCCCGGGTGCCCGACTCCACGCCCATTCCGACCTCCTGGTTCCGCGGTCGCCCGGCCGGGCGACCCACCGGGAACGCTAGGGAGCGACGGGCCGCCGGAAATCCCCGCCGGGTGGACACCCCGGGTAGCTCTCACGGGGGATGCGGGGGCGCGGGCGGGCGGTCGGGGCGGTCAGGACCGGCGGATCGCGGTGCCCAGGCCGGCCGCCGCGACGAGGACGCAGCAGCCGCCCGCGACGAGGGCCACGGGTGTGGTGCCCTCGTGTTCGGCGGCCCAGGTGAGGACGGCGGCGCCGACGGGGGCCGCCGAGTACTGGAGGGTCCAGAAGGCGGAGGTGACCCGGCCGAGGAGGTGTTCGGGGGTGATCTCCTGGCGCAGCGACATGGAGCAGGTGCCCGCCATCGCCACGCAGGCCAGGTAGACGGCGCTCAGGGCCGCGACCGCCGGTACGGGACGGAGCCCGCCGAGGCCCGCGAAGGCGAGGCCGGACAGCGCGACCGCGCAGATCCAGGTCGGCCCGAAGCCGAGGCGGCGGCGGACCCGGGCGACGAGGAGGGAGCCCGCGACCGTGCCGAGAGCGCCGACCGCCAGCACCGTGCCGACGGTGCCGTCGTCGTGCCCGAGGTCGTGCTTGACGTGGTAGATGACCAGGTCGGTGAGGCCGAGGGTGAGGAAGCTGAACAGGAAGAGCAGCACGGTGAGGGCGCGCAGCACCGGGTGCCGGTACAGGAAGCCGACGCCGGTGCGCAGGTCGCGCCACAGTCCGGCGCGCGGGGCCGGCCGGCCGTCGCCGGCGCGTTCCCGCAGCCGTACGAGGAGCAGGCAGAGCGCGGAGACGCCGAAGCTCGCCGCGTCCACGCCGATCGCGGCGGTCGGCCCCGCCCAGCCGGCCACCACCCCGGCGCCGAGCGGTCCGAGCACCCCTGCGGCAGCGGCGGTGGCGTTCAGCCGGCCGTTGGCCTCGGTGAGCCGGGCGGTGCCGACGAGTCCGCGGACGACGGTGACGTACCCGACGGCGAACAGCATGCCGATCGCCTCGCACACCGGCAGCACGACGTAGAGCAGCCACAGGCGCGGCCCGGCGAGCCACACCAGCGGGATCAGCCCGTAGAGCGCCATGCGCGCCAGGTCGCAGCCGATGAGCAGCCGCCGCCGGTCCACCCGGTCCACGACCGTCCCGGCGAACACGGCCGCGAGCACGGAGGCGGCGCCGCCGACGGCGGTCAGCAGCCCCATCCGGGCGACCGAGCCGGTGGCCTCCAGAACCAGCAGGGGCAGGGCGACCAGGGCGAAGGAGTCGCCCAGCACGGAGAGGGTCTGCGCGGCCCAGAAGACCCCGAAGTCCCGCTGCCGCCACAGGGATCGGGCCGTGTCCCCACCGGCCCCGGTCCGCCCGTCCGCGCGCCGCGCCTCGTGTGTCACCGGGCCACATTACGGGCGCGGCCGGAGGGCGGAGCCACGAAGGAAAAAGACCGGCCGGCCGGGCCGGTGATGTGCCAGGCTGCCGCCCCGGGCCCCGCCGTGCGACGCGCGGGGGCCGGCCGGAGCGCGCGCGAGGAGCAGGGAGCACCATGAGCGAGCCGCCGTACTACGACGTCACCGGGCAGGGGCCCGTGCTGCTGGTGGTTCCGGGGGGTGCGGGGCACCCCATGGGGTTCGGGCCGGTCACGGAGCGGCTGGCCGAACGGTTCACGGTGGTGACGTACGACCCGCTCGGACTCGCGCACGGCCGCCTCGGACCGCCCGTCCCCGAGCAGCGGGTGGCGGACTGGAGCGAGGGGGCGCGCCAGGTGCTGGAGGCGGTGCTCCCGGCGGACGGGGCCGCGTACGTCTTCGGCACCAGTTCCGGCGGCATCGCCGCGCTGGACCTCGCGGTGCGCCACCCGGAGCGCCTGGCGCACGTGGTCGCCCACGAACCGCCGTGCGTCACGCTGCTGCCGGACGGCGAGCGGGAGCGGCAGACCCTGGTCGACTCGCTGGACGGGGGTCGGCAACGCCCGTACGAGGGCGATTCGGCGACGCCGATCGGGGTGTTCGTGGCGCGGGTGCTGCGCCCGTTCACGGCGTACGTCCCGCCCGCGCGCCCCGCGTCCCCGCACCTCACCGTGGCGGCGGGCGCCGACTCCGCGGGCCAGGTGCTGCACCGCACGGCGAAGGCCCTCGCCGGCCGGCTCGGCGCCGGCTTCACGGAGTTCCCCGGCGGTCATCTGGGCGTCCTGGAACACCCGGAGGACTTCGCGGACCACCTCACGACGACCCTCCTGGAGGACCGGCCCTCCTGAAGCGCCGACGGCTCCCCGGCAGCCGGTGCGGCGTAGCCTGGGGGCGTGTACGAGGAGTGGTCCTCGCGGGTGCGCGGAGCCGTGGTGTGGCGTCGGGACGCCGACGGGTCCGACGCGCGGGCGGTGCTGCCCGACGGGTGCATGGACCTGCTGTGGAGCGAGGGGCGGCTGCTGGTCGCCGGGCCGGACACCCGGCCGTACGTCCCCGAGGGACCGGCGCGGCGCTGGGCGGGACTGCGCCTGCACCCGGGCGCCGCGCCCGCCCTGCTGGGTGTGCCGGCGCACGAACTGCTCAACCGGCGGGTGGACCTGTCCGACCTGTGGCCCGCCGCCGAGGTCCGCGGGCTGCGCGATCGGGTCGACGCGGCGGAGGAGCCGACGACCGCCCTCGAAGAGATCGCGCTGGAGCGCGCCCCGGCCCCCGACCCGGCCCTGCGGCATCTGGTCGCCGCCCTCGGGGCGGGCCGTCCGGTCGCCGCCGTCGCCGCCGAACTCTCCATCGGCGCGCGCCAGTTGCACCGCCGCTGTCTGCACGCCTTCGGGTACGGCCCGAAGACCCTCGCCCGGATCCTGCGACTGCAACACGCCCTGGCACTGGCCCGCTCCGGCCTGCCCCTCGCCGAGACGGCGACCCTGGCCGGGTACGCGGACCAGCCCCATCTGACCCGCGACGTACGGGAGCTGGCGGGAACGACACCGGGCGGGCTACTCCGTGTCGGCTAGCGGGGCGAACAGGTCGACGCCGTTGCCGTCGGGGTCCAGGACCGTCGCGTAGCGCTGGCCCCACACGGCGTTCCAGGGCTTCAGCTCGCCCCGGTGGCCAGCGGCGACCAACTCCTCGTACCGGGTGTCCACTTCGGCGGGCGAGCCGCACCGGAAGGCGAGCGAGACGCGGCCCGCCCCGGTCGGCGGGTGCCAGCCGGGGTGGAAGGAGCGGATGGTGTCCTCGGTGTCCAGCGCGAGGGTCAGCCCGCCGGGCAGTTCCGCCTCGACGTGCGGCAACTCCTCGGCGCCGTCGGGGAAGACGAGTCCGAGGCGGCGGTAGAAGGCGAGCGTGGCGGTCAGGTCGGCGCTGATCAGTCCGATCACGGCACATCGTGGTGTGGTCATGCCGTCACCGTAGGCGGGGTGCGATCCCGGGGTCTTGAACGAATCGGACGCCGGACCCGACCGCCGACTCCCCTGCCCCACCCCGCCCCGCCTCCGCCTCTCAGCCGAACGTCACCGGGCCGTGCGCGGTGTCCACCGTGAACGTGACGCCGACCGGTCCGGGGGCGAGGTCCAGTTCCGTGCCGAGGGCCGCGAGCAGGGGCCGGAGCTCCTCCGGGTCGGGGGCGGTCGCCGCCACCGACAGCAGGGGCGTGACCGGCAGGCCCGAGGCGGCCGGGTGGAGCGAGCCGCCCCAGTCGATGAGGAACGGGACCAGGCCCGAGGGGTGCGCGTCCGTCCCGTCGGTCAGCCGCCACTCCAGCAGCGTGCCGTCGGGTGTGCGCCGGCTCATCGCGTGCGCGGGCCCGGGGTCGTACCCCCGCGCACGCGCCCGTTCGACCGCCGCGTCCACGTCGGCCGTGGCGATCGCCCAGGTCACCGTCCGCGCACCGGCGAGCAGTTCCACGCCGAAGGGCCGGGGCCCGGAGACGTCCGTCTGCTCCGGGTCCGGCCCGATGATCTCCAGATAGCTGCGGCCGCCCAGCGACACCAGGTGGTTGCGCGTGCCGAGCCCGACGTGGACACCGCCGGGCGCGGGCGCCACCCCCGTCCGCCGGGTGAAGTCGGCGACGGTCGCGGCGAGATCGGGCGTCGCGAGCACTAGATGGTCGAGATGCGGGGGAATGGCGTTCATTCCGGCCGAGGCTAGGCCGCGCCGGCCCCCGCGTTCAAGGCTTTCCCCCGACACGCCGCGCCCGCGCGGTCCCCATAGGGTCAGCTGCCATGCCCCCTCGTCTTCTCGTGTACTCCCGCACCACCGACTACCGGCACGACTCCATCCCGGACGCCGTCGCCGCCGTGCGCTCCCTCGACGGCTACGCCGTGGACGCCACCGAGGACCCGGCCGCCCTCGAAGCGCCCCTGGACGGCTACGCGGCCGTCGTGTTCCTCTCCACCAGCGGTGAGGTCCTGACCCCCGCCGGCCGTGAACGCCTCGCCGGATACGTGGAGTCGGGCGGCGGCTTCGCCGGTGTGCACGCCGCCGCCTGCACCGAGTACGGGTGGCCGTACTTCGGCACGCTCCTGGGCGCCCGCTTCGACAGCCATCCGCCGTTCCAGCCGGGCCGGGCCGTCGTCGAGGACCCGGACCACCCGGCCACCCGGCACCTGCCCGCCGTGTGGGAGGTGAGCGACGAGTGGTACGACTTCCGCACCAACCCGCGCGGGGCCGTACGAGTGCTCGTACGCGCGGACGAGTCGTCCTACGAAGGTGGGGGCATGGGTGAGGACCACCCCCTCGCCTGGTGCCACGGGCACGGTGCGGGCCGCGTCTTCTACACCGCCCTCGGGCACGCCTCCGACGCCTACCGTGACCAGCGCTTCCTGGCTCATCTGCGGGGCGGGATCGACTGGGTCACCCACCACGAGTGACGTTTCTCCGGTGAACCGGCTGCGCCATTGAGGTGAGTAAAGAGCGCGTATGGTCAGCGTCACGCGGATATGTGGAGATCCTCCTGTCTTGGTAAAGACCCCTCACAGGAGGAGCCACACGGTGACGTACGGAAAGAAGCTGCGCGAGCAGATCGCCGGGCCGGAGACGACCCCGTTGATCGGCGTGTACGACATGTACTCGGCATCGATCGCGGCCAGCCACTACGACGGGATGTTCGTCTCCGGCTTCGGCTTCGCGGCCTCGTACTACGGGCTGCCGGACATCGGCTTCATCGCCTGGCCCGACATGGTCGCGTTCGTGCAGCGACTGCGGGGCGCGTTCCCGCACCACCATCTGCTGGTGGACATCGACGACGGCTACGTGGACCCGGAGGTCGCCTGCCACGTCGTCGAGCAGCTGGAGCGGATCGGCGCCTCCGGGGTGATCCTGGAGGACCAGAAGCGGCCCCGGCGCTGCGGGCACGCCGACGGCAAGCAGGTGCTGCCGCTCGAGGAGTACCTGGAGAAGCTGGAGCAGGTCCTCGCGACCCGGCAGGACCTGGTCGTCGTGGCGCGCACGGACGCCACGGACGAGCACGACATCCTGCACCGGGCCGAACGGCTCGCCGCGACCGACGCCGACGTGGTGCTCGTGGACGGTGTGCGCAGCGTGGCCTGGATCCGGCGCATCCGCGAGGTCGTCGGGGACAAGCCACTGCTGTTCAACCAGATCGCGGGCGGCAAGTCGCCCCGGCTGTCGCTGGGCGAGCTGTCCGACCTCGGCGTGGACGTGGCGATCTACAGCACCCCGTGCCTGTTCGCGGCGCACGAGGCGATGGACGCGGCGCTCACCGGGCTGCGGGCGGCCGACGGCCGGCTGCCGGAGCTCGACGTCACGCGCGGCGTCGGCGTGCGGGCGTCCACGAGCCTGCTGGAACGCAACATCGCCCGGGACCGGCACGTGCCCGAGGGCGTGGGCGTGTGACCCGTACGGCACCCCGCCTGCGGACGGCCGCGGCGGTCGCGGCGGCCCTCCTCGGGGTCGCCGCCGCGCCCGCGGCGGCGACCGGACCGCTGGTCACCGTCGTCGACAACAGCCACGCGGACTCGATCCTCGAGGTCGACCGCGCCGGCAACCTCCAGACGGGCAGCGGCACCGCAGGCAGTGATCACGAAGGCAGTGCGGTCGACCTGATGCAGGCCCTGGTCGGCCCCGAGACCGCCGAGACCGCCGAGACCGCCACCGAGGAGGACTGACCGGAAAGCACCGGCCCACCCCCCTGTTCGGACGCCCACCCCCTGCGCCCGCAGGAATACCGGCGGAGGATGTAGTGCTCTGACGGTGCCTGAGAGCGCGGGTGGTGGGAGGAGTTGGTGGGCCGATGCACGCGGACGAGACCGGACCCGTCGTGGACACGCCGTACGGGGCCGTGCGCGGGCGGTACGAGCGCGGGGTGGCCGTGTTCCGCGGCATCCCGTACGCCGCCCCTCCCTTCGGGCCCCTCAGATTCCGTCCGCCGCGGCCGCCCGAGCCCTGGGACGGGGTGCGGGACGCGTCCGCGTACGGACCCACCGCGCCGAAACCGCCGTACTCCGACGCCTTCGCGCAGTACCTGTCCGACCCTGTCGTCCCCGGCGACGACTGCCTCAACCTGAACGTCTGGACCCCCGACCCCGGCCCCGACGCCCGGCTCCCGGTGCTGGTGTGGCTGCACGGCGGCGCGCTGACCAGGGGCTCCTCCGCGGTCCTGGTGTACGACGGGCACGCCTTCGCCCGCGACGGCGTCGTGCTCGTCTCCGTGAACTACCGCCTCGGCGTCGAGGGTTACGGCCTCTTCCCCGACGCCCCGCCCAACCCGGGCCTGCGCGACCAGCTCGCGGCGCTGCGCTGGGTGCGCGAGTCCGTCGCGGCGTTCGGCGGCGACCCCGACCGCGTCACCCTGGCCGGCCAGTCCGCCGGGGCCATCAGCACGGGTGCCCTGATCGCCGCGCCGCAGGCGCAGGGCCTGTTCCGCCGGGCCGTGCTCCAGAGCGGGCCGCCGGAGGTGGCGGAGCGCGACAAGGTGCGGCGCATGGTGCGCCGGATGGCGGCCAAGCTGCACGTGCCCGCCACCGCCGAGGCGTTCGCCGCCGTCGACCGGGCGCTGCTGCTGCGCGCTCAGGCCGAGGTGGGGCGGCTGAGCAGCCCGGTCCTAGGCGGGCCCGCCTTCGGGATCGTCGAGGACGGCGACCTCGTGCCGGGCGATCCGCTCGCCGCCCTCGTCGAGGGCCGGGCCGCCCGCGGCGCCGAGCTGCTGATGGGCTGGACCCGCGACGAGTACCGGCTGTGGCTGGTGCCGGGCGGGCTGGTCGACCACGTCGACCGGCTCGGGGCGGTGGCCCTGGCGGGCGCCATGGCGCGCTGCCGCTGCGGGCACGAGGTGCCGCGCGGCTACCGCGCCCTGCACCCCGACGCGCGGGCCTCCGAGATCGTCGGACAGCTGGTCACCGACCATCTGCTGCGCATCCCGATGCACCGGCTGGCCGACGCGCGGGCCGGGTCGTCGTACGTGTACGAGTTCGCGTGGCCGTCCAACCTGCCCGACCTCGGCGCCTGTCACGCGCTGGAGCTCGGCTTCGTCTTCGGCACCGGGGACGCGCCCGAGTCCCGCAGGCTCGCCGGCGAGGGCGGCCCGCAGGAGCTGTCCGACGAGATGCACGGGGCGTGGGTGCGTTTCGTGACGACCGGCGACCCCGGGTGGCAGGCGTGGGACACCACGCATCCGGTGCGGGTGTTCGGGGACGGCGCGACGCGGACGGCGTACGGGCCGCGGGACGCGGAGCTGGCCCTGTGGTCGCCCGAGCCCGAGCCCGCGGCACCTGTGCGGGGAGTCGAACTGGCGGCGGCCGTGCGGCGGCTGCGGCGCACGGTGGGCACGAAGCCGCACTGAGCGCTCCGCGGAAGCGCCGTGCCGTGCCGTTCGCCGGCCGCGGGGCCGTCGTGGCCGCTCGCGAGGTTCCCCGCGCCTCTTCGGGGGCACGGGCGGCTCAGGCTCCTCGGACGGTCTTCGCCATCGCCGTGATCGTGGCCGGGCCCACCCGGCAGCAGCCGCCCACCAGGGCCGCTCCCGCCGTGCGCCAGGCGGTGACCCGCTCGGCGGAGAGGGTCGACGGGCCGTCCCAGGAGCGGGTGCGGGCGTTCCAGGTCTCGCCACTGTTGGGGTAGGCGACCGCAGGGCGGCCCGTCACCCGCACCGCGGTCGCGACCGCCCGCTCCACGTCCTCGGGGACGCAGCAGTTCACGCCCACCGCGATCACCTCGTCCGCCTCGGCGGCGACGGCGAACGCCTCCTCCAGCGGCTGTCCGGCGCGCGTCCGGTCCCCGGCGACGGTGTACGACAGCCAGACCGGTACGCCCAGGCCCCGCACCGCCCGCAGCAGCGCCCGCGCCTCGTCGGCGTCCGGGACCGTCTCCAGCGCGAGCACGTCCGCGCCCGCCCCGGCCAGCGCCTCGGCACGGGGCCGGTGGAAGCGCTCCAGCTCGGCCGTGTCCAGCCCGTACCGCCCCCGGTACTCGGAGCCGTCCGCGAGCATCGCCCCGTACGGCCCGACCGAGCCCGCCACCCACAGCGGCCGGTCCACGCCCTCGCGCCGGGCCCGCCGGGCCGCGTCCCGGGCCAGTTCCACGCTGAGCGCGATCAGCCGCGCCGTCTCCGCGCGGTCGACGCCGCGCGCCGCGAAGCCCTCGAAGGTCGCCTGGTAGCTCGCGGTGATCGCCACGTCCGCGCCCGCCCGGAAGTAGGCGAGGTGCGCCTCGGTCACCGCCTCGGGGCGCTCGGCGAGCAGCCGGGCGGACCACAGCGCGTCGCCCAGGTCGTGGCCGGCCGCTTCGAGCTGGTTCGACATGCCCCCGTCGAGCACCAGCGTCCGGGTGGTGAGGGCGTCGAGGAACTCACTTGCCATACCGCCGACGGTAGCCGCCCCCGCGGGCCGCGCGGGCTACCGGGCGCGCGGTGCAGGGGCTAGGCTCCGGCCCGAAGTGGAAAGCGCTTTCCCGGAAGGGGTGTCCCGGCCGGGACACCCAGGCCCCGCCCGGAAGGGATCCGCCCGCCGATGCACCTGCCCGCCGCCGACCGTGTCCTGAGCCCGTACACCGGTTTCACCCGCGCCCACTGGGTGGCAGCCGCCGACGGCCTGCTCGCCGCCGTGGAGCCGTACGCCACCGGTGACCGCGCCCTCTACCACCTGCCCGGCGACCACGTCAGCCGGTCCGGCCGGCTCTCCGACGGCCTGGAGGGGTACGCCCGTACGCTGCTGCTCGCCGCGTTCCGCCAGGACGAGACCGTGCTCGGCCGCTACGCCGAGGGCCTGGCCGCCGGGCCGTCGGGCGTGTGGCCGCGGGTGGCCGACCGCAGCCAGCCCCTCGTCGAGGCGGCGTCGGTCGCGCTCGCGCTGCGGCTGACCCGGCCGCTGCTGTGGGACCGGCTGGACGCGCCCGTGCGGGAGCGGACCGCGGCCTGGCTCGCGGACGCGCTCACGGCCGAACCCTGGGCGTGCAACTGGGAGTTGTTCCCGGTGACGGTCGGCGGCTTCCTCCAGGAGATCGGCTACGAGCCGGAGGCGTCCGGCAAGGCGATCGAACGCGGACTGGAACGCGTCGAGGAGTGGTACGTCGGCGAGGGCTGGTACTCCGACGGCCCCGCCCGCGCGTTCGACTACTACAACGGCTGGGCCCTGCACCTCTACCCGGTGCTGCACGCCTGGCTCGCGGACCAGCCCGGCCTCCTGGACCGCTACGCCGGCCGGCTCGAACGCCATCTCGCCGACTACGCCCGGCTGTTCGGCGGCGACGGCGCCCCGCTGCTCCAGGGCCGCTCCCTCACCTACCGCTTCGCGACGACGGCCCCCCTGTGGCTGGGCGCGCTCACCGGCCGTACGCCGCTGTCGCCCGGCGCGACACGGCGGGTGGCGTCGGGCGCGCTGAAGTACTTCCTCGACCGGGGCGCCGTGGACGCGCGGGGGCTGCTCAGCCTGGGCTGGCACGGGCCCGACGAGTCGCTGCTCCAGTCCTATTCGGGGCCCGCGTCCCCGTACTGGGCGAGCAAGGGATTCGTGGGGCTGCTCCTCCCGCCGGAACACGAGGTGTGGACGGCGCCGGAGGAACCGGGACCCGTGGAGCGCGCGGACGCGGTCACGCCCGTGTCCGGGCCCAACTGGCTGATCCAGTCGACGCGTTCGGACGGTGTGGTGCGCGTCCACAACCACGGCAGCGAGGACGCCCGCTACGACCCGTACTACTCCCGCCTCGCCTACTCGACCGCCACGGCGCCCGCCGCGTCGTACGACAACAACGTGATCGTGGGCGGCGACGCGGGCCGCACGGAGATCGTCCCGCTGGGCACGGGACCCGGCTGGGCGGCCTCCCGGCACACCGTCCGGGAGGGCGTCACGGTGACGAACCTGGTGGTGGCCGAGGGCGCGGTGGAGGTGCGGGCCCACCTGGTCGCGGGCGCGGCACCGGGGACACCGGTGCGGGTGACGGGCTGGGCGCCCGGAGCGGGGCAGCGGTCCGAACTCGTCCCCGTGACGGGCCTGTCGGCCGATCTGACCGGTGTGGCGGCCGGCGCCCCCACCCTGTTCGTCGCGCTCTGCCGGCTCACGGCCGCGGCGGGCCCGGCGCCGTTCGCGGACCTGGTGGCCGTGGAGGCGCACGACGACCGGGAGGTGACCGTGCGCTGGACGTCCGGTGCACGCCCGACGTTCCGCTTCACGGCGTCCGGGGACGGCTCCTGGGGGGTGACACCCGCGTGAGGGAATGGTGTTGTCGTCCTCCACGACGGACCGTCAGAATCCCCGCATGACTTCCAGGATCCGTCACGTCACGGTCGACTCGGCCGACGCCTACGCCCTCGCCACCTTCTGGTCGGACGTGCTGGGGCAGCCGCTGCACAAGGAGGACCGGCCCGGGGACCCGGAGGCGCTCATCGAGGAGGCCGGGCTGCTCTTCGTGACCGTGCTGGAGCCGAAGACCGTCAAGAACCGGGTCCATCTCGACCTCCAGCCGCAGGACCGCACCCGGGACGAGGAGGTCGCGCGCGTCCTCGGCCTCGGCGCCACCCTGGTCGACGACCAGCGCAACCCCGACGGCACCGGCTGGGCGGTCCTGGCCGACCCCGAGGGCAACGAGTTCTGCGTGGAGCGCAGCGCGGCGGAACGGGGGGAATGACGACGTGGTGCGGGGCGCCCCGGCCCGGTCTCACCGGTCCGGCGTCGGTGCGCCCCCGTCGCTCCCGCCGTTCTGCGCATTGTTGTTCTGCGTCTTGTCGTGCCGGGGCTTGTCGTTCTGCGTCTTGTTGTTCTGCGGCTTGTTGTTCTGGGTCCTGCCGTTCTGGGTGTTGTTCTTCGCGTGGGTGCGCAGGCGGGCGGTGACGTCCTCCGGGGGCAGGAAGCGCGACCAGCGTTCGGGGAACTCGGACGGCATGTCCGGGTCGTCGGGGTCGACGTCGCGGACCTGGGCGGCCCGGGCGACGTACTCGGCGACCTGGGCCTCCCGCAGCCGCTCGTTGGCGGCGCGCGCCGCGGAGGTCGCGGCGGCCGGCCACACCCGGTCGATGGCCGCGTTGACGGCCGCGCCGACCAGCACGGCGAACGCGGACACACCGATCCACAGGAGCACGGCGACGGCGGCGGCCAGCGAGCCGTAGATCGTCGCGCCCTCGATGGTGTGCGTCAGGTAGATCCGGAGCAGGAAGCTGCCGAGCACCCACATGGCGAGCGCCACCAGCGCGCCGGGCACGTCCTCGATCCACGGGGAGCGCACCGGCACGGACACGTGGTAGAGCGTCGTCAGGAAGACGATCGACAGGACGATCACCACGGGCCAGTACAGGATCTGCACGACCGTCTCCGACCACGGCACGATCCGCACCACCGCGTCCGGCCCGGCCACCATCAGCGGCAGCGCCACCGAGCCGATCAGCAGGGCCACGATGAACAGCAGGAACGCCATGATCCGGGTCCTGACGATGCCCCGGACGCCGTCGAGGCCGTACATCACGGTGATGGTGTCGATGAACACGTTCACCGCGCGCGAGCCCGACCAGAGGGCGAACAGGAAGCCGATGGAGATGACGTCGGGCCGGCCGCCCTTCATCACGTCGTCGAGGATCGGCTCGGCGATCTGCCGGACGCCCTTGTCGGACAGGACGGTCCGGGACGCCTCCAGGAGGTTGGTCTCCAGGCTGTGGATGGTGTCGGCGCCGGTCCAGTCGTCGACGTAGCCGAGCAGCCCGATCAGGCTGAGCAGCAGCGGCGGCACCGACAGCAGGGTGAAGAAGGCCGCCTCGGCCGCGAGGCCCAGGATGCGGTACTCCATGCACGAGTTGACGGTGTCCTTCAGCAGCAGCCAGGCGGTCCTCCGCATGGAGACGTTCCGGTAGAGGGCGCGTGCCCGGTGGAGGCGCCCGGGGGGCCGCTCGGGGAGGTCACTGGCTGGCTGCACGACCTAAAGGTATCCGCCGCACGGGGCGCCCCTCACCTCGTGGGTGCCCCGTGGGCGCCTCGTGATCGACGCGTGCGGGAACGGGCACCGGGCACCGCCCTCCCGTGTCAGTGTGGTGACCACCGTCCACACCCCGGGTAGGTTCGCAGACATGGCAGGCACCCCCACCCACATCGTGACGAACCAGCCGCCGCCGCTGGTCGCGTACGACGTCTTCACCGCCGACCGGGCCCTCGTGGAGGCGGTCGGACGGCACACCCCGGCGGACCTGCTCGACGAGGTGCGCGACGAGCTGTCGGCGCTCGGCAGGGCCGCCGGCTCCGCGCAGGTGCAGGAGTGGGGGGTGCTGGCGAACGAGAACCCGCCGGTGCTGCGCACCCACGACCGCTACGGCCACCGCGTCGACGAGGTCGAGTTCCACCCGTCCTGGCACCGGCTGCTCGGCAAGGGGATCTCCGCGGGCCTGACCACGGCCTGGGTGCGTCCGGCCGGGCACGTGCGGCGGGCCGCCGGGTTCCTGGTCTGGACCCAGGTCGAGGCCGGGAACTGCTGTCCGCTGTCCATGACCCACGCGGCCGTGCCCGCGCTGCGCGCCGACCCGGACCTCGCCGCCGAGTGGGAGCCGCGTCTGACGTCCACGGTCTACGAGCGCGAGCTGCGGCCCGCGCACCTGAAGGCCGGTGCCGTCTTCGGCATGGGCATGACCGAGAAGCAGGGCGGCAGCGACGTCCGGGCGAACACGACGGCCGCGCGCCCCCTCGCCGAGGACGGGACGTACGAGCTGACCGGGCACAAGTGGTTCTGCTCGGCGCCCATGTCCGACGGGTTCCTGGTGCTGGCGCAGGCGCCGGGCGGGCTGACCTGCTTCCTGGTCCCGCGGGTCCTCGCGGACGGGACGCGCAACACGTTCCTGCTCCAGCGGCTCAAGGACAAGCTGGGCAACCGGTCGAACGCGTCGGGCGAGGTCGAGTTCGCCGGGACCTGGGCGCGCCGGGTGGGCGAGGAGGGGCGCGGGGTGCGCACCATCATCGAGATGGTCGCGGCGACCCGGATCGACTGCGTGCTGGGCGCTGCGGGGCTGATGCGGCAGGCGGTGGCGCAGGCGGTCCACCACTGCGCCCACCGCGAGGCGTTCGGCGGGCGGCTCGTGGACAAGCCGCTGATGCGCAATGTGCTCGCGGACCTCGCCCTGGAGTCGGAGGCGGCGACGGCGCTCGGGCTGCGGCTGGCGGCGGCCTGCGACGACGGGAGCGAACAGGAGCGCGCCCTGCTGCGGCTGGCGGTGCCGGCGGCCAAGTACTGGGTGACGAAGCGGTGCGCGCCGCTCGTGGTGGAGGCCGCGGAGTGCCTCGGCGGCAACGGGTACGTCGAGGAGTCGGGGCTGCCCCGGCTGGTGCGCGAGTCGCCGCTCAACTCCGTGTGGGAGGGCGCCGGGAACGTGCAGGCGCTGGACGTGCTGCGGGCGCTCGTGCGGGAGCCGCAGGCGTTGAACGCGTTCCTCGTGGAGGTCGGCCGCGCGCGCGGCGCCGATCACCGGCTGGACGCGGCGGTCAAGGACCTGCTGACCGAACTCGGCGATCTGGAGGGCGTGGAGGGGCGGGCCAGACGGCTGGTGGAGCGGATGGCGCTGGTGCTCCAGGGCTCGCTGCTGGTGCGGTACGCGCCGCCCGAGGTGGCGGACGCCTTCTGCGGCTCGCGGCTCGGCGGCGACCAGGGGCTGGCGTTCGGCTCGCTGCCGTACTCGCCGGCCCTGGCGTCGGTGGTGGAACGCGCCCGGCCGGTGGCCTGAACCGTGCGGCCCGGCGGGGGTACGTCGCGGGGGTGGTGCTGCGCCGACACGGCACCACCCCCGCTTCGGGCCAGTTCGAGGCCACGAACGCCGCTCGTGGCGGCGCTGCTCAAGTCTCAGCCACCCCACGGCTGTTCACCAGGGTTGCAAGGGGTTGCAACTTGTTGGTGTCTGCGTGCGGAGTGTATGCCTCCGAGAAGACCGGGCGGCACTATGAGACGCGTCAGTCGAACCGGAAACGCCGCCCGGACGGCTTGACGACGACACGTGTACGTATTCCGGGAGGGAACCTTTGTGGCGAACCCGCCGATGAACGTCGCGCACCTCGCCGCCGTGGACGTGGCGCAGGCCGCGCGGCTGCTCAGCGAGGTGCGCGAGGCCAAGCTCGCCGGACAGCCCGCGCGGATGGCGCCGCGCCCGGTGATAGAGCAGTCCTGGGGGCGGGTGCTGCGCAGCGGCATCGATCCCGAGCGGGACATCAGACCGGACTTCATGAGCGCCGACGAGGTGCGGCGCAGGCGGGAGGAGTCCCCGCTCAGGCATGTGCTGCCGGTGCTGCGGGAGGGTCTGCTGTCGGTCGCGGACGTGGCCCGGCACATCATGGTCGTCGCGGACGCGGAGGGGCGGGTGCTGTGGCGCGAGGGCCACGCGCCGGTGCTGCGCAGGGCGGACGGCATCGGTTTCGAGCCGGGCGCGGACTGGCGGGAGGACCTGGTCGGGACCAACGGGGTGGGCACGGTCGCGGTGGTGCGCCGGCCCGTGCAGGTGTTCGCGGCCGAGCACTTCGTGCGGGCGCACACCTCGTGGACCTGCACCGGCGCCCCGATCACCGACCCGCGCGACGGCCGGCTGCTCGGTGTGGTGGACCTGAGCGGCCCGCTGGAGACGATGCACCCGGCCACGCTGGCCTGGGTGGACTCGGTGGCCAAGCTCGCCGAGGCCCGGCTGCGGGAGCGGCACCAGACCTCTCTGGAGCGGCTGCGCGCGGTCGCGGCGCCGGTGCTGGCCCGGGTGGACGGGCGGGCCCTGGTGGTGGACGGGGCCGGCTGGACCGCGGCGGTCACGGGGATGCCGTACACCCGGCGGGTGGTGCTGCCCAAGTCGCTGGCGCCGGGCCGGCGCTGGCTGCCGGCGCTGGGCCTGTGCGCGGTGGAGCCGCTGGCGGAGGGCTGGCTGGTGCGGGCGGTGGACGAGCCGCTGCCGCCGGGGGCGACCCGGGTGGCGCTGGATCTGACGGAGCGGCGCCGCTGGTCGGTGGCGGTGTCGGGCGGCGCCGGGTCCTGGGTGCGTGAACTGAGCCCGCGGCACGCCGAGTTGCTGTGCCTGCTGGCGGTGCACCGGCGGGGGCGCAGCGCGTCGGGGCTGGCGGCGGACATGTTCGGCGATCCGTCGCGGACGGTGACGGTGCGGGCGGAGATGTCGCGGGTGCGCCGGTACATGGGGGCGCTGCTGGAACACCGGCCGTATCGTTTCTGCGACGACGCCGACGTCGAGGTCCTGCTGCCCGACGATCCGCGCGACCTGCTGCCGCACTCCACGGCACCGGCCGTGACCCAGGCCCGGGCGAGCGGGCGCATGCCGTGAAAGGATACGGCCCCCGGCATATTCCGTGCCCGCGATTCGGCACATCCGGGGCGCGTCTTCCGCATAATTGCAGCGACTTCGACCGGAGCCGCCCTCGACTGCCGTAGCATCCCGGGTAGTCGGGCCACCCCACCTGTGCCTCGTTCAACGCAAGGACCGACAGGCACAGTTGGCCCGCCCCGGGAGGAACTCATGAAGCAACGCGGCAGACATCGCCGGCGCAGAAGAGGCAGGGCGCTGCGCGCGGCCCTGGCCGGGACCGCGCTCGCCCTCACCGCGGCCGCCACCATGATCAGCGCCTCGCAGGCCACGGTCGCCGACGACCCCGGCGCCCTCAAGCCCCTGGCCTCCGCCGCCGAGACCGGCGAACTGCGGGTCCAGGAGCACCTGACGCAGCCGCGCACCCTCGACCGCCTGGCCCGCGCGATGGGCCGCCCGGTCGGCGTCGACACCGTGCTGCGCAGCGCCGACCGCCGGCTGCGCGACGGCGCGGGCTGCACCTCCGCCGACCGCGCCTCGCTCCCCGTCGAGCCGGAGGCGGCGCGGGCGTACTGCTGGGACCCCGCCGACACCGCCGCGAGCGACTGGCGGCCGGCCTCCGTGACCACCTCCGGGGACGCGGACGACGACGGCCTGTGGGGCGCGAACCGGGTGATCCTCGCGGGCTGGAGCCACAGCACCACGACCGGCCCCACCGCGGAACGGGGCCTGGCCCGGGTCGCCTTCGTCGACGCGAACGACCCCGCCCGCCCGTCCTACCGCTGGGTGCTCCTGGTGGTCCCCACCGAGGACGGCCGGGACTACCGCGGCCTCGTCTCGCACGTCTCCGGCATGGTCTGGTACCAGGACAAGCTGCTGGTCACCACGGTGTCCGGGAACACCAACGCCCTGTACGTGTACGACGTGAACCGCATCCAGCGCGCCGGCGTCGACAGCACCGCCGTGGGCCGGGTGCCCGGCGGCTGGTCGGCCGACGGCTACTCCTTCGTGATGCCCGCCGTGGGCACGTACCGCTTCCCCGGCGGCGCCTGCGGCACGACCACGTCGCCCTGCCCCGGCGCCCTCTCCCTGGACCGCAGCACCACGCCCGACAGCCTCGTCCTCGGCGAGTGGACCCCGGCCGGCAGCGAGCGGCGGGCCCGGCTGTGGCGGTACGCGTTCAGCACGGTCGAGGGCCGCGGCGGTCTGCTCGCCACGGACGGCCGCGGACTCGCACGGGCCGAGGAGGCGTACGAGACGCGGGCGGCCGGCATCCGGGGCGTGCTGTCCTTCCGCCCGGCCGGCGCCGACCGCTCCGACTGGTACGTGGGCCGCATCCCCAAGGACCTCTCGGGACCCGGCGGTCTGTGGCGCCAGGACACCGGGGGCACCCGGGCGGCGACCTGCGGCTCGGACGGCACGCACCGCTGCTGGGCCGAGGCGCCCGGCTCGCTGTCGTACTGGCAGGAGACCGGGGAGGTCTGGTCGGTCACGGACCGGATGCTGTTCTCCGTACCGCTCGGCTCGATCGACAGGTCGCTGGGGTAGATGGTTCCCTGGCGGTCATGAGCACCGTCGCCGTCACCACCTGGTCCCTGGAACAGACGTCCCCGGCCGACCTGCGATCCGCCACCGAGCCCGGGGGCGACGTCCGGATCGTCCGCGCCGAGGTCCCCTCCCCCGAGTTCAGCCGTTTCCTGTACGCCTCGGTCGGCGGCGACATCCGCTGGACCGACCGGCTCGGCTGGAGCCACGCCCGCTGGCGGGAGCGGCTGGAGCGGCCGGGTGTCGAGACCTGGGTGGCGTACGACCGGGGCACGCCGGCCGGGTACGTGGAGCTGGAGCCGCAGGACGGCGGGGCCGTGGAGATCGTCTACTTCGGGCTGCTGCCGGCCTTCCGCGGGCGGCGGATCGGCGGTCATCTGCTCGCGTACGGCACCGCCCGCGCCTGGGACCTCGCGGAGCGCTGGCCGGAACTGGCGCCCACCAAGCGGGTGTGGCTGCACACGTGCAGCAAGGACGGCGAGCACGCGATGGACAACTACCGGCGGCGGGGGTTCACTCTGTTCGACACCAAGGTCGAGGAGGAGCCGGAGGTGTCCGCGCCGGGTCCCTGGCCCGGGGCCTACCCCGTCTGACCTGGGTCGACACCCAGGGCGTCGGCCCATGTGACCGACAACACCCTCGTCTCACGATCCGGGACAAGGGTGTCCACATGACGGACGATGCTGGACTGTGTCCAGAACGCCGTGACACGCTTCCGTCATGTCTGGAACTGGAATTGCCTTGGTGAGTCGGCGGCACGTCGACCTCGGCCGCATGTCCAGCGCCATCTGTCCGGCGAGCTGACGCCCCCTCCGTGGCCCCGGGCCACGGCCCGGCATCACTGACGTCCCGCCTTCGCGTTTCTCCGCGCAACGTCGCGCGACCATGCCTGTTCGCGTGCGAACACACAGGTCGGAGCCCCCTGCCCTCGCTGTCCCGAAGGACGTAATCACCCATGGCCGCCACCCCGCAGGACCCTGCCGCGCCCACGCCCCGCCGCAAGGTGAGCCGTCACCGCGGCGAGGGACAGTGGGCCGCGGGGCACCACACCCCGCTGAACGGCAACGAGCAGTTCAAGAAGGACGACGACGGTCTCAACGTGCGGACACGCATTGAGACGATCTACGCCAAGCGCGGCTTCGACTCCATCGACCCGAACGACCTGCGCGGCCGGATGCGCTGGTGGGGCCTCTACACCCAGCGCCGTCCCGGGATCGACGGCGGCAAGACCGCGATCCTGGAGCCGGAGGAGCTGGACGACCGGTACTTCATGCTGCGGGTCCGCATCGACGGCGGCCGGCTCACCACCGGCCAGCTGCGGGTGATCGGCGAGATCTCGCAGGAGTTCGCACGCGGCACCGCGGACCTTACGGACCGGCAGAACGTCCAGTACCACTGGATCCGCATCGAGGACATGCCCGAGATCTGGGAGCGTCTGGAGGCCGCCGGGCTGTCCACCACGGAGGCGTGCGGCGACACCCCCCGCGTCATCCTGGGCTCGCCCGTCGCGGGCATCGCCGAGGACGAGATCATCGACGCCACCCCGGCGATCGAGGAGATCCACCGCCGGGTCATCGGCAACAAGGCGTACTCGAACCTGCCGCGCAAGTTCAAGACGGCGGTCTCCGGCTCCCCGCTGCTCGACGTGGCCCACGAGATCAACGACGTCGCCTTCGTCGGCGTCGTCCACCCCGAGCACGGCCCCGGCTTCGACGTGTGGGTCGGCGGCGGCCTCTCCACCAACCCGAAGATCGGGCAGCGGCTCGGCGCGTGGGTGCCGCTGGACGAGGTCGCGGACGTGCACGAGGGCGTCATCTCGATCTTCCGCGACTACGGCTACCGGCGGCTGCGCACCCGCGCCCGGCTGAAGTTCCTGGTCGCGGACTGGGGCATCGAGAAGTTCCGGCAGGTGCTGGAGGACGAGTACCTGAAGCGGAAGCTCGTCGACGGGCCGGCGCCCGCGCAGCCCGTCGCACGCTGGCGCGACCACGTGGGCGTGCACCGGCAGCAGGACGGCCGCTTCTACGTCGGCTTCGCACCGCGGGTGGGCCGGGTGGACGGCGCGACCCTCGCCAAGATCGCCGATGTCGCCGAGGCGCACGGCTCGGGCCGGGTGCGCACCACCGTCGAGCAGAAGATGATCGTGCTGGACGTGGCGGAGGACCAGGTCGACTCGCTGGTGGCGGGTCTGGAGGCGCTGGACCTCACCGTGCGGCCCTCGTCGTTCCGGCGCGGCACGATGGCCTGCACCGGCATCGAGTTCTGCAAGCTCGCCATCGTGGAGACCAAGGCGCGCGGCAGCTCCCTGATCGACGAGTTGGAGCGCCGCCTGCCGGAGTTCGACGAGCCCCTGACCATCAATCTGAACGGCTGCCCGAACGCCTGTGCCCGCATCCAGGTCGCGGACATCGGTCTCAAGGGCCAGCTGGTGCTCGACAAGGACGGCAACCAGGTCGAGGGCTTCCAGGTGCACCTGGGCGGCGCGCTGGGCCTGGAGGCCGGGTTCGGGCGCAAGGTCCGGGGCCTGAAGGTCACGTCGGAGGAACTGCCCGACTACGTCGAGCGCGTCCTCAGGCGCTTCCAGGCCGAGCGCGAGGACGGCGAGCGGTTCGCGACGTGGGCCGCCCGCGCCTCCGAGGAGGCGCTGTCGTGAGCGAGCGTGCCGCGCCCTTCCACTGCCCGTACTGCGGAGACGAGGACCTGCGTCCGAACGAGGAGGGCCACAGAGCCTGGGAATGCGGGGCCTGCAACCGCGCATTCCAGCTGAAGTTCCTCGGGCTGCTCGCCCGGGGACTCCAGCGAGCCGACGACGGAGGGGACGACCGGACATGACAACGGCTCAGGAAGCACGCACCACCGACGAGTTGAAGGCGCTCGCCGAACAGGCGGGCCGGGACCTGGAGGACGCCTCCGCCCTGGAGATCCTCCGGTGGGCGGCGGACACCTTCGGCAAGGGCTTCTGCGTGACCTCCTCCATGGAGGACGCGGTGGTCGCCCATCTGGCGTCCCGCGTCATGAAGGGCGTGGACGTCGTGTTCCTCGACACGGGCTACCACTTCCCGGAGACCATCGGCACCCGGGACGCCGTCGAGGCCGTGATGGACGTCAACGTCATCACGCTCACCCCGCGGCAGTCGGTCGCCGAGCAGGACGCGGAGTACGGCCCGAAGCTGCACGACCGCGACCCCGACCTGTGCTGCCGGCTGCGCAAGGTGCTGCCCCTGGAGGAAGGGCTCAGGGGCTACCGGGCGTGGGCGACCGGGCTGCGCCGCGACGAGTCCCCGACCCGGGCGAACACCCCGGTCGTCGGCTGGGACGAGAAGCGCGGCAAGGTCAAGGTCTCGCCGATCGCCCGCTGGACCCAGGACGACGTGGACGCGTACGTCGCCGAGCACGGTGTCCTCACCAACCCGCTGCTGACGGACGGTTACGCCTCGGTGGGGTGCGCCCCCTGCACCCGCCGGGTGCTGGCGGGCGAGGACCCGCGGGCGGGCCGCTGGGCGGGGCTGTCGAAGACCGAGTGCGGGCTGCACGGCTGACGATGACACAGACAGGGGAGAACCACGTGACGACCGGAGCCACCGTCTGGCTCACGGGTCTGCCGAGCGCCGGCAAGACCACCATCGCGTACGAACTGGCGGGCCGGCTGCGCGACGAGGGCCACCGCGTCGAGGTGCTCGACGGCGACGAGATCCGCGAGTTCATCTCGGCGGGCCTCGGCTTCAGCCGCGAGGACCGGCACACCAACGTCCAGCGCATCGGCTTCCTCGCCGAACTGCTCGCCCGCAACGGCGTCACGGCCCTGGTGCCGGTGATCGCCCCGTACGCGGACAGCCGGGAGGCCGTCCGGGGGCGCCACGAGGCGAACGGCACGCCGTACCTCGAAGTGCACGTGGCGACCCCCGTCGAGGTGTGCTCGGTACGGGACGTGAAGGGGCTGTACGCCAAGCAGGCCGCCGGTGAGCTGACGGGCCTCACCGGCGTCGACGACCCGTACGAGGAGCCGCAGAAGCCCGATCTGAGGATCGAGTCGCAGCACCAGAGCGTCCAGGAGTCCGCGGCGTCGGTGTACGCCCTGCTCGGCGAGAGGGGACTGGCATGACCACCGTCGTGAGGAACGAGGAGGGCACGGACACCCCGTACGTGCTGTCGCACCTGGACGCGCTGGAGTCCGAGGCGGTGCACATCTTCCGTGAGGTGGCGGGCGAGTTCGAGCGGCCGGTGATCCTGTTCTCCGGCGGCAAGGACTCCATCGTCATGCTGCACCTGGCGCTGAAGGCGTTCGCACCGGCCGCGATCCCCTTCTCCCTGCTCCACGTGGACACCGGACACAACTTCCCGGAGGTCCTTGAGTACCGCGACCGTGTGGTGGCCGCACATGGGCTGCGCCTCCATGTGGCGTCCGTCCAGGACTACATCGACCGTGGTGTGCTGCGGGAACGTCCGGACGGGACCCGCAACCCGCTCCAGACGCTGCCGCTGACCGAGAAGATCCAGAGCGAGCGGTTCGACGCGGTCTTCGGCGGTGGCCGCCGCGACGAGGAGAAGGCCCGCGCCAAGGAGCGGGTGTTCTCGCTGCGCGACGAGTTCTCCCAGTGGGACCCGCGCCGCCAGCGCCCCGAGCTGTGGAACCTCTACAACGGCCGGCACGCCCCCGGTGAGCACGTGCGGGTCTTCCCGCTGTCCAACTGGACCGAGCTGGACGTGTGGCAGTACATCGCCCGCGAGGGCATCGAGCTGCCCCAGATCTACTTCGCGCACGAGCGCGAGGTCTTCGACCGCGGCGGCATGTGGCTCACGGGCGGCGAATGGGGCGGCCCGAGGGACGACGAGCACGTCGAGAAGCGCCTGGTCCGCTACCGGACCGTCGGCGACATGTCCTGCACGGGCGCCGTCGACTCGGACGCGGTGACCCTGGAGCAGGTGATCGCCGAGATCGCCGCGTCCCGGCTCACCGAACGCGGCGCCACCCGCGCCGACGACAAGCTCTCCGAGGCCGCGATGGAAGACCGCAAGCGCGAGGGGTACTTCTAGGCATGACCACGACCACGGAACTCACCGAGACCACCCTGCTGCGGTTCGCCACCGCGGGTTCGGTCGACGACGGCAAGTCCACGCTGGTGGGCCGGCTGCTGCACGACTCCAAGTCGGTCCTCGCCGACCAGCTGGAGGCCGTGGAGCGCGCCTCGGCGAGCCGCGGCCAGGACGGCCCGGACCTCGCGCTCCTCACCGACGGCCTGCGGGCCGAGCGCGAGCAGGGCATCACGATCGACGTGGCGTACCGTTACTTCGCCACGCCCCGGCGCCGGTTCATCCTCGCCGACACCCCCGGCCACGTGCAGTACACCCGCAACATGGTGACCGGCGCCTCCACGGCCGAGCTGACGGTGGTCCTGGTCGACGCCCGCAACGGCGTCGTGGAGCAGACCCGCCGGCACGCCGCCATCGCCGCCCTG
Organism: Streptomyces sp. NPDC026672; assembly: GCF_040638185.1. Taxonomy (NCBI): domain Bacteria; kingdom Bacillati; phylum Actinomycetota; class Actinomycetes; order Kitasatosporales; family Streptomycetaceae; genus Streptomyces; species Streptomyces sp. NPDC026672. Next base: position 115,030 of record NZ_JBEZXS010000009.1, read on the forward strand.
CTGCGCGTCCCGCACGTGATGCTCGCGGTCAACAAGATGGACCTCGTCGAGTACCGGGAGTCGGTGTTCGCCGCGATCGCCGAGGAGTTCACGGCGTACGCGACCGAGCTGGGCGTCCCGGAGGTCACCGCCGTGCCGATCTCGGCGCTCGCCGGGGACAACGTCGTGGAGCCCTCCGCGAACATGGACTGGTACGGCGGCCCCACGGTCCTGGAGCACCTGGAGACCGTCCCGGTCAGCCACGACCTGGCGCACTGCCACGCGCGACTGCCCGTGCAGTACGTGATCCGCCCGCAGACCGCCGAGCACCCCGACTACCGCGGCTACGCGGGCCAGATCGCGGCCGGCACCTTCCGCGTCGGCGAAGAAGTGACGATTCTCCCGTCCGGCCGCACGACGACCATCGCGGGCATCGACCTGCTCGGCGAGCCGGTCCGTGCGGCCTGGACGACCCAGTCGGTGACGGTGCTGCTCACGGACGACGTCGACGTCTCGCGCGGCGATCTGATCGTGCCCACCGAGGACGCGCCCGCGACCACGCAGGACGTCGAGGCGACCGTCTGCCACGTCGCCGACCAGCCGCTGACCGTGGGCCACCGGGTGCTGCTCAAGCACGGCACCCGCACGGTCAAGGCGATCGTCAGGGACATCCCCTCCCGCCTCACGCTCGACGACCTGTCCCTACACCCGCACCCGGGACAGCTCGTCGCCAACGACATCGGCCGGGTGAAGATCCGCACCGCGGAGCCCCTGCCGGCCGACGCCTACGCCGACTCGCGCCGCACCGGTTCGTTCATCCTGATCGACCCGGCCGACGGCACCACGCTCACCGCGGGCATGGTCGGCGAGTCGTTCGCCTCCCCGGAGCCCGTCAAGGACCCGGCCGAGGACGACGGATGGGACTTCTGAGCATGAACTCCACCGACGTCTACTCGACGTTCGCCAAGGAGGGCGGCCGGGTCGGCAGCGGCGCCCTCGGCAGCGGGCAGGGCGGAGTGGCGCGATGTGCGTGCTGACGTACGCGCACTGCTCGCGCGCCCTGTCCCCCCACCCGACGTCCCGGCTGCGACGAAGACCTTCTGCCGACCCCCCGGCCACGACCTGAGAGACCGTGACCGCCGGGCCTACGAGAGGAACACCTCCCGTGCGTGCCATCCGCTCCACGCTTCTTCGCCGCGGCCTCGCCGTGGCCGCCGCACTCCCCCTGCTGACGCTGGCCGCCTGCGGCTACGGCTCCGACTCCAAGGACGACTCAGCCAACCAGAAGGTGGCGGCCGGGTCGAAGAAGATCGACGGCCTCGACTCCGTCCGGATCGGCTACTTCGGCAACCTGACCCACGCCACCGCGCTGGTGGGCCGGGGCCAGGGCATCTTCCAGAAGGAACTCGGCGCCACCAAGGCCGAGTACGCCACCTTCAACGCGGGCCCGTCCGAGATCGAGGCGCTCAACGCCGGTTCCATCGACATCGGCTGGATCGGCCCCTCCCCGGCGATCAACGGGTACACCAAGTCGAACGGCAAGAGCCTGAAGATCATCGGCGGTTCGACGTCCGGCGGCGTGAAGCTGGTCGTGAACCCGGACCGGATCAAGTCCCTGAAGGACGTCAAGGGCAAGAGGATCGCCACGCCCCAGCTGGGCAACACGCAGGACGTGGCGCTGCTCAACTGGATCGCCGAGCAGGGCTGGAAGGTCGACCCGCAGAGCGGCAAGGGCGACGTCACGGTCGTCCGCAGCGACAACAAGGTGACCCCGGACGCGTTCAAGGCCGGCTCCATCGACGGCGCCTGGGTGCCCGAGCCGACCGCGTCCAAGCTGGTCTCCGAGGGGGGCAAGGCGATCCTCGACGAGTCCACGCTGTGGCCCGGCGACAAGTTCGTGATCACGAACATCATCGTGTCGCAGAAGTTCCTCAAGGAGCACCCGGCGGCCGTCGAGGCCGTGCTGAAGGCGTCGGTCGAGACCAACAAGTGGATCAAGGCCAACCCGGACGAGGCCAAGGCGGCGGCGAACAAGCAGCTCGGCGTCGACTCGGGCAAGGAACTGCCCGCCGACATCCTCGACCCGGCGTGGAAGTCCATCCAGATCACCGACGACCCGCTGGCGTCCACGCTGAACGCCGAGGCGGACCACGCCGTCAAGGCCGGTCTGCTGGCCAAGCCCGACCTCGCCGGCATCTACGACCTGACGCTCCTCAACAAGGTCCTCAAGGCTGCGGGTGAAGCCCCCGTGGACGCCGCCGGCCTCGGCACCAGCTGACCCCACGACCCGACGAGTTCCCAGGAGGTGACGACCATGGCCACGACCCTCGCCAAGGCCGCGGAGTCGGTCGAGCACGCGGCACGGCTCGAGCACGTCTCGAAGTCCTTCGCCGGACCCGGCGGGCAGCAGCTCGTCCTGGACGACATCAGCCTCGATGTCGCGCCGGGCGAGTTCGTCACCCTCCTGGGAGCCTCGGGCTGCGGCAAGTCCACGCTGCTGAACCTGGTGGCGGGCCTGGACGACCCCAGCGCCGGCTCCATCACCACGGACGGCCGGCCCGCCCTGATGTTCCAGGAGCACGCCCTGTTCCCGTGGCTGACCGCGGGCAAGAACATCGAACTCGCCCTGCGGCTGCGGGGGGTTCCCAAGAACGAGCGGCGCGACAAGGCCGAGGAACTGCTCGAACTCGTGCGGCTCAAGGGCGCGTACGGCAAGCGGGTGCACGAACTGTCGGGTGGCATGCGCCAGCGGGTGGCGCTCGCGCGGGCGCTGGCGCAGGAGAGCGGTCTGCTGCTGATGGACGAGCCGTTCGCCGCGCTCGACGCCATCACCCGGGACGTGCTGCACGACGAACTGACCCGGATCTGGCAGGAGACGGGGCTGTCCGTCCTGTTCGTCACGCACAACGTGCGCGAGGCCGTGCGGCTCGCCCAGCGGGTGGTGCTGCTGTCGTCGCGGCCGGGCCGGATCGCGCGCGAGTGGACGGTGGGCATCCCGCAGCCGCGCCGCATCGAGGACGCGCCGGTGGCCGAACTGTCCGTCGAGATCACCGAAGTACTGCGTGGGGAGATCCGCCGTCATGGCCAGCACTGAGACCAACACGGCCGGGACCGGGACGGAGCCGGCACCGGCGGACGCCTCCGGCCTGGCCGGCATCGAGGCGGGGCTCGACGCGCTGGAGTCCTCGGCCACGGGCCGCACTCCGTTCCGGCAGACCCTCGTCAACAAGATCCTGCCGCCGGTCGTCGCCGTCGCCGTGGTCCTCGTGGTGTGGCAGGGGCTGATCTCGTTCGACGTCGTCACCGACCCGAGCAAGCTGCCCTCGCCGACCGCGGTGTGGGACACCGTGCGGGACGCGTGGCTCCAGGGCACGCTGCTCGGCTACATCTGGACCAGTGTCTCGCGCGGTCTGCTGGGCTTCCTGTTCGCGCTGGTCATCGGCACGCCGCTGGGGCTGCTCGTGGCGCGGGTGCGGTTCGTGCGCGCGGCCGTGCACCCGATCCTGTCCGGGCTCCAGTCGCTGCCGTCGGTGGCGTGGGTGCCGCCGGCGGTGATCTGGCTCGGTCTGAACAACTCGATGATGTACGCGGTGATCCTGCTGGGCGCGGTGCCCTCGATCGCCAACGGGCTGGTGTCCGGCGTCGACCAGGTGCCGCCGCTGTTCCTGCGGGCGGGGCGCACGATGGGCGCGACCGGGGTGCGGGGCACCTGGCACATCACGCTGCCGGCCGCGCTGCCGGGGTACGTGGCCGGGCTCAAGCAGGGCTGGGCGTTCTCGTGGCGTTCGCTGATGGCGGCGGAGATCATCGCGTCGTTCCCCGATCTCGGCGTGGGCCTCGGCCAGTTGCTGGAGAACGGGCGCAACGCCAGTGACATGGCGATGGTGTTCGAGGCCATCCTGCTCATCCTGTTCGTCGGCATCGCGATCGACCTGCTGATCTTCAGCCCGCTGGAGCGGTGGGTGCTGCGCAGCCGCGGGCTGCTGGTCAAGAGCTGACGGCCATGAGCGCTCCGGTCCTCCTCCTCGTCGCCCACGGCAGCCGCGATCCGCGGCACGCCGCGACCGTGCACGCCCTGGTGCGGCGGGTACGGTCGCTGCGGCCGGGGCTGCGGGTGGAGACCGGGTTCCTCGACTTCAACGTCCCGTCGGTGCACGGGGTCCTGGAGTCGCTGGCGGCGGAGGGCGTACGGGACGTCGTCGCCCTGCCGCTGCTGCTGACGCGCGCGTTCCACGCGAAGGCAGACATCCCGGCGGTGCTGCGGGCGGCCCCGGCCCGGCTGCGGATCCGGCAGGCCGAGGTCCTCGGCCCGTCCCCGCTGCTCCTCACCGCGCTGGAACGGCGCCTGTACGAGGCGGGGTTGAGCCCCGCCGACAAGCCCTCCACCGGGGTGGTGCTGGCCTCGGCGGGCTCCACCGACCCGGAGGCGCGCGCGGTGATCGCCCGCCTCGCACGGGAGTGGTGGCACACGGGCTGGCACGCGGTGCTGCCGGCGTTCGCCTCCGCGTCGCCGCCCCGCACGGAGGACGCGGTACGCGAACTGCGCGCCCTCGGCTGCGAACGCGTGGCGGTGGCCCCCTACGTCCTGGCCCCCGGCCGCCTCCCCGACCGCATCGCCCACGGCGCGACCCACGCCGACGTCCTCGCCGACGTCCTGGGCCCTTCCCCCGAAATGGCCCACCTCCTCCTGACCCGCTACGACGAATCCGCGGCCACCACGTTGACGGCCCTGGGCGCCTGAGAACCCGCCCCGGGTTCCCTCCCGATGCGGGGTGGGGTGGGTTCGGTCGGTACGCTGCCTCGGGCTCGGAGTTCTTGTGTGCGGTGCGGTGGTGGTTCTCGGCTGCCTGCCGTGGTCGGGGAAGGTGGGTGCGTGGGCCTCGCGCAGTTGTTTTACTCCTCCGGGGAGGCCGGGTTCGTCGCGGTCGACGTAGAGGTGCCCGAGGACGTGGTGCGGGCGGCGGAGGGGCTCGTCGTGTACGAGCCGCCGCGGGACGGGCGGGACGGTCCCGGCCGGGCGGACGCCGCGCGGGCCGAGGGGTTTCCGAAGGCCCTCTCCTTCAGTGGACTCCCCGGTGGCGGGCGGCTGTTGAGTCGCAGCGTGTACGGCGGGCGGTGGGGGAGATTTCACGCCCACGCCGTTCATCTGCCGGACGGGGCGCGGCTGCCGGACGGGGCGTTGCCGATCACCGCGTGGGAGTCGCCGCGCTGGGCCGACACCCCGCCGGAGGACCGGCGCCCCGCGCCCGTCGACCGGTTCGAGCCGTCCGGGCTGCTGCGCCGGGAGGCCCTGGTGGTGTTCGCCCGGTCCCGCACGGAGCGGCTGGCGCCGTTCTTCGCCGACCTGCGCGCCCTCGTGGCCAAACCGGACGGCGCCCCGCGCCTCGTCGTGGTGGAGCGGGACAGCTCGGACGTCGCCCAGTGGATCGCCCTGGCCTGCGCGGTGCTGCCCCGCGAGCAGGCGCACCGGCTGACCTTCACGACGTACACCCGCCACCCCCTCCGGGCGCCGCAGCAGATCGTCGGGGCGCTGCCGTCGTCCGAACCGGCCGGGCACGACCCCCGGTTCCGCGTCCACGACTGCACCGCCGGCCCCGCCGCCGGACCGGTCACCGACGCCTGGGCCGATCTGTGCGCCCGCGTCTGGTGCGCGGGACGTCCCGACCTGTTCGACGCGGCGGCCGATCCGGGGGCCCTCGCGGCCCTCGCCCTCGCCGAGGGCGTCGCGCTGCGCTCCGACTCCCGTGCGGCGGCGGCCGGTTGGGCGACCGAGCACGCCTCGACGCTCCCGGAGGACCGACTTCGGCGGCTCGTCGAGGAGTTGAGCAACGGGCGACCGGCCGACGGCGTCCCGGGCGAGTCCCCGTACGACGAGGCCCCCGCCCTCGCCGCGCTGTCGGAGCGCATCGACGGGCGGGTGCCGACCGCCGTGTCCGCTCCGCTCGCCGCACGCGTACTGGCCTCGGCGGTGCTCGGACGGGGCCCGGTGCCCTCGGTGCGGCCCGGGACGCTGACCGCCGCGGCCCGCGCCGAACTCGCCCGGGACCTCGCCTACGACCTGCGGGCCGGCATCGCCGACACCACCGTGCCCGCGACCGGCCGCCCGCTGGCCCTGCTGCGCGTCGCCGATCTGCTGGACGTGGACTGCCAGGACGAACTCCCGGAGTTCGCGGCCCGCCTGGCCCGCGCGATGGTGGACACCGACGGGACACCGGGGCCGGCCGACGCGGTGGACGGCGCCCCGCCCGCCGACGGCGCCGTGCGCCCCGTGCCCGGGACGGGCGGCCCTCTCTGTCCCCCGGCGCTCCTGGACGCCGTACGCGACCATCCGGCCCTGCGCATCGCCCTCTTCGGCGCCCTGGACACCCACGCCGCCACCGATCCGCCGTCGGTCGCACGGCGGTTGGCGGGTGCGGGGCTGCCCGTCGAGGCGGAGACCGCGTTCCCGCACCTGCGGATGTGCGTCGGCGCGGGCGCGGACCCGGGCGGTGGGGAGGTCGTGGACGGGGACGAGGACGGGGGCCGGGCGGACCGTCTCGACCGGTTCCACGCCATGCTCCGCACCGCCGGTGTCTCCCCGCACGCCGAACCCGCCGTCCTGCGCACCGCGTTCCGCCTGGTGTGGCCGGACCGCCCGCCCACCGGCCGGGAGGCGGGCGCCCTGCTGAACCAACTCGGCTCGGACGCCCACCGGGTGGCGGGCACGCGCGATCTGCTGCTCGGCGCCGCCCTCGCCGCACCGGCCGACGACCCCGACGTACCGGCCCTCGCGACGGACCTGCTGCGCTCGTTCACCGCCGAGCTGCGCCCCGCGGACCGTGCGTCGCTCGTCCTGCTGGAGTACGCGGGGCAGTTGGGCAGCGGTGCCGGGGGCGAGGACTGGGTGGGCCGGGTGCTGACGCTGCGGGACGAAGCCCCGGGGCCCGTCCCGACGCCGGTCCTGGAACGGGCCTTCGACGCGCTCGCCGACCGTCTGCTGGCGGCGCCGGCCCCCGAGAGCGAGCTGTACGCCCTCGCCCGGCGCGGCGATCCGGGACTGCTGGGGGCCTACGAACGTGCGGCCCGCGCCGACGGGGTCGCCGAACTGCTGCGCGACCGCCCGGCGTACGTCGCCGCCTGTTTCTGCGACTGGAGCGCCTATCCGGGCACGCATCCCGTCTGGGACACGACCCGGCAGACGCTGCTGACGAAGGTGCTGCGGCCGGTCGTGCGGGGGCTGTCCGCCGGGGACACGGCCGTGGTCGAGAAGGAGTTGGAACGGGCGGGCCGCGGCAAGCTGGACGCGTTCCGCACCTGGAACCGCCCGAGCGCCCTCGGCCGACTCACGGGCCGCTTCACGGGCCGTCCAAGGACCAAGTGACCGACCGGGGGCGAGACTTGACCGGGTGAGCGGAGCGGGTGGGCGGAGCGGGTGGGCGGACCGTGTGAGTGGGCGGGGCGACGGATTCGGGCGACCACGTCACTCGACCGCGTCACTCGACGGCGCCACGCGCTGAACCAAGTCGCCGGACCAGGTCGCCGGACCAGGTTGCCGAACCGGCCGACCGGACCAAGCGCCCCGGCCCGCCGGCAGGGCCGGGCGACCGGACCGGCCGAGCGGGCCCGGGGCCACGTCGTCGTGTCGGGCCCCGCGCGGCGGGGCCCGGTTGTTCACAGGCGCAGTAGGGTGTTCAGCCGCCGTACCAGCGCCAGGGAGCCGGTGCCGGCCAGGACGTTCACGCAGATCATCTCCAGGGAGGACCGGATGCGGCCCAGGTTGGCGCCGCGTCCGTCGGGAGCGGCCTGGGTCAGCTCGTCGCGGATGATCTCGGCGTAGCCGATGAGCGCGGGTGCCTCCTCACGTACCCGGTCGACGAGTTGTTCCGCGAGCCGCAGCACGACCACCGGGTCCGCGCGGTGGTCCCTCTCGACGGGGCCGTGGTCGCCGAGCCCGTCGACGTCGCCGTGGAAGTTGTACGTGCTCATGCCCTGTCCTCGCTCCTGATCCCGGCACATTGGCGTGTTCGTGTTCCCCGGGCAGCGCTTTCGCGGCCATGCGCACGGGAGCCGCGCACCCGCCTCTCCCGCCCTGGTGTACGGCGGGCCTCACCCTAGGGACAACCGGCGGGGCTTGTCGCGGTGTTCACTCGGGTTCGCCCCGGAAGGCCGTCAAGTACGGCAGAAGGCCACGGTCCGGTACTCCCCTGTGCTACCGGACCGCGGCCGACCGAAGGGCCGTCACCTGATCGGTAACGGCTTTCTGTACAGCGTCGATGGCGCCGCCGATGTCACACGGGACTGCCGGTGACCCACCGTCAGGGGGCGAATTTCGGTCACCGCCGGACACAGGAGGGGTCCGCCCCTCAGCGGCCCTCCTCGACCACGCCGATCTCGACCGCGGCGATCTCGACCGCGGCGAGCCGCGCGGGCTCGGCGACGACGTCGATCCCGGTGATCAGCCCGTCCTCGACGGTGAAGGCGAGGACCAGCCGCAGCCGGCCGAACGGCGCCATGACCAGGCCGAACTCACCGTCCAGCAGGGCGAGTCCGGTGAACTGCGCCCGTGCCACGGCGGCCATGGCACCCCGGGCGACCCGCTCGGCGCCGCGCACGGTGACCGCCTCCGGTGTGGGGATCACCAGCGCGTCGGCGCGCAGCACCACGTCCGGGTCGAGCAGCGCGACCAGGGCCTCCAGGTTCCCGCCGCGGGTGGCGGCGAGGAACGCCTCGACGGCCTTGCGCGCCCGTCCGGGATCACGCCCTGGCGTCCCCGAGGCCCCGGGGCCCGGTGTCTCCGCGTCCCCGGGTGCGCGCCCCCGGACGCGGCGCCGGGCCCGGCTGGCCAACTGCCGGGTGGCGGCCGGGGTCTTCTCGACGAGCGGGGCGATGTCCTCGAAGGGGACGGCGAACATGTCGTGCAGCACGAAGGCGACCCGCTCGGCCGGGGACAGCGTGTCCAGGACGACCAGCAGGGCCACACCGACCTCGTCCGCGAGCAGCGCCTCCCGCGCCGGGTCGCCGCCCGTGTCCGGTTCCGCGCGCTCGGGCGCGGCCTCCAGGGGCTCCTCGCGGCGGGCGCGGCGAGTGCGGAGCTGGTTGAGGCAGACGCGGGTCACGACGGTGGTGAGCCAGCCGGTGAGGTTCTCCACGCCGGTCAGGTCGGCCCGGCGGGCGCGCAGCCAGGCGTCCTGCACCGCGTCGTCGGCCTCCCCCGCCGAGCCGAGCAACCGCCGTGCCACGGCCGTCAGATGCGGCCGGTCCACCTCGAACCGCACCGCCAACAACTCGGCCGCCCCACCCACACTCCCGTCCACCGCGTCGACTTCCCTTCCTCGTCGGGGTCTCGCTCAGGACATCTGACCATGGGCCGGTTCCGGCCGGACGTCCCGCCCCGGTTCCGACCGGAGACCCGTCTCCCGAGCCTTCCCCGCGTGCCGACCTGGGAAATGATCACCTCGGCGACGGCTGAGCAAGCAAACTCGCGGGCGGTACCGTGGCAGCGTGGCGAGCAACGAACACCTCGGCAAGACCCTCCGAAGGCTCCGGCGCCTGGCCGACCTCACCCAGGAGGAACTGGCCGATCGGTCCGACGTGTCCGTCGATGTGATCCGTCAGCTCGAACAGCGGCGTAAGCACTCCGCCCGTCTGCCCACGCTCCACGCGCTCGCCAACGCCCTCGGAGTCGAACTCACCACGCTGCTCGGAGACCCCCCGGCCGCTTCGTCCGGTGAGACGGACGGCCCCCGCTTCGTGGCCGTCCGCCGGGCCGTCATGCCGGTGTTGTGGGGGCCGTCGCCGGCTCCGGTGGATCCCGGGTTCTCCCTTGATCACCTGCGGGGGCAGATCGCCGAAGGATGGACCCACTACCACACGGCCGAGTTCGACGCCGTCATGAAGGCGCTCCCCGACCTGATCGCGGACGCGCGGTCCGCCTCGGCACACGGCAGCGACGACGACCGGCAGGGCGGGTACGCGGCCCTCGGCAAGGTGCTTCAGCTCGCCGGGCACGTCGCTGTCCGCATGGGCAAGACCGACCTCGCCCTGATGAGCTTGGAGCGCGCGATCGACGCGGCCGAGCGGTCTTCCGATCCGCTGCTCGTACCCATGATCGTCAACTCGCTGGCGTGGACGTACCAGCGTCAGGGGCGTCTGAAGGACGCACTCCACATAGCGGTCCGGGCCGCCGACCGCATGAAGCAGGCGGGTCACACAGGCACTGCCGCCGGGCTGAAGGTGTGGGGAGGACTCACCATGAGCGCCGCCACGTCGGCTGCCCGGAGCGGCGACTACGGACGCGCGGCCGAGATGATGGCGGTGGCCGAGACGGAGGCCGGGCGGGTCTCCAAGCTGCCCGACGGCGGCGACAACCGCATGGTGAGCGTGTTCAGCCCGTCGTCGGTCCGTATCGAGCGCGTCCGCCTGGCCGTCCAGTACGGGCACCCGGAGGATGCCCTCGGCCTGGCGAAAGGCATGCGCCTGAGCAACGACACGCCGCCGTCGTGGCGCACGTGGCTGCTGCTGGACGTGGCCCGCGCGCACACCGACCTCGGGGATGCGCCCGGGGCCGTGAAGACGTTGGAATCCCTGCGCAGGGTCGCGCCGACGTGGATGCGGCATCACACGTTGGCCGTGGCGATCGTGCGCGATCTGTGGTCGCTCCCCAACCGTCCTGCCGGGCTACGGGCGTTGGCAGAGTTCTTGGGCGTCGCCGAATAGCGTCGGGAAAGTAGGACGCCGCGTCCCTGTCACCGCGTGTGGCGCCTCGATTGCATAAGTCGGACAGTGCCCCGGCAACCGCGCGACCGGCCCCGGGGCTTGGCCGACTGCAAGGAGTCGACGCGTGCAAGGTACTCACCGTCCGCCGTCCGTTGCCACTGTCGATCTACTGACCATACGCCGGGCCGCCCGGCACCTGGTCCGTCCCGACGACGGCCCCGAAGCACTGCCGCCGTCTGCGGCTGAGCTTGATCAGCTCATGCTCCAAATCCCCGCCCACTTGGGCGTGCTCATGTCCGAGGTACAACGCCTGGCAGAGCGCTTCGGGGAGGACTCCATCCTCGGGTACGGGGCGTTGGTGACCGTCGACGGCGCCCGCAAGCGGCTGGACGTCGACCCCGGTCCCGAGCTGCTTCAACGGGTCGTCCACGCCCGCCGGTTGGCGCGCTCGCTCCAACTGCTGGCGCGCTACTACGAGGTGCTGTCGTGACGATCGACGTATGCAGGGGCTGCGACAAGGTGATCACCGACCCCGATGACCCAGCGCTTCTGGGGCCTGGCCCCGTGGCGTATCGGGTCGTGCTGCGGGTCCTGGTCGTACGAGGGAAACACGGTGCGTAAGCCGCACGTCCATCGGTGGTGTCAGGCATGCGACCAAGGAATCACCGAGATCGGCGACGTCCTGGTCCTGGGATGGGAGGACGGGGGCAGCGGGCCCGGGTTTGAGATCTTCGTCCACAGACAGCACGTGTTCGATCCGACGGACCCCGTGTCACGGAGGCTCATGATGCGGGTGTGGCTCGCCCGCTGGAAGGGGGAGCCCGTTCCCGATTTCGACGCCGAGATCGACTGACCCGACCCCAACTCCCGGACTACCCCCCGGACAACGCCACCGCCTCGTCCGCCAGTGCGACCAGGTCGGTCATCGGCATCGAGCCCGGCGGACGGCGGGTGTGGGCGAAGGTGTTGGCGAGGTGTTGGAGGAGTTCGTTGAGGGGGGTGGGTACGCCGTGGAGCCGGCCGAGCAGGACGACCTCGCCGTTGAGGTAGTCGGCCTCGATGGTGCCGGTGCCCCGGACGAGGGACTGCCAGGAGGAACCGCCGCCGCGCGGGACGTCGTCCAGCGGCACCAGGGTGATCCGGGAGCCGCGTGCGGCGGCCTCCTCCTCGGTGCTCGCGTACGCGATCCCGGCGGCGTCGAACACGGCCTCGCCCTCGGCCCGCACCCGCGCGTACAGCGCCCGTGCCGCGTCGCCGTCCACCGGTCCGGCGACGGCCTCCAGGGCGTTGGCGAGGTTGGAGAGCAGCTTGGCGTACTGCCAGCGGGAGACGTCCGCGACGACGGGCGCCGCGAAGCGGGCGGTCTCCAGGTCGGCGGCGATGCGCCGCAGGGTGTCGTCGGTGCCGTGGGGGTGGCGGCCGAGGTGGAGGATGCCGGTGAGCGGGGAACCCGCGGCGGAGACGACGCCGGGTTCCACGAACGTCGAGGGCAGCCACACGCAGACGCCGTACACGTGCCGGAAGCGGCGCAGGGCGAGGCGCTGGCTCTCGACGCCGTTCTGCGCGCACAGCAGCGGCAGGCGCTCGGCGGCGGTGCCGCCGCCCTCGACCGGCGCGGGACCCCAGGCGTCCAGGGCCGCCTCGGCGTCCTGGGTCTTCACGGCGAGCAGGAGGACGTCGTCGGCGCGCAGCGTGCCGAGCGCCCGCGGGCCGTCGACGACGGGTGGCCCGAACGTCAGATCGCCCTCGGGCACCCGCAGTCGCAGGCCGCCCTCGGTCAGCGCCGCGTACTGCTTGCCCCGCGCGACCAGGACGACCTCGTGCCCGGCCTGGAGGAGCCGTCCGCCGACGGTCCCGCCGATCGCCCCCGCCCCGATGATGATGTAGCGCATGCACCAGAGCCTCGCACACCCGGGTGCGCGGGGGCGGCGCAGGTCACCCGGCGGTCAGCTCGGCCAGTTTGAGCACGGTGTTCCAGTTGCGGCTGGTGGCGACGAGGCCCTTGGTGACACGGGCGCCGGAGAGGCGTTCGGCGAGCTTGGAGCGGCCGAGGCCGTCGGGGGCGTAGAGGTAGAGCGCCCGGTCGCCGAGGCGGAACTCCTCGGGGAGGTGGGCGGCCCGGTCGACGGTGGCGAAGCGCTCCTCGTCGACCGGTGCGGAGAAGTACGTGACGTGGAGCTGTTTCGGCTCCAGTTCGGCGGCCGGGAACGGACAGTCGTCGACGATCGCGCGGAGATAGGCGTGGTCGCGCACGAGGACGTCGACCGGGAAGCCGAACCGCTCCTCGATCGCGCCGGCCAACTCGGCGGCCAACGAGTCCTCGTCGCCCCGCGCAGTGGTGAACACGGCCTGGCCGCTCTGGAGATGGGTGCGCACGCCGTCGTACCCGAGGCCGTCCATGAGGGCGCGCAGGTCGGCCATCGGAACCCTGGCCCGGCCGCCCACGTTGATGCCGCGCAGCAGCGCCGCGTACGTCGTCGTCATGCGGCCACCCTAGAACGGCGGAACGGCGGAACGGCGGGACGACGGAGCAGCAGAACGGCGGATCGGCACAACGGCACAACTGCGGAACCGCCGTCGTGCCCCGTGGGGGCGGGCACGACGGCCGTCCGCGGCCCGTGGTCCGGGCCGGGCGAAACTCTGGCCGATCCGGCGGCCCTGAGCAACACGGCCACGCGCTGCTGTGACTTGTTCAACAACGTTGTGTTATCACAAAGCGGCTGTCTGCCGACGCAACGGACACCCTGACGGGCCTCCCGGGGGAAGCCCGGATACGTGTAAGGGGCCGACGTCCTCCCCAGCGGTGAGAGAGCGGCCCCGTACTTCACCGGGCAGCACGAGGAGTCGGGAAGCCGCGCCCCCTAGCGTCGAAGCGAACGCAGCGCAGGAGTGGCGGCCGGGGTCCGTCACCGCACGGAGGGGGCAAGCCCGTCATGGGGAACGCAGACGCGCGGGTACGGGGGGTGGCCGCCCGCGCCGGGATCTGGAGCGCCCGGCACCGCTGGGCGGCGGTCGGCATATGGGTGCTGTTCGTCGTCGTCGCGATGGGGCTCGGCTCGGCGGCGGGCCGGGTCGACGTGGACGAGAGCGACCAGCTCAAGGGCGAGACGCACACCGCGGCACGGATCATCGACGACGCGGGCATCAAGGAGCCGGCCGGCGAGACCGTGCTGATCCAGACGAAGGACGCCGGGGCGAAGGCCACGGACCCGGAGTTCCGGGCGGCGGTCGCCGACGTCGTGAAGGCGGTCGACGGCACCGGCCGGGTCACCGACGTCCTGTCGCCGTACGACACCCGGACCATCTCGAAGGACGGCCGCAGCGCGCTCGTCCGGTTCGACATGCGCGGGGACGCGGACACCGCGGCCGACCGGGTCCAGCCGGTGCTGGACGCGGTCGCCGGGGTGCAGAAGGAGCACGGGTCGCTGCGGATCGAGGAGATCGGCGGCGCCAGCATGAACAAGCAGTACCAGGACGCCTTCGGGAACGACTTCCAGAAGGCCGAGCTCTCCGCAGTGCCGGTCGCGCTGGGCATCCTGCTGATCGCCTTCGGCGCGCTGGTGGCCGCGCTGCTGCCGGTGGCGCTCGCGATCACCGCGATCGTGGCGACGATGGGGCTCATGGGCGTCGTCAGCCACCTCCAGCCCATGAGCGACACCGCCAACTCCGTGATGCTGCTGGTCGGCATGGCCGTCGGCGTCGACTACTGCCTGTTCTACCTGCGCCGTGAGCGCGAGGAGCGGCAGGCGGGCCGGGACCCGCGGACGGCCCTTCGGATCGCCGCCGCGACCAGCGGCCGGGCGATCGTCGTCTCCGGTGTCACGGTGTGCGTGGCGATGGCGGGCATGCTGTTCACGGGGCTCGCCGAGTTCGAGGCGATGGGGCTGGCCTCGCTGATGGTCGTCGCGGTCGCCATGGTCGGCTCCGTGACGGTGCTGCCGGCGCTGCTGTCGCTGCTGGGTGAGCGGGTCGAGAAGGGGCGGATCCCGTTCCTGCGGCGCCGGGTCCGCACCGGCGGTCCCTCGGAGAGCCGCTTCTGGACGGCCGTGCTGCGCGGTGTGCTCGCCCGGCCGGTGCTCTCGGTGGCCGTCGCGGTGGGCGCGCTGCTCGCCGTCGCCTCGCCCGCGCTCGGCATGAAGACCTCGCAGCTCACACTGGACCAGGAGTTCGGCGACAAGCTGCCGATCGTGCAGACGTACAACCGGCTCAACGACGCGTTCCCGGGCGGTTCCGAACCGGCCGAGGTCGTGGTCCGGGCGAAGGACGTCAACGCGCCCGAGGTGCGTCAGGCGCTGGCCGACTTCAAGCAGCGGGCCGTCGAGTCGGGGGCCTCGCGCGGCCCGGTCGACATCAAGCTGCACGACGCGCAGAACGTCGCACTCGTCTCCGTGCCGCTCGTCGGCGGGTCGGACATGGACCGGGCGGCGCAGAGCCTGGAGAAGCTGCGCGACGAGGTGCGGCCGGCCACGCTCGGCAAGGTCGAGGGCGTCCAGGCGCCGATCACCGGGCAGGTCGCGGGCTCGCACGACTTCAACGAGCAGCTCGTCGGGTCCGTGGCACCGGTGTTCGCCTTCGTCGTGGTGTTCGCGTTCCTGCTGATGCTGCTGTCGTTCCGCTCGCTGACGGTCGCGATCACGTCGATCGTGCTCAACCTGCTGTCGGTGGGCGCCGCCTACGGCATCCTCGTCGCCGTCTTCCAGCACGGCTGGGGCGCGTCGCTGGTGGGCGCGGAGGGCGTCGGCGCGATCGTGACCTGGCTGCCGCTGTTCCTCTTCGTGATCCTGTTCGGGCTGTCCATGGACTACCACGTGTTCGTGGTGTCGCGGATCCGTGAGGCGCGGATGCGGGGACGGACGACGCGGGACGCGATCCAGCACGGTGTGGTGACCACGGCGGGCGTCGTCACCAGTGCCGCGGTCATCATGGTCGCCGTGTTCGCGATCTTCGGAACGCTGTCCATGCAGTCCATGAAGCAGATGGGCGTGGGACTCGCGGCGGCGGTGCTCATCGACGCGACGATCATCCGGGGTGTGCTGCTCCCGGCGGTGATGGCGCTGCTGGGCGAGCGCAACTGGTACCTGCCGAAGTGGCTGCGCCGCCTGCCCGACCTCACCCACGACGAGTCCCCGCAGCCGCCGGCCCCGCCGGTGCGCGAGGACGGGGAGCGGCTGCGGGTCTGACCCGCCCCACGTGCGAGGGCCCGCCGGTCACGGGGAGACCGACGGGCCCTCGGCCGCGCGCGGCGACACCCGCGGTGCGCTCCGGGCGGATGGTGCCAGGGGTGGGTGGTGCTCCGGGCGGGCGGTGCTCAGGGCCGGCGGGCCGGCCGTCATGCCCGGGTGCGGAGTTCCTCCTCGATCAGGTCGGCCGCCCGCCGGGTGCCGCCCTCCTCGGCCATGCCGGCCCGGACCTCCGCCAGGCGGTGGGCCACCTCGGGGTCGTCGACGAGGGCGAGGGCGGCGGTGCGCAGGGCGTCGGCGGTGGCCTCCTCGGTGGAAAGGCACCGGGCGACCCCCAGGGCCCGCAGCATCTCGGCGTTGCCGAACTGGTCCACGGCCTGGGGTACGGCGATCATCGGCGTCGCCGTGGCCAGTCCCTCCTGGCTGCCGCCCGCCCCGGCGTGCGTGACGAACAGGTCGGCCTGCCGCAGCACGGCCAACTGCGGTACCCAGGACCGCACTTCGACGTTCGCCGGTACGTCCCCCAGCTCGGCCGGGGCGACGTGCCCGCCGACCTGGAGGACCAGGTGCCAGCCGGGCAGGCCGGCGAAGGCCGCGACGCACTCCCGGTAGAACGCGGGCTGTTTGGTGAACGCCGAGCCGAGCGACACCAGGACGACCTTCTCGGCGCCTTCCGGCCGCCGCCAGTCGCCCTCACCCGCGCGCTCCCCCTGGCAGGCGCCGACGAAGGTGTGCACCCGCTCGTCGACCCGGTCCGCGTGTGGCTGGAGCGCCTTCGGGATGAGCACGAGGGACCGGGCGGGGCGGCCGACGAACGGGTCGGGGTGCTGGGTGATCCCGTTCTCGGCGAGCCACGCCGTGAAGCGGGCGTAGTAGGCCCGGCCGCGCTCGGTGCGGCGGGGCTCGGCCCACATGGGTTCGGCGACCTCCTCCTCGTAGCCGTCCCAGGCGACGAGGTTCGGGGAGAGCGAGATCGCGGGCACACCCCAGCGGTGGGCGAGGACCCGGGCGGGGTAGGAGGTGATGTCGTGCAGCACGAGGTCGGGCACACCGACGCCGCCCGCCCGACCGTCCCGGCCGTTCGAACCGTCCCGGCCGTCCGCGCCACCCCCGTCACCCGGCTCGCCCTCGTACGCGGCGATCAGCTGGGGCAGCGCGTGGATCGCGTCGTCCAGGAAGGGTTCGACGTTGTCGAGGAGCGTGCTCCCCCAGTCAGAGGGGTCGGCGTCGGGCGACGGCAGCACCGAGGTGTACGGCACGGGGGTCGCCCCGGTCGCGGCCACCTTCTCCAGGAGGGCCGGCGGGATCGCGTACGTGACCCGGTGTCCCCGCGCCACGAGCTCGCGGATCACCTCGAGACCGGGGTTCACATGGCCGTGGGCGGCGATGGAGAACATGGCGATGTGGGCGGGAGTGGTCATGGCGACGACCCTAGGCGAGACGATACGTCTCGTGCAATCGTATTTACGGCGGGTGCCCAGCCGGGTCAGCGCTGGTACCGGGCCAGGACCAGGTTGCCGTCCCGTTCCAGGCGTCGCCGCAGTTCACCGAGGCCGATCGCCCCGCTGTAGTACTCCTGGAAGGCCGGCGTGGCGACCTTGTCCTTCCACTCGGGATAACCGCGCACGGTCTGCGCCGGGGCCGGGCGCAGCCGGGAGGCGAGGGCCGTGCCGGTGGCCCAGCCGTACCGCGTGGTGTGCAGCGCCGGGTCCTTCAGCGCCTCCGTCCCGGTGGGCAGCATCCAGTCGCCGAGGGCCAGGCGGACCATGTTCCGCGGGCGCAGCAGGAAGTCCAGGAAGGCGGCGGCCTCCTTCTTGTGGGGACTGTCCTCGGCGATGGACAGGGTCTGCGGGCTGACGCCCTGGGCGAGGCCGTCGACGCCCGCGGGGGCGGGCAGCACCTGCCACGCGAAGCCCTCCGGTGCCTGCTGCACGATCTGCTGCCGGTAGGAGAAGCCGAGCGGGACCATGGCGTACCGGCCGGCGAAGAAGCCCGGCAGGGTGTCCGAGCCGCCGCTGCCCAGGGTCGAGCCGGGGGCGCTGCGGTCGACGGCGACCTGGTCGTGGACGGTGCGCGGCACCACCTGGTCGCCCGCCTCGAAGCGCACGGTGACCCTGCCGTCCGGGCCCCGGTGGAACAGCCGCCCGCCCGTCGACAGCGAGAGGTTGAGCGTCGCGGAGACGGGTTCCTTGAGCGGCCAGGCCACGCCGTACCGCCCCGCGCCGCTCAGCCGGGCGGTGACCTGTCTGAACTCGGCCCAGCTCCAGGGGTGTTCGGGGGTCGGTGTGCGCACGCCCGAGGCGCGCAGCAGCCCGCTGTTCGCGATCAGGACGCGCGGCTCCTGGAGGAACGGCACGCCGTAGAGCCCGTCGCCGAACCTCGCCGTGTCCCAGGTGCGCTCCGGGATCGACGCCCTCAGGCGCGGGGAGAGCAGCCCGGTCAGGTCGGCGAGCCGGCCGCCGTAGGCGAAGTCGGCGAGGTCGTCGGAGGCGTCGTGGACGACGTCCGGGGCCTCGCCGCCCTCGAAGGCGGTGAGCAGCTGGTCGTGGACGCTGTCCCAACTGCCCTGCACGTACTGGACCCTGACGTCCGGGTGGGCCGCGTTCCACTCGGCCACCAGCTCCTTGTTGACGGCCACCGACTCCTGCTGCCAGGCCAGCGACTGGAAGCGCAGGGTGATCCGGCCTCCGGTGCCGCCCCCGTCCGCCGAGCAGCCCGCGAGGAGCAGCAGGAGCACGGCGAACAGGGCCGGCAGGGCGGGGCGGACACCGAGGACGCGGGGACCGGGACGGCGGCCGGAGGGACCGGGGCGGCCGGGTGTCGTGGGCCGCATCAGCCTCGCACCGCCCCGGCGAGCATGCCGCCCGTGATGCGCCGCTGGACGATCGCGAACACCACCAGCGAGGGCAGTGTCGCGAGGAACGCAGCGGCGGCCAGCGGGCCGAGGTCGGCGACGCCCTCCGCGCCGATGAAGTGGGTGAGGACCACGGGCAGGGTCTGTTTCTCCGGGGTCTTGAGCAGGACCAGCGCGAAGAAGAACTCGTTCCACGCGGTGACGAACGCGAACAGCGCCGTGGCGACGATGCCGGGCGCGAGCAGCGGCGCGGTCACCGACACCAGGGTCCGCAGCCGTCCGGCGCCGTCGACGGCCGCCGCCTCCTCCAGTTCGACGGGGAGCGCGCGGACGTAGCCGACGAGCATCCACAGCGCGAACGGGAGCGCCCACACGACGTACACCATGACCAGTCCGGGCACGGAGTCGATGAGCCGGAGGGTCTTCAGGACCAGGAACAGCGGGATGATCAGCAGCACGAACGGGAACGCCTGGCCGACCACCACCCAGCCGGTGACGGCGCGGGACAGCGCCGAGCGCCGCCGCGCCACGGTGTACGCCAGCGGGGTCGCGAGCAGTACGGCGATCAGCGCGGCCCCGGCCGCCGCCAGCAGGGAGTTGAGCGCGGCCTGCGGCAGGGGCTGCTCGTCGAACGCCTGCCGGAAGTTGTCGAGGGTCGGGTGCCGGGGGATCCAGGTGGGGTGGGCGCTGCCCAGCTCGCGCGGGGACTTGAAGGCGGTGGACACCAGCCACAGGAACGGGAAGGCGAGGAAGACGAGGTAGGCGAGCAGCGCCGCGTACTGGCCGAGGCGTGCCGCCGGACGGGTCCTCATGTGCTCCCGCCTCCTCGCAGCCGGCCCGCCAGGAACACGGCGAGCAGGACCGAGATCACCGCGACGAGCACACAGCCCATGGCCGCCGCGTAGCCGAACTGGCCGTAGCGGAACGCCTCCTCGTAGGCGAACAGCATCGGTAGCCGGGTGCGGCCGCCGGGCCCGCCGCCCGTGAGCACGTACACCAGGGCGAAGGAGTTGACGTTCCAGATGAGGTTGAGCGCGCAGACGGCGAGGGCGATCGGGCGCAGGGCGGGCCAGGTGACCGCGCGGAAGCGGCGCCAGGCGCCCGCGCCGTCGACCGCGGCGGCCTCGTGGAGTTCGCGCGGGGTGTTCTGGAGTCCGGCGAGGAGGGCGACGGTGGTCTGGGGCAGTCCGGCCCACACGCCGACGGCGATCACGGCGGGCAGGGCGGTGCCGAGTCCGCTGAGCCAGTCGCGGCCGTCGCCGAGGCCGAGGCCGCGCAGGGTCTCGTTGAGGACACCCGCGTCCGGGTTGTAGACGAGCCGCCACATGACGCCGCCGACGACCTCGGGCATGGCCCAGGGGACGATCGCGAGGGCGCGGGCGAGCGGGCGCAGCCGCAGGTCCTGGTCGAGCAGGAGGGCGAGGCCGAGGGCGAGGAGGAACTGCGCGGCGGTCACGGAGGCGGCCCACACGAGGCCGATGCGGAAGGACTCCCAGAACAGGGTGTCGTGGAGCAGGTCGCGGAAGTTGAGGGTGCCGATCCAGCGGGTGGCGGCGGTGCGGCCGGACTGGGCGTCGGTGAAGGCCAGCAGCATCCCGTAGAGCAGCGGTCCGACGCTGAGGACGAGGATCGGCAGCAGGGCGGGCAGGACCAGGAACCAGGCGCCGTACCCGATGCCCGGGCCGGTGCCGAGCCGCCGTCGGGTGGCGCTCGGCGCTTGTGGCCCCGCACGGCTCGTTTCGGTTGCCGATGTCACCGAATCAGCCCCTTTGCGGCGTGGTTGGCGTGTTCATGTTCGTCGTGGTCGAGCGCCCCGTCAAGGGACCGCGCACAGGGGCCGACCTGTGTGAATGCGAGACTGGGCCGGCATCGGGTCACATCACGGAGGCGGACGATGGACGAGGCACGGGCGCGGGACGTACTGGCCGCGGCGGGGGTGCTGCCGGACGGCGCGCGGCTGCTCGCCCTGGGCGAGAACGCGGTGTTCGCCGCCGGGGACCTGGTCGTCAAGGTGGGCCGGGACGCCGAACTCCTGGACCGGGCGCGCCGCGAGCTGGCGATCGCCGGATGGCTGGCGGAGGCGGAGGTGCCCGCGGTGCGCGCGGCCGAGCCGGAACCGCTGCTCGTGGAGGGCTGTCCGGTGACGGTGTGGCACCGGCTGCCCGACGCGGTGCGCCCCGCCGAACCCCGGGACCTCGCCGAACTGCTGCGGCTCGTCCACGCGCTGCCCGCTCCTTCCTTCGGGCTTCCGCCGCGCGAACTGCTGGGCGGTGTGGAGCGCTGGCTGCGGCTCGCGGGCGACACGATCGCCCCGGCCGACGCGGCGTACCTGCGCGAGCGGCGGGACGGTTTCGCCGCCGCGGCGGCGGCGCTGACCCCGCGTCTGACGCCGGGCCCGATCCACGGCGACGCGCTGCCGCGCAACGTGCTGGTGGGTCCCGACGGGCCGGTCCTCATGGACCTGGAGACCTTCTCCGCCGATCTGCGCGAGCACGACCTGGTGGTCATGGCCCTGTCCCACGACCGCTACGGCCTGCCCACCGGGGCCTACGACGCCTTCACCGCGGCCTACGGCTGGGACGTGCGCGAGTGGGAGGGCTGTTCGGTGCTGCGCGGCGCCCGCGAGACCGCGAGCTGCGCCTGGGTGGCCCAGCACGCCCCGAGCAGTCCTGGGGCGCTCGCGGAGTTCGAACGCCGGGTGCGATCCCTGCGGGACGGGGACGAGACCGTGCGGTGGTACGCGTTCTGAACGCGCGGGCCGGCGGCGCCGGTCCGGGTCAGACCCGTTGGTCCGTCGGTTCCCTCAGCGGCCAGGTGGCGTCGACCACCGCGTCCGCGTCGCCCTTGCGGCGCAGGAAGTCCTGGAAGTCCGCCGCCCACCGCGCGTACCACTCGATCTGGCGGCGGTGCAGTTCCGCCGGGCCGAGGGCCGCGATCTTGGGGTGGCGGTCGGCTATCGCGGAGGCGAGCCGCGCGGCGGCGAGGGCGTCGGCCGCGGCGTCGTGGGCGGAGTCGAGCCGCACGCCGTACTCGGCGCAGACCGCTTCGAGGTTGCGCTTGCCCCGGCGGTAGCGGTCGACCCAGCGGTCGATGGTGTACGGGTCGACGACCGGGGCCGGCGCGAGGCCGCCGAGCCGGTCGGCGAGGGACGGCAGCGCGTGCCGCCGCAGTTCGGCGGAGAGCAGGCTGAGGTCGAAGGCCGCGTTGTAGGCGACGACCGGGACACCCGCCTTCCAATAGGTCGTCAGGACGTCGGCGATGGCGTCCACGACCTCGTGGGCGGGGCGGCCCTCGGCGACCGCGCGTTCGTTGCTGATGCCGTGCACCGCCACCGCGTCCGCCGGGATCTCCACGCCCGGATCGGCCAGCCACTCCCGGCTGCCCAGACACCGGCCGTCCCTGACCTCGATCACGGCACCCGTGACGACGCGCGCCTCGCGCGGATCGGTCCCGGTCGTCTCCAGGTCGAAGCCGATCAGCAGCTCCTGGTGCCAACCCATGGCGGCCCCCTTCTCGGTGGTGCGTTCCCCCAGTGGTCTCCACCTTCGCACGCGCCACTGACAATCCGACGGCCGCGTTCCGCTTGCGCCCCGGGACGGTTCAGGACACGGGCCGCGAATCGGCCCAGGCCAGCTCGAACTCCTCGCGGTAGGTCGGGAAGAGACCGGGTTCCACCACGTCGTCCGCCTTGAGGGTCCGGTTGCCGTTGCGCAGCACCAGCACCGGCGACTCCATGCCCCGCGCGCGCCGCAGATAGGACTGCACGACGGCGACCCCGTCCGCGCCGTCGCCGTCCACCAGGTAGGCCGTGAAGCGCGGTGTCTCGTCGTAGACCTGGATCTCGAAGGCGTCCGGGTCGCGCAGCCGGGCGCGGACACGGCGCATGTGCAGGATGTTCATCTCCACCGACCGGCCGAGTTCGCCCCGTTTCATCCCGAGTTCGCGCTCGCGCCGCTTGACCGCGCTGGAGGCCGGGTTGAGGAACAGCAGCCGCACCCGGCAGCCGGCCTCGGCCAGCCGGACCAGGCGGCGGCCCGAGAAGTTCTGCACGAGCAGGTTGAGGCCGATGCCGATGGCGTCCAGTCGGCGGGCGCCGCCGAAGATGTCCTCGGCGGGGAACTGGCGCATCAGACGCACCCGGTCGGGGTGGACGGCGACGACGTCCGCGTACCGGTCGCCGACCAGGTCCTCCACGGCGTCCACGGGCAGCCGCCGGGAGGAGGGCACGTCGCTGCCGGAGCCGAGCATCTCCAGGAGGCGCGCGGAGGCCCGTTCGGCCTGGTTGAGGACGGCCTCGGACAGGGCCCGGTTGCGGGAGACGACGTTGCGGGTGACCTCCAGCTCGTCCAGGGCCAGCTCGACGTCCCTGCGGTCGTCGAAGTACGGCTCGAAGCACGGCCAGTGCTGGACCATCAGCTCCCGCAGCTGCGGCAGCGTGAGGAAACTGATCACGTTGTCGTCGGCCGGGTCGAGGAGGTAGCCCTTGCGGCGGCTCACCTCGCGCACGGCGACCGCGCGCTGGACCCACTCCTGTCCGGCGGGGCCGGCCGCGGCGACCACCCAGTCGTCGCCGTGCACGGGCTCGTAGACGGGCCGCAGGACGGCCGCCACGACGGCGCGCAGGCGCTGTTCGACGAGGTTCAGCCAGATGTAGGCCCGGCCGGCCCGCTGGGCGCGGGTGCGCACCTCGTGCCAGGCGTCGGCGTCCCAGTCCAGTTCGGGTCCGATGGCGCCCGCGTCCATCGGTCTCGCCAGGGACACCGCGCCGGGCGGGACGTCCGTGGAGTTCCCCTCGTGACCCTCGTCACCAGGGGGCAGCTCCAGCCCTCCCGAGCCCACCCTGCACCGCCTTCCGCTCCCCCGAGCACTGCCTGCCCCAACGATCAAGGAAGGGTACTCCGGTACCGGTCGGCGGTGCAGCCGGATGGACAGGGTCGTTTCCCAACTTCCGCCTTCTTCACGCCCGTTCCGATCAAGGGGCAGCGGTGACGTGAGCCGATTCACCGCGGGCCGTCCCCTTCGGGCGGCGCGATTCACCCACACCGTCGGGTGAGCCGGGTCCCCCGTGTCTTCACCCCGCCCCACTGGATCCGCGCCCCCCTGGGTAGGAGGGACCCAAGTCAGAAGGGTTCCGGTTCTTTCGGGGCGACTCGGAGGGAAGGGACCCCCGAGGGCACCGCACACCTGGAAGAGTCGTGTCCATGCAGGTCTGGCCTGGAGAGGCGTATCCGCTCGGCGCCACGTACGACGGCGCCGGGACCAACTTCGCGGTGTTCACGGAGGCCGCGGACCGAGTAGAGCTGTGTCTGCTGCACGACGACGGCTCGGAGACGGCGGTGGAACTGCGCGAGAGCGACGCGTTCGTCCGGCACGCGTACGTGCCCGGCGTCATGCCCGGCCAGCGTTACGGGTTCCGGGCGCACGGCCCGTACGACCCCGGGCGCGGGCTGCGCTGCAACTCCGCGAAACTGCTCCTCGACCCCTACGCGAAGGCGGTCAGCGGGTCGGTGCGCTGGGGCGAGGAGGTCTACGGCTACCACTTCGACTCCCCCGAGCGGCGCAACGACCTCGACTCGGCGCCGCACACCATGGCGTCGGTCGTCATCAACCCGTACTTCGACTGGGGCGACGACCGCCGCCCGCGCACCGAGTACCACCACACCGTGATCTACGAGGCCCATGTGAAGGGCCTGACCATGCGCCACCCGGACCTCCCGGACGAACTGCGCGGCACCTACGCGGCGCTCGCCCACCCGGCCGTCATCGACCACCTCACCGGACTCGGCGTCACGGCCCTGGAACTGATGCCGGTGCACCAGTTCGTCAACGACCACCGCCTGGTCGACATGGGACTGAACAACTACTGGGGCTACAACACCATCGGCTTCTTCGCCCCGCACAACGCGTACGCCTCCTGGGGCGACCGCGGCCAGCAGGTCCTGGAGTTCAAGTCGGCGGTCCGCGCCCTGCACGAGGCGGGCATCGAGGTCATCCTCGACGTCGTCTACAACCACACCGCCGAGGGCAACCACCTCGGCCCCACCCTGTCCTTCCGGGGCCTGGACAACCCGTCGTACTACCGCCTGGCCGACGACCCCCGCTACTACACGGACACCACCGGCACCGGGAACTCGCTGCTCATGCGGTCCCCGCACGTGCTCCAGCTGGTCATGGACTCGCTGCGCTACTGGGTGACCGAGATGCACGTCGACGGCTTCCGCTTCGACCTCGCGGCGACCCTGGCCCGGCAGTTCCACGAGGTCGACCGGCTGTCGTCGTTCTTCGACCTGGTGCAGCAGGACCCGGTGGTCTCCCAGGTCAAGCTGATCGCCGAGCCGTGGGACGTCGGCGAGGGCGGCTACCAGGTGGGCAACTTCCCGCCCCTGTGGACCGAGTGGAACGGCAAGTACCGCGACACCGTGCGGGACCTGTGGCGGGGCGAGCCGCGCGCGCTGGCGGAGTTCGCCTCCCGGCTGACCGGCTCCTCCGACCTCTACCAGGACGACGGACGCCGGCCGCTGGCCTCCATCAACTTCGTGACCTGCCACGACGGCTTCACCCTGCGCGACCTGGTGTCGTACAACGACAAGCACAACGAGGCCAACGGCGAGGACAACCGGGACGGCGAGGGCCACAACCGGTCCTGGAACTGCGGTGCGGAGGGCGAGAGCGACGACCCGGCGGTGCGGGAGCTGCGCGCCCGGCAGATGCGCAACTTCGTCGCGACGCTGATGCTCTCCCAGGGCGTGCCGATGATCAGCCACGGCGACGAGGTCGCCCGCACTCAGGGCGGCAACAACAACGCCTACTGCCAGGACAACGCGGTGTCCTGGGTGGACTGGGAGGACGGCGCCGCCGACCTGCTCGACTTCACCCGGGCGATGGTGTGGCTGCGCAAGGACCACCCGGTCTTCCGCAGGCGGCGCTTCTTCCACGGCCGCCCGGTGGAGGGCACCCACGACGACCTGTCCGACATCGCGTGGTTCACTCCCGAGGGCGCGGAGATGACCCAGCGGGACTGGGACTCGGCGCGGGCGTCGGCGCTGACGGTGTTCCTCAACGGCAACGCGATCTCCGAGCCGGGCACGCGCGGGGAGCGCATCGCCGACGACTCCTTCCTGCTGATGTTCAACGCCTCGCCCGGCCCCCTGGAGTTCGTGGTGCCGGTCGACCACGGCCGGCAGTGGCAGGTCGTGGTCGACACGGCCCGCACCGACGGGGTGCCGCCCGGCACGGGCCCGAAGGTGGAGGCCGGGGACCGGCTGCCCCTGCCGGACCGCAGCCTGACCGTGCTCCAGCGCCCTGCCTAGGGCGCGCTGCGGACGGTACGGCCCTCCACGCGTGTGGGGGGCCGTCTCCGTGCTCCGGACGGGTGAGGGCGGCGGGCGAGGTGCCGGGAGCACGGACGTGGGCGGGGTCCCCGGTGACACGAATCCCGGCCGGGTGGGTACGTAGGTCTGCATGACATCTGAGCGCCCCGACCCGGCGGTCCCCACGGCCACCTACCGGCTCCAGCTGCAGCCCGCGTTCCCGTTCGCGGCCGCCGCCGCGGCCGTGCCGTACCTGGCGTCGCTGGGCGTCTCGCACCTGCACCTGTCGCCCGTCCTGGAGGCCGTACCGGGCTCCACGCACGGCTACGACGTCGTCGACCCCGCGCGGGTGCGCGAGGAGCTGGGCGGCGAGGACGGGCTGCGCGCGCTCTCGGCCACCGCGCGGGAGCACGGGCTCGGCCTGGTGGTGGACATCGTGCCCAACCACATGGCGATGGCCCCGCGCCACAACCGCGCCCTCCGGGAGGTCCTGCGGGAGGGTCCCGGTTCGCCGTACGCGCGCTGGTTCGACATCGACTGGGAGGCGGGCGGCGGGAAGCTCCTGCTGCCGGTGCTCGGCGGGCCGGTCGGCTCGCAGACGGAGCACCTGGTGCCCGACGGCGACGTGCTGCGGTACCACGAGCACGTCCTCCCGCTGCGCGAGGGCACGGCGGGCCTGCCGCTGCCACGGCTCCTGGACGCGCAGTGGTACCGCCCGGTGTGGTGGCGCCTCGCCCGTACGGAGCTGAACTACCGGCGGTTCTTCAGCATCTCGGAGCTGATCGGGGTGCGGGTGGAGGACCCCGAGGTGTTCGGGGCCACACACGCCAAGATCCTCCAGCTGCTGCACGAGGGCGTGGTCGACGGGCTGCGCGTCGACCACCCCGACGGCCTCGCCGACCCCGGCGGCTATCTGCGCCGGCTGCACGAGGCGACCGGCGGGCGCTGGACGGTCGTGGAGAAGATCCTCGCCGACGGGGAGCGGCTGCCGGCCTCCTGGCCCGTCGCCGGCACGACCGGCTACGACGCCCTGCGCCGGGTGGACGGCCTGTTCGCCGATCCCGCGGGCGCGGGGGAACTCCTCGGCCAGTACCGCAGGTTCGCCGCCCCGCAGACGGACCGGGGCGGCGACTGGGAGGCCACGGTGCGCAGGGCGGCGTACAAGGTGCTCACGCACGAGCTGGCCGCCGAGACGAGCCGGCTGACCCGGGTCGCGGACCGGCTGTGCGCGGGCTCCGCCGACCTGGCGCTGCGCGACCGCGCGCCCTGGGCGCTGCGCACCGCGCTGGAGGAGCTGCTGGTGCGGCTGCGCGTGTACCGGCCGTACGGCGCCGCCGACGCCGCGTCCGTGGTCACCGAGGAGGCCGCGGCCGAGGCCCGGCGCGCGTTCGTCGTGCCCGAGGAGGGCGGGGCGGTGGACGTCGTACGGCGGCTGCTGGTCGACGACACGGGGGCCACGGGCGCCACGGGGGACGCGACGGACACCGGGGACGTGGCGGAGTTCCGCGCGCGGTTCGCGCAGACCTCGTCCGCGCTGCGGGCCAAGTCCGTGGAGGACACGGCGTTCTACCGGTACGTGCCGCTGCTGTCGGCGACCGAGGTCGGCGGCGACCCCGGCCGCCCCGCCGTGTCCCCGGAGGACTTCCACGCGTACTGCGCGCGGGTGCAGCGCGACTGGCCGCTGACCGGCACCGTGGTGACGACGCACGACACCAAGCGCAGCGCCGACGTGCGCGCCGCGCTGGCCGTGCTCACCGAGTGCCCGGACCGCTGGGCGGACGTGCTGACGGAGGTCACCCACGACGGTGAGGGGGTGCCCGACGCGCAACTGGCGTGGGCGGCCTGGCAGACGGTGTTCGGGCTCGGACCCGCGGAGGCGTCGCGGGTGCGGGAGGCGCTGCTGAAGCACGTGCGGGAGGCGGGCCTCTACACGAGCTGGACCGAGCAGGAACCGGCGTACGAGGAGGCGGTGGCGGCGTTCGTCGCGGCGGGTCCGTGCGGGCCGCTCGGCGGGCGTGTGACGGCCTTCCGGGACTCCCTGGCCGCCCCGGTCCGGGCGAACGTGCTGGGGGCGGCGCTGGTCCATCTGACGATGCCCGGGGTGCCGGACCTGTACCAGGGGACGGAGGACGAGTACCGGGCGCTGGTCGACCCGGACAACCGGCGGCCGGTGAAGTTCCCCTCCGCGGCGCCCGGCGGGTCGGGGGAACCCGGCGACCCGGGCGACCTGCGGGGCCTCGGGGAGAAGGCGGCGGTGACGGCGGCGGCGCTGCGGCTGCGGGCACGGCGGCCGGACGCCTTCGGGGACACCGCGACGTACGCGCCGCTCGTCGCGCACGGGCCCGCCGCCGCGCACTGCCTGGCGTTCGCGCGCTCCGGCGAGGTCGTCACCGCCGTGACCCGGCTGTCGCTGCGGCTGGCGGCGGCGGGCGGCTGGGGCGACACCGAACTGGCGCTGCCACCGGGCCGATGGGCGGACGTGCTGGCACCGGAGCGGCGGTTCACGGGCCGGGTCCGAGTGACGGACCTCCTCGGACCGCTACCGGTGGCACTCCTCGAACAGGTCGGGGACGACAACGAACGGGCGGGGAACGCCGACGAGCGGACCGGAGGCGACGGCGAGGAAGCCGGGCACGACACCTGACGGGCCGGAGGCGGCGGCGAACGGGCCGAAGCCTGCGGCAAGCGCGCCGGAGACGACGGCGAACAGGCCGGGGAGGGCGGCGAGGGAGCCGAGGACGACGCCGGACGGGCCGGGGACGAGGGCGAACGGGCCGGAGACGACGAGGGAGCCGGGGACAACGGCAAACGACCCGGAGGCGGCCGCAAGCGGGCCGGGGGCGGTGGCAAGCGGGCCGGGGGCGGTGCCTGATACTCGGTGGCCGGCGGCCGGAGGCCGTGGTGCGGCGGGGCGGGGGCGGTGGCGGGAACGCCACGTCGGTCCCCTGGGACACACCCGTACGGGCGGTGGGCGAGCCTTCACCGGGCCGTGCTTGACAGTTCACCTGTGTCGTGCGGGACTTGGGGAAGCGGGGCCGGGCGGACAAGTCGGGGGTGAGTCTTCTGCCGGAGCTGCGTTACCCCAGTGTTCCCGAATTAGTGGCATGCGCCCGGTCGTTGGCAGCTCACCGACCCGGACTGTGCGCCCTGCGCGAGGTGGGCGTCTCCCGCCAGGGAAGACCCCTGCACCTGCTGTCGGTCGGCCACGCACGGCACGCCGTCCTGGTGGTGGCGGGCGCCCACGCCAATGAGCCCGCGGGCGGGTCCACGCTCCTCCAGCTCGCGCAACGCGTCGTGCACGAGCGGGAGTTACGCGCCGGCACCTCCTGGCACTTCCTGCTGTGCGCGGACCCGGACGGGGCGAGCCTGCACGTCACCCCGGCACCGCGCAGCCTGCTCGACTACCACCGCGGCTTCTACCGCCCCGCAGGGCCCGACCAGCCCGAGTGGTCCCCCGCCGTCCTGCCTCCCGACCGGCTGCCGCCCGAGACGCGCGCCCTCACCGGGGTCATCGACGAGCTGCGCCCCTACCTCCAGGTCTCCCTGCACGGCACCGATCTGGGCGGCAGCTGGGTGCAGCTGACGAAGGACGTGCCGGGGCTCGCCGAGCCCTTCGCCAAGTCCGCCGCCGAACTGCACATCCCGGTGGAGACGGGCGCCTCGGACGCGGCCGGCTGGCCCGCCTCGGGGCCCGGGGTGCACGTGATGCCCGGCCCCGACTCGGGGGTGGCTTATCCGAGCCTGCCGGACGACGCCCGGCGCAGCACCTGGTACCACGCGCACCGCTACGGCGGGCTGACGGCGGTGGTGGAGGTGCCGATGTGGGCCAGCGACCTGGTGGACGACCCGGCGCCGCATCCCGCCCCGGAGGCGGCCCTGCGCCGGCTGGCCGTGCGCCTGCGGCGGGACGCGCTGGAGGTGGAGCGGGTGCTCGACGACGCGCTGCCCCGGCTGGACGGCTTCGACGGGCCGCTGTTGCGGGCCGCGCGCTGGGCGCTGGAGCTGATCCCGGGACTGGCCGACGACTGGGTGGACACCCCGCCCGCCGACACGACGATGGCGTACGTCGGCAGCGTGGACGCGTTCGGGCGGCGGCTGCCGCTGCGGGCGGCGGCGATGCTGCTGCGGGTGCTGCGGCAGACCGGGGACAGCGCCGCGCCCCGGCTCGAACGCCTCGTGGCGTCCTGGTGCGACGCCTTCGCGATCCGCTTCCGCGCCCGCTGGGTCCCCCTGGAACACCAGACGGAACACCAGTCCCGCACCGTCCTCTCGGCGGCCCTCCACGCCCGCGACCACACCCTGTGACCGGCGCGCGCGGGGGTGCCGTCAGCCGGCGGACGTGAACACCGACCCGGTGCGGGCGTGGAGTTCACAGGTGTTGGCGTAGGTCTCCCGCCGGTCGACCCGGCGGCCGTCCCAGCGGCCCTGGGCCCGCGCCGTCACCGGGGCGTAGATCATGGGGCACATGACGTCCGCGCGGGGTGGGACGCGGGTGAAGTCGCCGCCGGCCGCCGCCAGGTCGGCGCAGGCCGCCGCGGCGTGCGCGTGGCCCCGCGGCGGGTCGCACAGCAGCACGGTGTCGAAGGAGCGGTCGCCGCCCCGGGTGACCGTCAGGTGGAGCCGGTCTGCCCGTACCTGTGCGTCCGGCGCCGCGTGTGCGGTCTGCGCGGGCCCGAGGGCGAGGAGCGCGGCCGTCGCGAGCAGCAGGCGCCGTACGGCCGTCGTCGTGGTGGTGTTCGTCATTCCCGGTGCATCGGCACGGCGGACCCGCCGCCCCACCCCGGCTCACCCGAACGGGACCGCCCGTACACATGACCGCGCGCCAGCTCGAACACCGCGAGCACCACACGCGTCTGGTACTCGGCCTGGCGTGCGACGGGTATCCAGCGCGCGGCGCACCCGTCCCGGTAGTCCGCGCACCAGGTGTCGATGAGCCGGTCCAGGTCGGGCAGCGCGCCGGCCGGGTCGTGCCCGGCGCCGCGCACGAGCCGGTGCAGCAGTCCCGCCGTGCGCAGCGCGAGCCGCCGCGCGGCGATGCGCAGCGCGGCCAGGTGGGCGGTACTGAGCGCGGGCAGCGGGCGCCCCCGGCCGTCGTCGACGTCGGGGTCCCACGCGTCGGCGATGCCGGGGCACACCAGCAGGTGGTCGTCGACGGGGGCGAGCAGGGCGGCAGCGCCGGGCGCGTCGGCCAGCCGGGGCCGGACGCGGGCGAGGAGGCCGTCCAGGAGCCGTATGTCGTGGCGCAGCGCCCCGCTGAGGGAGCGCAGGGCGGCGTCCCGGTCGGCGGCGGGCGAGCCGTCCTCGACGGCGGCGACGCCCCACATGGGTGCCTCGACGATCGCGGTGACGGTGCCGTGCCGTTGCGGATGGAACCAGGTCGACTCGACCGCGGCCTCGGTGAGCGCGGCGGTCAGGTCGCCGCGGCGGGGCGGCGGGACGCGGTAGACGGCGGGGCCGATGACGGGCCAGTGCAGGGTGTCGTACGCGCCGAGTTCGCGCGGGACGCCGAGGCGGGCGGCGGTGCGCCGGACGTGTTCGGCGAGGCCGGGCAGGTCGCGGGTGAGTTCGACGAAGCCGCCGCCGACGTCGACGCCGTGCAGCGAGCACTGGAGGAAGGGCCGCAGTTCGTCCTGGAGGGCGAGCAGCGCGCGGGTCTCGGG
Source organism: Streptomyces sp. NPDC026672 (assembly GCF_040638185.1). NCBI lineage: Bacteria > Bacillati > Actinomycetota > Actinomycetes > Kitasatosporales > Streptomycetaceae > Streptomyces > Streptomyces sp. NPDC026672. The sequence goes on from NZ_JBEZXS010000009.1 coordinate 146,708, forward strand.
CAGCGCGGCCGCGCCCGCGCCGTCGGGCAGCCACTCGGGCTGTTCCAGGAAGCCGGGCCGGAAGAAGTTCCGGAAGTAGTGGCCGAGGGTGTACGGCCCGGCGAGCCAGCCCTCGTTGCGGCGCGCGCCGTCGGGGTCGAGGCACAGCAGCAGGTGCCAGGTGGTGTCGGCGCCGTCGGTGAGCCGGGCGTCGGCGAGCAGCCGGGCGGCGAGGCCGAGGACGGTGGCCCCGCCCACGGGTTCGTTGGCGTGGGGTCCGGCGACGACGAGGACGGCCCTGCTGCCGTGACCGATGGAAAGCAGCCACAGGGGCGTGCCCGCGCGGGAGGTCCCGACCCGGCGCAGCCGCGCGTCGCGGGGCCGGCGGCGGGCGAGCGCGGCCGCGTGGGCACCCAGCTCGTCCACGGTCGGATAGCGGAGGAGCGGCAGGGCACACACCTCCACGGAGCGGCACGGTCACCCGGCGTACGGGACGTACGCACAGTCAGTCACGACTCGGGGGGTACGTCAACACCACGGCCGGGGACAGGTTTTCGGCCAGTGGGCGGGGGCGGGGTCAGCCCGCGGAGAGCCGGAAGGAGACCCGGCCGAAGCCGACCTGGTCGCCCTCGCGGACGACGGCCGCGCCGATCACCCGGCGGCCGTTGACGGTCGTGCCGTTGGTGGAGCCGAGGTCCCTGAGGACCCAGAAGCCGCCCTGGTGGGAGAGTTCGGCGTGCACCCGGGAGACCGTCTCGTGGTTGAGGCGCAGTCCGCTCGCGGGGTCGCGGCCGATGCGCAGCGGGTGGCCGCCGGAGGGGTGGGGCAGCAGCAGCTTGGGCAGCCGCTCGGCCTCCCAGGCCCGGCGCATCCGCAGCGGGAAGCCGGATATCGCCTCGATGCCGGAGAACAGGGCGCGCGAGAAGCGGTTCTCGCGGGGCAGGTCGGCGGTGAGCGCGGCGAGTTCGTCGACGCGGCGGGCGACGAGGGCGAGCTCCATGCGGCGCACGAACGTGTCGTGCGAGAGCCGGCCCATGACGACGCCGTCCCGGAGGACCCGCAGGGCCTTGTCGCGCTCCGCGTCGGACAGCCGCGCGGGGGAGGTGGGGAACTCGAACGACGACGTCACATTGGTGATTGTCGGTCAGTGAACCCCGGGTGTCCAGGAAACGCGGAAACGGTTCCCGTACGCGTACACACGGCGACACCGGCCGGTGAAGGGACGATTCGCACGCGTGTCGATCTCCGCACACGGCACGATGGAACCGCTACCTCACGGTGACAGACGAAGGGGAACCGTCCGTGCAGTTCGAGGTGTGGGCACCGCAGGCAGACAGGGTGACGCTCCATTGCGAGGGCGCCGCGCACGCGTTGGCGCGCGATCCGGAGCGTGCGGGCTGGTGGTCCGGCGAGGCGGAGGCGGCCGACGGGGCGCGGTACGGCTTCGCACCGGACGACGGCCCGGTGCTGCCCGATCCGCGCTCGCGCCGCCAGCCGGACGGCCCCGACGGGCCGAGCGCCGTCGTGGACCACGACCGGTACGCGTGGCGGTCGACGTGGCCGGGGCGCGGCCTGCCGGGTGCGGTGCTGTACGAGCTGCACGTGGGGACGTACACCCCCGAGGGCACGCTGGACGCGGCGGCCGGGCGGCTGGAGCACCTGGCCGGACTCGGTGTCACACACGTGGAGTTGATGCCGCTGTGTCCCTTCCCCGGCACGCACGGCTGGGGGTACGAGGGGGTGTCGCTGTGGGCGGTGCACGAGCCGTACGGCGGGCCCGAGGCGCTGAAGCGGTTCGTCGACCGGGCGCACGAACTCGGTCTCGGCGTGGTGCTGGACGTCGTGCACAACCACCTGGGTCCGTCGGGCAATCACCTGCCGAAGTTCGGACCGTACTTCACGGAGACGCACCACACGCCCTGGGGCGCGGCGGTCAACCTGGACGCGCCCGGCTCGGACGAGGTGCGCGCCTACCTCCTGGGCAGCGCGCTGGCCTGGCTGCGGGACTACCGGATCGACGGGCTGCGGCTCGACGCGGTGCACGCGCTGCGCGACACGCGCGCCCGCCACTTCCTGGAGGAGCTGTCGCAGGGGGTGGACGCGCTCGCCGAGGAGCTGGGCCGGCCGCTGTTCCTGATCGGGGAGTCGGACCTCAACGACCCACGGCTGATCACCCCGCGCGCGGAGCACGGGCTGGGGCTGCACGCGCAGTGGAACGACGACTTCCACCACGCGCTGCACACCGCGCTGACCGGTGAGTCGCAGGGCTACTACGCCGACTTCGCGCGCGATCCGTTCGCGGCGCTCGCCAAGACGCTCACCGGGGGCTTCTTCCACGACGGCACCTACTCGGGCTTCCGGGGCCGCGGGCACGGGCGGGCGCTGAACCGCGCGGAGGTGGCCGCGCACCGGCTGCTCGGCTACGCCCAGACCCACGACCAGGTCGGCAACCGGGCGCAGGGCAACCGGCTGTCGGCCGCCCTCTCCCCCGGTCTGCTCGCCTGCGGGGCGGCGCTGGTGCTGACGGCGCCGTTCACGCCGATGCTGTTCATGGGCGAGGAGTGGGCGGCGGGCACGCCCTGGCAGTTCTTCACCGACCACACGGACCCGGACCTCGCGGAGGCCGTACGGCGGGGCAGGCGGCGGGAGTTCGCGGCGCACGGCTGGGCGGAGGAGGACGTGCCGGACCCGCAGGACCCGGCGACGCGGGACCGTTCGTGCCTCGACTGGTCCGAGCCGGAGCGTGAGCCCCACGCGCGGGTGCTGGCCTGGTACCGGCGGCTGATCGCCCTGCGCCGGGAACAGGCCGACCTGACCGACCCCGACCTCTCGGACACGCGGGTGGCGTACGACGCGCGGGGCCGCTGGATCGCGTTCCGGCGCGGGGACGTGCGGGTGGTGGTGAACCTCGGCAAGGAGTCCGCGTCGGTGCCGCTCGGACCGCGCCGCGCCAAGGTGCTGGCCGCGTGGGAGCCGGTCGAACCTCCCACGCCGGACGGTCTGTTGCACGTGCCGGCCGAGTCGTGCGTGGTGCTGACACAGGAGTGACGCGTCGGTCCCCGGCCGTCGGTCCCCGGCCATCGGGGCCGGGGTCCGGGGCCGGGTCCGGGGCCGGGGCCGGGGTCCGGGGCCGGGGCCGGGGTCCGGGGCCGGGGTCCGGGGCCGGGGTCCAGGGCCGGGGTCTAGGGTTCGTCGTCCCTGAGTTCCGTGGTGCGTTCCAGCAGGATGGACTCCCAGGCGTGCCGCAGCCGGGTCCGCAGCGGCGGGAGCGGCGCGGTGCCGCGCCCGTCGAGGCGGTCCGCCAGCCGGACCACGGTGTCGCAGCGGGCCAGCCAGAGTCCGCGCAGACAGGTGCGGGCGCCGTAGCCGGCGAGCGTGGCGGCCCGTACGGCCGCGCCAGAGCCGACCGCGAGGGCGAGTCCGGCGATGTCCTCGGCGGGGTCCGCGACCGCCGCGTCGGCCCAGTCGAGGACGCCGCGCACCCGCCCGTCCGCGCTGACGACCAGGTGCTCGCCGGTGAGGCCGTGGTGGACCAGGACGGCGGTGCCGGGCTGGGCGGCGAGCTGGGCGGCCCCGGCCGCGGTCAGCTGGCGCAGCCGGGCGGGGTCGAACTCGTCGGCGGCGCCGAGGTGTTCGGCGGCGTGCACGGCCATGCGGCGCAGCGCCTCCAGGGAGCGGGGCACGGTACGGGGCACACCGAGCGCCTCGGCCTGGCGCGGGGGCACCTCGCGCAGTCCCGTGAGCAGGCCGGCGAGGTCGGCCTCGCCGACGGCCGACACGTCGTGCTCCTCCGCGGTGCCGCCGGGCACCCGGGTGTCGAGCGTGTACGCCAGTCCGGGCGCCCATTCGCCGTGCGCCACGCTGGTGGGGACGGTGACGGGCAGGTGCGGGCGGACGAGGTCGCGCAGGCGCAGTTCGCGGCGGTCCCGGGCGGTGGCGTCGCGGTCGGGGGCGAGGCGCAGCACATGGCGGGTGCCGACCCACCAGGTGGTGCCGCCCTCGGCGACGGGGCGCGCGTCGGGGGCCGCGATGCCGTCCGCGCCGTCCTTGAACAGCGTGCGGACGAGCCTGCGGACGGTGTCCGCGGTGGGGGTCGGTGCCTGGGTCATGGGTGGTGCCACAGCCGTTCGGGGTTGCGTCTCGGTGGTGTCTCCTGGGGCGCGGTCAGTCCACTATGACGAGCTCGCGGGTGGTGTTGTTGAGGCGCCGGCCGCCGTCCTCGGTGACGGTGACGATGTCCTCGATGCGCACCCCGAACCGGCCGGGCAGATAGACGCCGGGCTCCACGGAGAAGCACATGCCGGGCACGAGGGGCCGCTCCTCGCCCTCGATCATGTAGGGCGGTTCGTGCGTGGTGACGCCGATGCCGTGGCCGGTGCGGTGGACGAAGTACTCGCCGTACCCGGCGTCGGTGATCACGGCGCGGGCGGCGCGGTCGACGTCCTGGCAGGCGGCGCCGGGGCGCACGGCGCGGAAGCCGGCCTCCTGGGCGGCGCGCACGACGTCGTGGACCCGGCGTTCCTCGTCGGTGGGTTCGCCGACGTGCACGGTGCGGGTGGTGTCGGAGCCGTAGCCGTCCTTGAGGCCGCCGAAGTCGAGGACGACCATGTCGCCGTCACGGATGACGCGGTCGCCGACCTCGTGGTGCGGATCGGCGCCGTTGGGTCCCGAGCCGACGATGGTGAAGTCGACCCGGGAGTGGCCGAAGCGGCGCAGCAGGTCGGCGAGGTCGCGGCCGACGTCGGTCTCGCGCCGTCCGGCGAAGGGCAGGGTGCGGATCTCCTCGAAGGCGGCGTCGGCGGCGGCGCCCGCGGCGGCCAGCAGCTCGAGTTCCGCGCCGTCCTTCACGGCGCGCAGCATGGGCAGGGCGTCGGTGAGGGCGGTGTAGGAGGTGCCGGGCAGGGTCCGCCGGAGGCGGAGCAGGTGCAGGGCCCAGGTGTTGTCGCTGATGCCGAAGGAGCCGTCGGCGGTGAGGAGGGTGCCGGTGAGGGCGTAGGGGTCCTTGCCGTCGGTCCAGTCGCGCAGGGTCAGGGCGGGGGCGCCCGCGGCCTTCCCGGCGTCCGGTGCCTCCAGGGTGGGCACGACGAGGACGGGGTCGCGGCCGGGGACGAGGACGAGGAGGGTGAGGCGCTCGGTGTCGGCGGGGGGCGCGTAGCCGGTGAGCCACACCAGGTCGGGTCCGGGGGCGACGAGGAGGCCCGCGAGACCGGCGTCGGCGGCGGCGTGCGCGGCGCGGTCCATGCGGGCCCGGTAGTCGTCGGCGGTGAAGGGCGCGGGCGCGGTGCCGGTCATCCGGGCCTCCCAGGACGCGTGCGGGCGGTGAGTGGGCTGTGGTCAGCATCCTGCCCGCCCGGCGGACCCGACGCGAGCCGGTTTGCCCGCCACGCCCCCGGGGATCGGGCAACCCAACGGTTCGGTCCCGGCCGAACCGTCAGAGGCGCCCTCCGGTCGGTCGGTGCCGCCCCGCCCGCACGCGCCCCGGCACCGGCGGTCGGGGCACCGGGAGCGCGACGGCCGGTGCCCGGGTCGGGAGGAAGGCGTGGGTGCGGCGGCTGAGGTGGGGGGTCTTGTAGCGGTCGACCTCCCGGTGCCAGTGCAGGATGCCGGAGAGCCAGTCGCGCAGGCCGTCCACATGGGCGTCCAGGGCCGCGCGTTCCTCCGCGGACAGCCCGAAGTCCTCGCACACGAACGGGAGTTCACGGTCCACCACGTGCTGGAACTGCTCCAGTCGACGGTTCATCAGGTCGTGCACGACACCGAGGGCCGCCGCGCGTCCGACGCCGAAGAAGTTCCGTACGACGAGGACGGCGTTGTGGAGGTCGCCCTCGTACTCGATCTCCTTCTCGTAGGAGAACACGTCGTTGAGCAGACCGGCGTAGTCGACGGCCGCGTTCTCCAGCGAGCGCACGGGTCCGGTGTCGTACACCTCCGGCCGGAGCGCCGGTGCCCGCCCCGCGCGGCACAGTGTGAGCGTGAGGTCGGCGCCGAAGGTCGCCCGCCGCATCTCCAGGTAGTCGACCGGGTCGGGGACGCGGTGGTGGATCCGGTTGGCCAGCTCCCACAGCCAGCTCCCGGTCATCGTCTCGACGGCCCGCCGCAGACCGAGCCGTTCGCCGGGGCCCAGCCGCGCCGCCGTGCGGCCCCACAGGTCGAGCAGCCCGTGTTCCAGGGCGTTGGCCGGGGCGGGCGCCGTCTCCCCCGCGAGGGGCATGCACGCCGACAGGCGGGCCGTGGCCAGCCGCGCGCCGGCCAGGTCGCGCCGGTGCCCGAACACCAGCGGGTAGTAGTCGTCGGCGTACAGCCCCCAGGTGAGCCAGTGCGCGCCGAGGTCGAGGGCGTCGGCGGCGGCGTGCGGGTCCAGCCCGGCGGCGCACAGCGCGGGGTCGCCCGCGGCCAGCCGGTCCTCGTCCCAGACGCCCTCCCGCAGCAGCCCCGTGCGGTGCGCCCACTGCGGCAGCCGGGCCCGCGCGCCGGCCAGGCCGGGGTTCAGGCGCAGCGGGAAGGGCAGGTGGAACGCGGGCAGCGGGAGCGGTCCCGCCTTCTCGAAGGGCACGTGGGTGTGCGGGCGCAGCCGTCGCGCGCCGGCGTCGGCCAGCAGCGCGCCCACGTCGGCGGCGGAGGCCCCGGCCCCGCTCGGGCCGTGCCAGGGCGCGGCGGGGACGGCGCCCTCGTTCATGTACCGGCTGGAGCGCAGGTGCCATTCGTGGCCGCCGGCCTGCCAGTCCTGGAGGCCCTTGGTGTAGGAGGCCACCGCGGCGGTCTCGGCGGGGGTGAGTCCCTGGTCCAGGGCGAGCGCGGGCACCTCGGTCAGCGCGGTGTGCTCGAACTGGTGCAGGCGCGAGGTGAGCACCTCGTTGACGGTGTCGGCGGCCTCCTGCGTGGTGCAGCCGAAGAAGGTCTCCAGGACGAGCACGCCGTTGCTGTTCTCGCCCTCGTCCTCCACCTCCCGCTGGTAGGAGAACAGGTCGTTGCGCAGGTGGACGGCGTCGGAGAAGGTCTCCTTCAGCACCCGCAGCGGTCTGCTCGCGGCGACCCGGGCGGGGACCTCCGCCGTCGCGTACTCCACGAGCCCCGCCGACCAGGGGGCGCCGCCGACCTTGCGGCGCATCTCGATGTACTCGACGGGGTTGGCGACGCGCCCCTCGTTGATGTTGGACAGCTCCCACAGGGACTCGTGGAGCAGGTGCTCTGTGGCGACGGCGAAACGATCACGCCAGTTCGTGGACATCGCCGGGACGGTGCGCGCCCACAGGTCGGCGAGGCCCGCCTCGACGGGGTTGCCGGGTTCGGGGACGGGCGCGGCCGGGTCGCGGGGCATGAACAGCGGGAGCCGGTCGAGGTGGGCCTTGCCCGCGGCCCGGTCCTGGGTGCGTTTGTACTTCTCCAGGAAGTGGTCGTCGAAGAAGAAGACCCACACGTACCAGTCGGTGATCAGCGAGAGGGCGGGGCCGTCGCAGTCGGGGTGGGTGTGGGCGCACAGCAGCCCGTAGTCGTGCGCCTCCAGGTCGGCCGGGTCCCAGACCCCGGAGCCCTCCAGCATGCCCATGGCGCGGGCCCAGGCGGTCGAGTGGGTGCGCGCCTCGTCGAGGTGCGGGTTCAGCCGCGCGGGATACGGCAGATAGAAGTGCGGGAGGCGGAACGGCTGCGTCATGGCCGGGTCCTGCCCAGGCGTTCCGCGGGGCATCCGCGGGGCGGCACATGATCACACCATCGCGTGACACGGCGCCTTTCGGCCTGCGGCGGCGTCCCGCCACGCTCTCGCCCTTGCCCGGGTCCCGGCCGCGGGCCACGGTGGTGCCCATGTCCTCCGTGCTGCCGCCCGAGGTGGTTCCCGACGTCTTCGATCCGTGCCGGTACGCGGCCGGTGTGCCGTACGACGACTACCGCGTCCTGCGCGACCGCCACCCGGTGGCCCGGCAGGAGGAACCGGGGGCGCCGGGCAGGGCGGCGGGGCCGGGGTTCTGGGCGGTGACCCGGCACGCGGACGTGGTGCGGGTGCTGGCGGACACCGTGACGTACTCCTCGTCCGCGGGCGGGACGCGGATCGGTGACCCGGACCCGGCGGACCTGCCGTTCCTGCGGCGCCTGATGGCCGGTCAGGACCCGCCGGGGCACGGCAGACTGCGGCGGTCGGCGGGCCGCGCGCTCACGCCGGAGCGGGTGGACCGGTTCGCGCGGGCGGTGCGGGAGCGGGCCCGCGCGCTGTGCGCGGGCGCCCTGGTGACGGCGCGCGACGGGGACGGCACGGTGGACGCGGTGACCGCGGTCACCGACGAGTTCGCCCTGCTCAACCTGGCCGACCTCCTGGGCGTCCCCCCGGGCGACCGCCGCTGGCTGCACCGGGTGAGACGCTCGGCGGGCGGCCCGGGCGGAAGCGTGCCGCCCGCGCGGCAGGCCGCGACCGGGCGGGAGACGGCGGGCGGGCCGGACACGGCAGTCACGCGGGAGACCGCGGGCGGGCGGGAGACCGCGGCGGCGCGGGAGACGGCGGTCCGGCCGGACAGAGCGGCCGGGCGGGAGACGACGGCCTGGCGGGAGACAGCCTCCCGGCCGGACACGGCGGTCGCGCGGAAGACCGCGGCCCGGCCCGAGACGGCGGCCGACCGGGAGACGGGAACCGGGCGGCAGGCCGCGGCCGACCGGGAGACGGGAACCGGGCGGGAGGCGGCGGCCTGGCCGGTTGAGCCGTGGTCCGTTGCCGCCCTGGAGGATCTGTGCGCGTACGCGCGTCAGTTGGCCGCCTACAAACGGCGTTACCCCGCGGACGACGTGCTGACCACGCTGGCGTACGACGCCGAACTCACCGGCGCGGAGCTGGAGATGCTCTTCGTCCTGTTCACCGTGGCGGGCTGCGACACGGTGCGCGCCGCGGCCCCAGGCGGACTGCTGGTGCTGGCCGAACACCCCGGGGAATACGGACGGTTGAGCGAGGGGCGGGTGCCGACGGCCGCGGCCGTCGACGAACTGCTGCGGCTGCACCCGCCGGTGCTGACCCGCCGGCGCACCGCGGCCGAGGACACGGAACTCGCCGGGCAACGCATCCGCGCGGGCGACAAGGTCGTCGTCTTCCTCGCCTCGGCCAACCGCGACGAGCGGGTCTTCACCGCTCCCGGGCGGCCCGACCTCGCGCGCACCCCCAATCCGCAGGTGTCCTTCGGCGGCGGCCCGCACGCCTGCCTCGGCGCCCGCTTCGCACGGCTCCAGCTGACGGCGCTCTACACGGAGTGGGCACGGCTGCTGCCCGCTCCGGCGCTCGCCGGCCCGCCCGTGCGGTCCGCGTCGAACGCCGTCAACGGGGTGGAGTCGCTTCCGCTACGGCTGCTCTGACTCCCGTACCTGGATGAGCGCGTGGGTGCCGGCGACACGCCAGCGCTCTCCCTCTGCGGCGGTCAGGGCCGCCTCGGTGGCCGGGGCGAGTCCGGTGACGACGTCGGACTTCAGGGTGCGCAGGGCGGCGACCGGTCCCGGGAAGTACGCGGTGGCGTCCTGGAAGGGGGTGGTCGGCGGCCAGGTCCGGTCGCCCACCAGACGCCGGTAGTTGAGGTCGCCCTTGAAGACGGTCAGGGTCGCGGCGGCGAACTCGGCGCGCAGGTCGTCGGGCATGTCGGCGTAGGGCAGCGGGGCACAGGAGAACGAGTGGGCGCGCACGGTGAGCCGGCCGTCGGCCAGGGCCGCCCACAGCAGCCGCCCGGACGAGGCGGCCGCGCCCGGTGCCCGGACGAGCCGGCGCACGGCGTCGACCACGTCGGCGTTCGTCGCGTCGGAGACGTAGTACGGGTACGTCTTGACGTGCAGCACCGCCCGTCCGACGCGGCCCTCGGCGAGGAGGTGCGCGATCAGCAGCAGGTCGGGGACGAGTTCGCGGCCGGCGTTGTCCGCGACCAGGCAGAGCGTGCCGGTGCCGGACGGCGGGAGCAGGGACCACAGGGTCGCGCTGTCGTCGGCGACCAGCGCGGTGACCGCCGCGCGGGTCTCGGCGTCCGCGTCGGAGAGCCGGAAGCCGAGGTCGGCGCGGTTGCCCCAGAGCGAGCCGTGCAGCAGGGCGCGCGCCCGTTCGTCGGCCGGGCGGTCCTCCAGGGCGTCGAGGGCGGCGAGTTCCTCGTCGGTCTCGGCGGCGTCGAGTTCGGCGAGCTTGGACGGGCGGAAGGGGTCGATGCCCTGCCAGGGTCCGGGCCCGAACCAGCCGACGGCGTCGAGGAGCCGGCGGTAGAAGTAGCTCTCCGCCCACAGCCAGGGCACGTCGAACCAGGAGCGGCCGGTGTACTCGTCCATGCCCCAGTGGCGCCACCGTTCACGGTCGGGCGCGTGGGCGGGCAGGGGTTCGAGGACACCGTGCAGACAGCTCTCGCGCAGCGCGTCGAGCGCGCGGTGCTGTTCGGGGCCGTAGGGAAAGGCGTCCCGCACCTGTCCGATGATCGCGGGGTGCCGTTCGGCCAGCACGCCGTGCGGGAACGAGCCCGGCGCGTCGGCGTGGATCACGGGGGCGGTGGGCGTGTCGGGCATGCGCGTCACCGTACCTCGCGGATCAGACGGTTCTGATCTCCCGCTCCAGCTGGGTGGCGAGCGTCAGATAGCGGGCCCGGCGGGGAACCGGGACCAGGCCGCGGATCGTCAGGTACCACATCTCGGTGATCCGGCGGGGCAGCCGGGAGGCGGGCTCCAGGGACCGGCCGGCTATGCGGGTGCCGACGAAGAAGCAGACCAGGGAGTGGGCGGCGGCCTCGACGTCGGTGTCCGGGTGCACGTCCGACTCCTTGACGGCGCCCAGGAGTCGGCGGGTGGCGAGCTCCAGCCACTCGGTGAACGGGTGGCGCAGGGGCGGCCGTACGACGACGTCGGCGGTGGCCAGGCGGAGGCCGGCGCGGGGGATGGGGCCCTCGACGGCGAGCCGGGCGATCCCGAACGTGGTGCGCATCAGCGCTTCCAGGGAGGAGCAGCCGCGGCTGTCCACGTCGCTCACCAACTGCCGTGCGGCGTGGGCCTGGAGTTCCATGATGGCGTGGGCCAGGTCCTCCTTGGCCGCGAAGTGGAAGTAGAGGGCGCCCTTGGTGACCCGGGCGTGTTCGACGATCTCGCTCAGGCTGGTGGATTCGTAGCCCTGCCGGTCGATCAGGTCGGCGGCGGCGGTGATGATCGTTGCTCTGGTCTGCTCGGCGCGTAACTGCCTCGCCATCGACTGGACACTCCTTGCGGCCGGAAACGAACGGGACGTGCCGTTTGTTTTTTACCCCCTGCACACGATAGCTCACCCTGCGGCAGCATGGCTGCGGTGTGCGGAGCTGATGACCGCCGAGTGACCCTCGCGTGCCGACGGCCGTGATCGCTCCCGGAATTCGGTAAGCGGACGATGTCGATCCACGGCTCTCCCTCGGCTCTCTTCCTCATCCGGAGGCACCGGCGCTCCACCCCGTCGCCGCACCGGTGATCGCCACCCTACGAGCCGTGCGGTCCGTTCTCAATGGGACCTCGGCAGGTCGGCAAACGGACGGGCCGGTCGGTGCATCGTGCATCCACCGGCGGGCAGTTGAACACGACGGGCCCGCCTCGCGTACTGCACGGCGCACACCCGTACCGCGCCGGCCGAGGAGACGTCCCGGATGACTCGGATCACCACCCGCCCCAGGGCCCTGGGGGCCGCCGTCGCGGCCGCCGCCCTGCTGTCCCTCTGGACGGCGGGACCCGCCCTGGCGCACGGCGCCCCCACCGATCCGGTGAGCCGGGTCTACGCCTGCTCCCCCGACGGCGGCAGCGCGGCGACCGCCGCCTGCCGGGCGGCGATCGCGGCGAACGGCGGGCCCTTCACGGCCTGGGACAACCTGCGGGTGGCGGGCGTCGGCGGCCGGGACCGGCAGACGATCCCGGACGGCCGGCTGTGCAGCGGGGGCCTGCCCGCGTACAAGGGGATCGATCTCGCCCGCACGGACTGGCCCACGACCCGGCTGACCCCGGGCGGCCGGATGACGCTGACCTACGCCTCGACGATCGCGCACACCGGCACCTTCAAGCTGTACATGACCAAGCAGGGTTACGACCCCACCAAGCCGCTCACCTGGTCCGACCTGCCCGAGCGGCCGTTCGCCACGGCCACCGACCCGGCGCTCACCGGCGGGGCGTACCACATCGGCGCGACGCTGCCGGCGGACCGGACCGGGCACCACGTCCTCTACACGATCTGGCAGAACACCAGCACGCCCGACACCTACTACTCGTGCTCCGACGTGGTCTTCCCGGCCACGAAGTCCTCCGCCCCGCGCGAGGAGCCGGCGAAGCCGTCCACCACACCGTCCCGCACACCGAGCCCGACCGCCCCGACCGCGACCGCGTCGAAGGGCGCGGCGGCGGCCGTCACCGCGCCCTCGTCCGCCGCGCCGCGCGCCGCGGCCACCGGCGCCGATCCGGCGCCGGTGGCCGCCGACACGAACGCCGGGTCGGGCCCGTCCGCGCCGCTGCTCGCGGGCGGCGCCGCCGCGGTGCTGGTGCTCACCGGGGGCGCCGCCCTCGCCCTGCGGCTGCGCGGACGCTGAACGCGGGGGCGTGCAAACCTCAGTTGACGTGCACCGGAGCGCCGTCCGCGCCGGTGACGGGGGCGTACCTGGCCGAGAACCAGGCGCTGGAGAAGCACAGCGAGGAGCCCGAGCTCTTGGTGAACTGCTGGCCGGTGAAGACGATGCCGCTGTCGGCGCCGTCGACCCGGCCGGTCAGCCCCGGGGCCCGGTAGACACAGGTCACGGTGCCGAGGAGGGTGCGGAGTCGGACGGTGCTCTGCACGGTCGTGGCCCCGCCGCCCGGGGTGATGGCGACCGTGCCGTCGGAGCTCACGGTCGTGGTGTACGGCAGGTTGTCGAGCGCGATGGAGTTGACGCCGAGGACACCCGTGACGTTGCTGGTGCAGCCGCCGAACGTCTGGCGGTCGAGCGTCTCGGTGGCCGAGCCGGGCGCGGTGGGGTTGTCCGTGACGGTGGTGCCGAACGCCGAGGTCGTGCACGTCACGCCGCTGGTGCCGGTCGCGCTGGAGAAGAAGGTGGCGTTGGTTCCGGGGGCCAGCTGGGCGGTGAGGGCGTCGCCGGCCGCCACCGGGGTGCCGGCGTCGCCGGTGGTGAGCACGGGGATGTCGGCCGCGGCGGCGGGCAGGGCCGCCGTGAGCGAGAGGGCGGCGGCCAGGACGGCGAGGGCGAGCGGGGAGCGCGTACGCATGCGGGTGCCTTCTTTCTCAGTGGGGTGAGGTGGGGCAGCCGGGAGCGGTGCGAGGAGTGTTGTAGACCTGAATCGTCGTCAAGGTCAAGGCAGATCAAGGGAGTTGGAGGTCAGAGCACATCCGGCACACATGTCTCACCTCTTTTTCACATGTCTCTTGACCCCTTGGTGTAACCCCCGGTAACTTCCGAAGTGGCCACTGCCGCGCCATCCGCGCGAAAGCCCTTGCGCCCGCCGGGAGCGCGAGAGGACGTGCGCGGCGGTCGCCGCACACGGCGGTCGCGGTCCCCGCCAGGACGGCGCGCCGCCGGCACCAGCCCCGCAGTGAATCCTGCCCCCTGGGAGCACACATGGCCTCCTCCGCCGAGCATCACACCGCGACACCGGAAAGCGCTTCCGGGGACACACCGCCGGACGCCGGACGCCTCGGCCGGGTCCGAGCACGCCGCGCGGCCGTGCTGGCCGTCCCGGCCGTGCTCGCCGTCGCCGCGCTCGCGGTCCTCACCGCCCAGGGCGCGCTGGGCGTCCAGTTCGCCATCTCCGGCATGCCGTTCACGGTCACCGCGACCGAGCTCGACGGCACCGGGTTCGAGCAGTTCGGCGGCCTCGACACCATGGCGGAGGGCAGCCCCAACGCCGGGGACACCGGCGGACAGGTACTGGTGGTGACCTCCGCGATCAGGAACGCCACCCTGACGAAGCTGTGCCAGAGCGTCGACCTCGGCGGGACGAACCTGCTCATCACCGCCGGGGGCGGCGGCAAGAAAGTGGAGGCCACCGATCTCACCACCGACTCCACGGAGCTGACGGGCGACGCCACCTTCGACGGCATCGAGATCGGCAACGACGCCAGCACCCTGACCAAGGCCGGGGTGAAGGGCCCGATCGGCGTGTTCAGCCAGCAGGCCGACACCGTGCACATCGCCGACCTGCGGCAGACCAACTACGCGACCACGGCAGGCGTGTTCAAGCTGCCCGGCCTGGGACTCCGCTTCAGCGGTTCGGGCTGCTGATGCCCGGCCCCTCCCCGGCCGGCCTCCGGGCCGGCTTCCGGCGCTGGCGGGGCCGCCGTCCGTTCTGGGGCGGACTGCTGCTCACCCTGGGCGGGGCGGAGATCCTGCTCACCGAGAAGGCGTCGCTCGAGGTCGTCATGCACATCGGCATGCAGGGTCTCGCGGGCTATCTGCTGCCCGCGGTGATGGTCCTGTGCGGTGTGCTCATCCTCGTCAACCCGGCCCAGCGCCTCTTCTACTCCGTGCTCGGCGTCCTGGTGACCCTGGGCACCTGGGTGACCTCCAACCTCGGCGGCTTCTTCCTCGGGCTGCTCCTCGGCCTGACCGGCGGCTGCCTCGCCTTCGGCTGGCTGCCGGACCAGGAACCCCGGACCGGCCGCCGCGCCCGGCGCGCCCCGGTCCCGGACGGTGCGGAACAGCGGAACTTATCGGCCCCGCCATGAGTTTCTACGTTGTTGTAGAAGCAATCCTCTGTGCACACAAGGAGTTCGCATGGCCCTGTGGGACCGCATCAAGGAGTCCGCGTCGACGATGCAGACCCAGCTCGTGGCGAAGAAGAACGACCTCAAGAGCGGTGCCTTCCGCGACGCGAGCATGGCGATGTGCGCGCTCGTCGCCGCCGCCGACGGGACCATCGACCCGGCCGAGCGGCAGCGCGTGGCGCAGCTCATCGCCACCAACGAGGTGCTCCAGAACTTCCCGGCGGACGATCTGCGCCGGCGTTTCGAGGAGAACCTGAACAAGCTGACCACCGACTTCGACTTCGGCAAGGTGAGCGTGCTCCAGGAGATCGCCAAGGCGAAGAAGAAGCCGGCCGAGGCGCGTGCGGTGATCCAGATCGGCATCGTCATCGGCGGCGCCGACGGCGACTTCGACAAGACGGAGCAGGCCGTGGTGCGCGAGGCGTGCTTCACGCTGGACCTGCCGCCGCACGAGTTCGACCTCTGATCCCGGCCCACCCCGCCGACACACGAGGGTGCCCCCGGAGACCTCCCGGGGGCACCCTCGTCGTTCCCGCCCCGCGGCGGGCGCCCGGCTCAGCCGAGGCCGGCGGTCTTCAGCCACGCCTTGGCGACGTCCAGCGGGTCCTTGTTCTGCGACTGCACCTGGGTGTCCAGGTCGAGCAGGGCCGGCGTGTCGAGCTTGGCCGACACCGCGTTGAGCGCGTCGACACCCTCCTTGGAGAGCCCGCTCTTGTAGACGAGCGGCTGCACGTTCGCGAAGCCGAAGAGGTTCTCCGTGTCCTGGAGGACGACGAACTTCTCCTGGGAGATGGTCGGGTCCGTGGTGAAGATGTCCGCGGCCTGCACGGTGTTCTTCTTCAGCGCCGCCTGGGTGAGCGGGCCGCCCGCGTCGAGCGCCTTGAAGGACTTGAACTCCACGCCGTACACGTCCTTGAGGCCGACCAGGCCCTGCTGACGCGTCTGGAACTCCGGCGAGCCGCCGATGACGAGGTCCTTGGCGATGTCCTTGAGGTCCGCGATGGAGGACTTGTCGGTCAGGTTGTACTTCTTCGCGGTGGCCGCGTTGAGGGTGACCGAGTCCTTGTCCTGGGCGGGCGCCGGGTCCAGCAGCGTCAGCTTGGAGTCGAGCTTGGCCTCGATGGCCGCCGTGGTCGCCTCGGCGGTCTTCGGGGTGGCCTTCGGGTCGAGGTAGGCGAGCAGCGCGCCGTTGTACTCGGGCAGCACCGAGATGGTGCCGTTCTTGAGCAGACCGTAGGTCGTCTCGCGGCTGCCGATGTTCGGCTTGTAGGAGACCTTGATCCCCTTGGCCTTGAGGGCCTCGCCGTAGATGTCGGCGACGAGGATGCTCTCGGCGAAGTTGTTGGAGCCGACGACGACCGTGTCGCCGCTCGCCTTGTCACCGGCGAGCGGGTCGGACTTGTTGTTGTCGGAGGCGGAGGAACAGCCCGCCAGCAGCGCCGTCGCCGCAGCGAGCGCAACGGCCGTCGCGCCTCGGGTTCTCCGGATTGACCTGCTGGTGTGGGTGTTGGAAGTCACGGTTCCCGTTCCGGGCTCAGGGTTGAGTGAGGACTTTGCGCAACGTTGCGAACAGTTCTTCACTGATCCAATCCAGCCGGTTACAGGCCAGTCAAGTGGAATCCGGTCACCGATTGGCTTCGATCGGAGCCGAGTTGTGTACCCGGCGCGGAGCGTTTGTAACGGATTCTTGATGAAAGCGGAGCCGAGCACGGGTTCGAAGAGGCTGTACTCTCACCGACGTTGACATCCGTCACAGCGGTGCACGGGGCCCGCTTCGGTGTCGCCACGCATCAGCAGCTTCGGGTGGAGACACCCCCATGAAGGAGGCACTGGTGTCCACGAACCAGGTGGACGCGCCCACCCGGACCGTCCCGCCGACGGGGGACGGCATACGGGGGTTCGCCGACCGCTGGCCCTTCCGGCGCAAACTCAACCTGCTCGTCGGCGTCCCGCTCACCGTGGTCGCCGTACTGCTGGCCTATCTCATCACCGATCTGCTCGGGCAGGCGAACAGCGCGCGCGACGCCGCCCAGCTCGTGCGTGACAGCGCCCAGGTCGCCCGGCTCGTGGACCGGGTGGAGGCCGAGCACCAGCAGGCCATCCTGCTCTCCGCGCGCTACGAGGCGGGCGACAGCACGCCCTCCCCGACCGACTACCGCAAGGCGCAGGAGGCGGTCGACGCCCAGGTCCGCACGGTGCGCGACACCTTCGGGGACCGGCTGCCGGAGACCGCCGGGCAGGCGCTGCGCGAGGTCGAGGGCCTGTCCAGCCTGCGCGACTCGGTCGAGCAGGCGTACCTCCCGGCCGACAACATCGACCCGGCGTACGCGAACACCGCCAACGAGCTGATCGACGGGCTCGGGCTCGACCGCAACTCGACGCTCGCGTCCACCTTCACCGGTAACCTGCTCGACTCGCTGCTGCGCGCGGACGCCGCCCACGGCGCCTTCGAGACCAGCGTCTTCTCGGCGACCACCGGGGACACCAACGCGCTGATCGAGTTCACCAACGCGGTCGGCTCGTACGACCTGTTCACCCACCAGTCCAACCGCTTCGGCCGGTTCGCCTCGGAGCAGCAGGCGGAGCAGCTGGCCGGGATCGAGCACACGCCGGCGCAGCGCACCATCGCCGAGTCGTACGCCGAGATGCAGATCGACACCGGCAGCCTGGAGGCGGGCAGCCAGTCGGAGATCCGCACGGCGGTCAGGAACGCCCTGACCCAGTACCCGGCCTACCCCGAACAGGCCGCCGCCCGCCTGAAGATCACGACCTCGCTGATCGGGCAGATCGCCGACCGGGCCGACAGCGCCTCCACCTCGGCGACCTGGCGCGCGGCGCTGCTGCTGAGCGGCGCGCTGCTCGGCTTCGCCCTGTGGATGGCGTTCGTGGTGCTGGTCCGCCGCTCGGTGATCCGCCCCGTGCAGGCGCTCACGGGCGTCGCGTACGAGGTCGCCGACGTCGCGGGCCGGGAGCTCGCCCGGGTGGCCGACGACGACGCCGAGGACGACGGCCCGCCCCGGCTGCGGGACGTGCCGGTCACCGCCCGCGACGAGATCGGCGACCTGGCCGACGCCTTCAACCAGGTGCAGACGACCGCGGCGGCGCTCCTGGAACGCCAGGTGCTCAGCCGGCGCAACACCGCGGAGATGTTCGGCAACGTCGGACGCCGCGTCAGCAACCTGACGACCCGTCAGCTCGCGCTGATCGACGCGGTGGAGCGCGGCGAGACGGACCCGGCGCTGCTGGAGCGTCTGTACTCCATCGACCACATCGCCGTGCGCCTGCGCCGCAACGCCGACAGCCTGATGCTGCTGGCCGGCATCCGCGAGACGGTGCTCGACTCGGGTCCGACGGCGCTCACCAACGTCGTACGGGCCGGGCTCGGCCAGATCGAGGGCTATCAGCGGGTACGGCTGTACGCCGCGTCCGAGACGATGGTCGAGCCGGACATCATCGGCGACCTGACCCTGATGGTGGCCGAACTCCTGGAGAACGCGGTGTCGTTCTCGCCGGAGGGCAGCCCCGTCGAGGTGACCGTGCGCACCAGCGCCGACGGTGCCCATGTGGTGATCACCGACCACGGCCTCGGGATGAGCGCGGAGCGCCTGGCCGAGGAGAACGCCCGGCTGATCCGCCGTGAGCGCCTCGACCTGATGCCGACCAAGGTGCTGGGCCTGTTCGTGGTGGGCACCCTGGCCCGCCGCTGGGACATCGGGGTCGAGCTGACCCGGACGCCCGGCGGCGGTGTGACGGCCGAGGTGTCCCTGCCGAGCACCCTGCTGCTGGAGATGAGCCCGGTGGGCGCCTCCGCCCCGGTCGCGGCCACCGCGGCCCGCGTCCCGGAGGGCGACTCGGGCCCGAGGCCGGCGTCCGCCCCGAGTTGGGCGAGCGACCCCGGGACGGACACCGGCCCGCTCCCCCGCAGGAGGCCGCGCCACGACGCCGACGACGAACGGGCGGCGGCCGCGGGCCGGCCGTCGGAGGACGCACCGGCGCCCAAGGGTGGCCCGGTCTCCCCCGCCGATCCGACGGCGCTTACCATGACCGGCGATGCCTCGGTGAAGGCCGGGGAGGATGTCGCGTTCATCCCCCGGGCCCGCACCGGGACTCCCCCGCCCGTCGCCAGTGACGCCGACGGCACCTCCCGCCCGCTTCGTCGCCGGGTCCGCGGGGCCACGCTCCGGACGACCTCCGGCGCCCAGCAGGTCGTACCCCAGGCGGTACGGCCGAAGGACGCCGAGGCCGAACGGGACGCGCTGGACGAGTTCGAGGCGGCCGTGGAGCGCGCGCGCCGCGACAGCGAAGGCGACACCGGAAGCTACGCGCGCCCCGAGACCGGTTCGGCGCCCACGCACCGACCGCACGACGAGAACCACCATCCGGAAGGAGCCGAGCAGTGAGCACGTCGACAGGTGACACCCCGACGGGCGGCACCGCGCCGACCGACCTGCAGGCCGCCGCGGCCGACTTCACCTGGCTGCTGAACCGCTTCGCCACCGAGACCGCGGGCGTCGTCGACGCCATCGCCGTGTCGTCCGACGGGCTGCTCATCGCCGTGTCGGAGCTGCGCGAACGCGCCCACTCCGAGCGGCTGGCCGCCATCGTCTCCGGCATCACCAGCCTGGCCGCGGGAGCCTCCGGCAACTACGGTCTGGGCAGCCTCAACAAGGTCATCATCGACCTGGAGGGCGGTCATGTCATCGTCTCCGCCATCGGCAGCGGCGCCGTCCTCGGCGTCGTCGCCGACAAGGAGGCCAAGCTGGGCAACATCGCCTACGAGATGACGGTGTTCGCCAACCGTGCGGGCGCCGCCCTCAGCCCCCAGCTCGTCCTCGAACTGAAGAACAACGTCGGCGTCCCGGCGCCGCGCTGACCTTCGCCACCCGGCCGAGAGAGGAGACGAAGGAACCCATGGCGGACGGCACACCGCCCCCGGGCCCCGATCCGGACCCGGTCGGCCCCGCCCCCGCCGTGCGGCCCTTCCTGGTCACCGCCGGCCGGGTGGCGGACACCGCGTCGGGCCGGACGATGCCCGTCGAGACCCAGGTGGTGGCCACCGCCACCGGGCTCGACGCGCTCGACGGGCTCTCCTTCGAGCAGCACGACATCGTCGCCGGCTGCCGGCTCCCGCAGTCGCTCGCGGAGCTCGCGGCCCGGCTGCGGCTGCATCTCAACGTGGTCCGCGTCCTGGCCGAGGACCTGCGAGCCGCCGGGCACCTGACGGTGTACGTACCGGACTTCGAGGCCACTCATGACGCATCCGTCCTGCGCAGGGTTATCGATGGCCTGAGGGCCATCCCCGACTCCCGAGGGGTACTTCCGTGACACCGACCCAGCCTCTGCTCCGCGGCGCGGCCGAGCACACCGCCGTACGGCCGCCGCTGCCGGTGAAGATGGTGGTCGCGGGCGGCTTCGGCGTGGGCAAGACCACCGCCGTCGGCTCGATCTCCGAGATCGAGCCGCTGACCACCGAGGCCGCCATCACCGAGGTCGCCGCGGGGGTGGACGACCTCACGCACACGCCGCGCAAGACCACCACCACGGTGGCCATGGACTTCGGCTGCATCACCATCGACCCGACGCTGAAGCTCTATCTGTTCGGCACGCCCGGACAGGAGCGGTTCGGGTTCATGTGGGACGACATCGTGGAGGGCGCGGTCGGCGGGCTCGTCATCGTCGACACCCGCCGGCTCGACGACTGCTACGCGGCCGTCGACTACTTCGAGCACAAGGGCATCCCGTTCGCGGT
The DNA here is from genome assembly GCF_040638185.1 of Streptomyces sp. NPDC026672. Classification (NCBI taxonomy): domain Bacteria; kingdom Bacillati; phylum Actinomycetota; class Actinomycetes; order Kitasatosporales; family Streptomycetaceae; genus Streptomyces; species Streptomyces sp. NPDC026672. The sequence continues at coordinate 167,125 of NZ_JBEZXS010000009.1, forward strand.
GGCCATCAACGCCTTCGACGGACAGGTCGAGCACTCCGTGGACGAGGTCCGCTGGGCGCTCGACGTGACCGAGGGCGTGCCGCTGGTGGTGTTCGACGCCCGGGAGCGGGGCTCGGTGCGGGACGCGCTGCTCGTCGTACTGGAGCTGGCGCTGGCCCGCACCGAGGGCTGAACGTCAGCCGTTGCCGCGTCGCACTCCCGGCGACACCGTCCAGCGGCCCACCGCCCAGAACAGCGCGAGAGTGGTCAGCGCGAGCCCCGCGACCAGCGTGGCCCCGCCGACCACTTTCTCGTAGTTGTGCTGGTAGAGGCCGTCGATGATGTACCGGCCGAGCCCGCCGAGGCCGATGTACGCGGCGATGGTGGCCGTGGAGACGATCTGGATGGCCGCCGAGCGCAGCCCGCTGAGGATCAGCGGGAGCGCGACGGGCAGTTCGACCTGGAACAGCACCCGCGACTCGGGCAGCCCCATGCCGCGCGCCGCGTCCACCGGGGACGGGTCGACGGAGCGGATCGCCTCGTAGGTGGTGACGAGGATCGGCGGGACGGCGAGCACGACCAGCGGGACCATCACGGTCACCATGCCGAAGCCGATCAGGATGACCATCAGCACCAGCAGGCCGAAGGTGGGCAGGGCCCGGCCGGCGGTGGCGATCAGGGCGAGGACGTTGCCGCCGCGCCCGTAGTGGCCGGTGAGCACGCCGATGGGCAGCCCGATGGCGGCGGCGAGGGCGAGCGCCTCCAGCGAGTAGCCGATGTGCTCCAGGAAGCGGGTGGGGATGCCGTCGTAGCCGTGCCAGTGGGCGCCGTCGCTGAAGAAGGCGTGGACGAAGTTCAGTACGTTCACCGGGCGGCGGCCTTCCTCGGCATCCACGGGGTCAGGGCGAGGCGCAGCAGGACCAGGGCCACGTCGGCGAGGATCGCGAGCAGCGCGGTCGTCACCACGGAGTTCACGGCCAGCTCGGGCCGGTGGTAGATGTTCGCGTCGTTGAGCAGGTTGCCCAGCGCGCCCTGGTTGCCGATCAGCATGCCGACGCTCACAAGTGAGATGCTCGACACGGTGGCGACCCGCAGACCGGCGATGATCGCGGGTACGGCGATCGGCAACTGCACCTGGAAGTAGCGGCGTACGGGTCCGAGGCCCATGGCGGTGGCGGCGGCCAGGGTCTCCGGCGGCACCGACCGCACACCGTCCACGATGGCCGGGACGAGCACCACCAGGCTGTAGACGGCCAGCGGGATCATCACGGTGGTCTCGCTCTGGCCGGTGTAGTCGATGAGGACCACGAAGAAGGCCAGCGAGGGGATCGCGTACAGGATGGTGGTCACGCCGAGCACCGGCGGGTACAGCCAGCGGAACCGCACGCACATCTGGGCCACGGGCAGCGAGACGACCAGGCCGACGAGGACCGGGATCAGCGCCTCCCTCAGGTGCAGCCCGATCAGGCCGGGATAGCTGTGCTGGAGGTCGCTCGGGATGTCGAAGAAGCCGCTCGCCTGCATCATCGCGCGGCCTTCGTGCCGTCGGCGCTCCCGGCGTGCGCGTGCCGGATCGCCTCGGCGACGACCGCCTGCGACACGACGCCGACGACCCGCCCGGTGCCGTCCACCCCGACGGCCCAGCCGGTCGGCGACAGCACGGCGCCGTCGAGCGCGGCCCGCAGCGAGTCCGTGCCGTGCACGAACGGCCGCCCGAACGGCAGGAGTCGCGTGGTGTCGATCGCGCCCGCGGTGAGGTCGCCGGGCGCGCTCCAGCCGAGCGGCCTGCCGTCGAGGTCGGTGACCAGCAGATGCGGTACGTCGGCGGAGGCGCGCGCCTTGAGCTGGTCGGCGGAGGCGTCGACGGCCACGACCGGCGCGGTCTGGAGTTCCAGTCCGGCGGACGGGAAGAAGGACAGCCTGCGGATGCCGCGGTCGGCGCCGAGGAAGTCCTCGACGAACTCGTCGGCGGGGGCGGTGAGCAGTTCGGCGGGCGGCGCGAACTGGGCGAGCCTGCCGCCGGTGCGCATCACGGCGACCATCGTGCCGAGCTTGATGGCCTCGTCGATGTCGTGCGTGACGAAGACGATGGTCTTGCCCAGCTCCTCCTGGATGCGCAGGAGTTCGTCCTGGAGGCCCTTGCGGACGACCGGGTCGACCGCGGAGAACGGCTCGTCCATGAGCAGCACCGGCGGGTCGGCGGCGAGTGCCCGTGCGACACCGACGCGCTGCTGCTGGCCGCCGGAGAGCTGGTACGGGTAGCGCTTGGCGAGCGAGGAGTCGAGGCCCACGCGCTGCATCAGCTCGGCGGCGCGGGCGCGGGCGCGCTCCTTGCTCCAGCCGAGCAGCCGGGGCACCGTCGCGATGTTGTCGACGATCGTGCGGTGCTGGAAGAGACCGGCGTTCTGGATGACGTACCCCATGGAGCGGCGCAGGGTGTTGACGGGCTGCGCCTGGACGTCCACGCCGTCCAGCAGGATGGCGCCCTCGCTGGGCTCCACCATGCGGTTGATCATCCGGAGGGTGGTCGTCTTGCCACAGCCGGAGGGGCCGACGAGGACGGTGATGGAGCGGTCCGGTATCTCCAGCGACAGCCGGTCGACCGCCACCGTGCCGTCCGGGTACCGCTTGGTGACTGAATCTATCCGTATCAAAACGCCGAATACCCTTCGGGTGCGGCAGGTGACTGCCTGGTTTCGGCCACGGTCGTCGTTGCGCAGGCCGTTGCGGGGAGAGTCTAGACCTCAAGTGTTGCAGTACTTTGGCGGGCCGCCGACGCCGACCTGGTCACGACGGCCGCCCGGCACGAGGGCCGGGAAGCAGCCACCGCGTACTCGGGGGTAACGGGCGCCGGCGCCGGGCGCTCAGGTCGGTGGGAGGTCGGTGGTGCGGAGCATCAGGAGTTCCTGGTGGGTGGGTTCCGGGACCTCGGACAGCCGGACCGCCATCCGCTCGATCATCGTCTCGAACACGGTGCGCGCGTCCCGCCCGTTGGCGGGCGTCCCGGAGCGGTCCGCGTCCTGGAAGCGGGCGAGCAGCAGCGGCTCGACGCCCGGGTCGAGTTCGAAGCCGTGCCGGCCGGCGAGGTAGGACACGATCCGCACCAGTTCCTCCGGCCCGTACGGCGCGAAGGTCACCGTCCGCGAGAACCGTGACGCGAGGCCGGGGTTGGCGGTGAGGAACTCCTCCATCTCGGCGGGGTAGCCGGCGGCGATCACCACGACGTCGTCGCGGTGGTCCTCCATCAGCTTGGTCAGCTCGTCGATGGCCTCCTGCCCGAAGTCGTGGCCCACGCCGAACCGCCGGGACAGGCTGTACGCCTCGTCGATGAACAGGACTCCGCCGCGGGCGCTGTCGAAGGCGGCGCGGGTCTTGAGCGCGGTGGAGCCGAGGTACTGGCCGACGAGGTCGCTGCGGTGCACCTCGACGACGCGGCCGTCGCCGAGCACGCCGAGCCGGGCGAGGATACGGCCGTAGAGCCGGGCCACGGTGGTCTTGCCGGTGCCGGGCGGCCCGGAGAACACGAGGTGGCGGCCGACGGGCGGTTCGGGCAGCCCGGCGGCGCGGCGCAGCCCGGCCAGGCGCAGCAGGTCGGACTGGACGCGCACCTGGTGCTTGGCCCCGGTCAGGCCGATGAGCGCGTCGAGTTCGGCCTGCGGGTCCCCCTCCCCGGCGGGGTCGGGGCCCGGCGTGTCCCGGGTGGTGACGCCGGTCTGCCGTACGGTGCCGTCCCCGGCGACGCCCTCGCCCCGGCTGCCGGTGATGCGGCTGTCGACGATCCGGCCGCTCGCGCCCTCGTCGGTGCGCACGCCGTCGCCGCCGCTGCCGGTGCAGGAGGTGTCGCGCAGCTCGAACTGGCTGCTGTTCGCGGCGCGTACGCCGTCCGATCCGGAGTCGGTCACGGTCAGCCCCTCGGCGGTCAGGACGCCGCTGTCCAGGACGTGCGCGCCGTGCCGGCCGGCGCGCTCGACGGTGCAGCGGAGGGCGGTCAGACAGGCGGTGTCCCGGACGAACAGGCCGTCGGAGACACAGTCGGCGACCCGGACGTCGTGCGCGGTGACGCGGGCGGAGCCGATGAGGGCGATCCCGCAGTCGGAGACGCGGCTCAGGTCGGCGTCGGCGAGTTCGCCGGAGGAGCCGGTGCCGGAGCCGTGCAGCCCGTACTTGCAGTCCTCGGCGCGCAGTCCGGTCACCTCGACGGTGCCGTCCTGGCACAGCCGCACCACCGCGCCGGACAGCGCGCGGGCCTCGACCCGGGTGAGGACGGCGTGGCCGTTCTCGACCACGACGCCCTGGCGGGCGCCGTCGACGCGGCAGCCGTCGGCGCGCAGGCGGCCCTTCCGGTCGACGTGCAGGGCGGCGTTGGAGGCCCGCCGGAAGGTGCAGTCGGTCAGCCGGGCGCCCGCCTGGTCGACCACCCGCAGGCCGACGGCCCGGCAGTTGTCGAACGCGCAGTCGCTGAAGGCGGGTTCGGCGCCGGTGGTGACGAGGGCGCCCGCGTCGGCGCCGTCGACCCGGGCCCGCTCCACGGTGCCGCGGCCCTGTTCGGCGAAGCCGAGGGCGGTGCCGGAGAGGTCGTGGAAGCGGCAGTCGCGGATCTCGGTCTCGGCGTGCCGTTCGGTGAGGACGCCGTGTCCCGTCGCGCCGGTGAAGGCGCAGTCGGTCACGGCGGCGCGGCTGCCGCCGCCGGTGACGTGGACGGCGGCGCCGCGGGTGCCGGTGAAGAGACAGCCGGTGACCTCGGCGTGCGCGCCGTCGGTCACGAGCAGGGCGTCCTCGGTGGCGTCGGTGAGGCGGGTGCCGCGTACGACGGCGCGGGCGCCGCGCAGCACGAGGGCGCCGCCCGCGAGTTCGCCTCCCTCGACGGTGATCTCCGTGCCGGGCGCGGCGGTCAGCGCGCTCGCGGTGCCGCGTCCCTCCACCCGGCAGTCGCGCAGGGTGAGCGAGCCGCCGGTGACGTCGAGGGCCGCCGGGCCCCGGCCGACGACGATCAGCCCGGTGAGCACGGCGCTGCCGGTGGTGCTCACCTTGGTCGCGCCGGGTGGTTCGACGAGCACGCTGCCGGGGCCCTGGACGGCGCGGATCTCCACGTCGCCCTTGAGGGACAGGGGTTCGGGGTAGCGGCCGGGCTCGACCAGGACGCGCAGCGGCCGGTCGCCGCCGTGGGCGCCGAGGGCGGCGGCGATGCTGCGGTGGCCGCGGGTCGCGGTGCGCGAGACCCGCAGGACGCGCAGTTCACCGGCGGACGCCGCGGGTACGGGCGGATCGGCGGGCGGTGCTGCGCCGGCCAGGGCGGGCGCGCTCCAGCGGCGTACGGCCTCCTCGCCGCCGGCCGGTCCCGTGACGGAGTAGCCCGAGGAGCCGAGCGCGTAGGCGAGTTGTGCGGGGTGGAGGGAGAGGCCGTGGGGTTCGCCGGGGGTTCCGGCGAGCACGGGCACGATGTCGAGCCGTCCGTCGTCGGCGGTGCGCAGACCGCCGTGCAGCGGGGCCGGGGCGGGGGCGCCGTCGGCGCTCGGGCGGGCGCGCAGTGTCCAGCGGGGCTGCCGGTCGCCGGGGGCCTGCGCCCCGGACTCGATCTCCAGGTCGCCCGTCACGGCCCGGGGCAGGACGCGTTCGTCCGCCCCGACGCGCAGCCGCAGGGCGCCCGCGTCGACGCGCAGTTCGCAGCGCCGGCCCGACAGCCGGTCGAGGGCGGCCAGCAGGGGCAGGACGACGGCGGGGGCGGCGATGCCCGCGCCGACGTAGGCCCAGTGCGGGCCGGGGCCCGGGTGGGTGTCGCCGAGGCGGAGGTAGCCGTAGCAGCACAGCAGCCAGAGCAGGACGGACAGTTTGCGTCCGTGGCGCGACAGCCGCAGCGCCAGCGGGGAGCGCAACCGGCCGGGTATGCGGTGGGCGCCGTCGGCCGCGGTGTCCGGCGGTACTCCGATACGGCGCCAGCGGGGCCCGGCGTGGGTGTCGAGGGCCCGGTCGAGCGTGGCGGGTTCGGTGTCCAGCGGGCGCAGGTCGACGGCGAGGCCGTCCCAGCCGTGGTCCCAGCGGGGCGCGGGTTCCAGGAGCCGGGCGCAGCGGGCGGTGGGGCGGGTGACCCGGTGCCGGGCGGCCGGGGTGGCCGTGCGGATCAGGAGCTGTTCGGGGAAGCGGTGGCCGGTGCGCAGCAGCCGCCGGTCGGTGGCCGGGAGGACGCACAGCAGGGTGATCTCGCTCCACGGCAGCCGCAGCCGGCGCAGGGTGCCGCGCCACTCCACTCCGGCCGCGTCCACGACGAGCGCCTGCGGCAGCAGCGAGGTCAGCAGCAACCGCAGGCCGAGGACGGTAAGGACGGCCGCGCCCAGCACACCCTCGGCGACCACGACCGACGGCGCCCCCACCGCGCGGGTGGCGTCGACGGCCAGCCGGCACACCAGCACCCCCGCCCCGGCTCCGACCCCCGCCCACAACCGGGCCCGCACGACCCGCAGATCCCGCCGAAAGACGACACGGGCGGGGGCAGTGGGGCGACTTGGGGTGCCGGGGGCGTCGGGGGTGGGGGCGTCGGGGAACGGTCCGCCCGACGACGATGAGTGCGGGGACGGCACGTCCGGCGAAGGCGGGTTCGGGGAGGGCAGGTTCGGGCCGGCGGGGTTCGGGGCGGGAGAGTGCGGGGCCGTGGGGTTCGGGGACGGCGAGTTCGAGGACGGCACATCCGAGGACAGCGCATCCGAAGACTGCGGGTTCGAAGGCGGAGCACCCGGGGCGGGCAGGGTCGGGGCCGCGGCGTTCGGGGACGGCGAGTTCGCAGACGGCCCGTCCGGGGTCGGCGAGTTCGGGCCCGTGGAGTTCGGGGCGTTCGGGTTCGGGGACGGTGCACCCGGAGACGGCACGTGCGGAGACGGCGAGTTCGGGGACGGCGCTTCCGAAGTCGGTGGGTCTGGCAGTGTGTTCGGTGCGCCGCGCGGATGCGCATCGTCGTTGTCGCCCGTACCCAGCAGGACGTTCACCGGCAACCCCCGTCCCGGATCAGTGGATCGGACCGACCCGGGAGCAAGCGTAGAGGATCCGACTACCATGGGTGACGTGTCGTCACATGAATCCCGCGACCGTCAACTGACCCTCCTGTGCCGGAGCCTGCCGGGTCTGCGCAGGCTGAGCAGGGGCCCGGTGGGCGCGGCGCGGCGGCTGGTGATCGAGCGCGCGGTGCGCGCGGCCCGCGCCGGTGCGCCCCTCGACGAGCACCTGGAGGCGCTCGGCCTGTCCCGGGCCCGTACGGCGGTGCCCGTCGCGGAGGGCGAGGAACCGCGGACGACCGTGCCCCGGGTGGCGGAGGCCGCCCCGCGGGCGCTGCTCGGTGTCCACGTGTGCCCGCTCGGGGTCTGCGACCGGCGGGAGCCGCGCGCGGCGGGCGAGGAACTGCCGGTGTGCGAGGTCTTCGACCTGGCCCTGCGCTTCGACGCCGAGGGCTGAGGGGGTCGGTGTGCTCTCGGGGTTCATGACGGACGTCGGCCGCAGGCTCGCGGAGCGCTGGGCGGCCTCGGTGGTGCTGCCCGGTCTGCTGTTCACGGCCGCGCTGGCCGCCGCGCTGACGCTGGGCCAGTCCCGCTGGGACGACACCGGTCGGCTGCGGCAGCGGCTGACCGAGCTGAGTTCCGGATCGGGTTCGACACGGACGTCCGTGCTGCTGCTCGGGGTGCTCGCCGTGTCCTTCGGGGCCGGACTGCTCGCCGACGCGCTCGCCGGACCGTACGAGCGTGCCCTGCTGGGCAGTTGGCCGGGACCGCTGGGCCGCGCGGCCCGCGCGCTGACCGCCCGGCGGCGCCGGGTGTGGCAGGAGCGGGAGGACGCCTGCGCCGAGGCCCGCGCGGCGGGCGCGGACGCGACCCGGGTCGGCGAACTGGAGGTGCGGCGCGACGCGGTGGCGCTGGTCCCGCCGGAGTGCCCCACCTGGATCGGCGACCGGCTGCGCGCCCCCGCGGTGCGGACCAGACTGGAGTACCGGCTCGAACTGCCCGACGCCTGGCCCCGGTTGTGGCTGCTGCTGCCGGACACCACCCGCGGACCGCTCGCGGACGCCCGGCAGCGGCTGGACGAGGCGATGCGGCTCGGCGGCTGGGCCGTGCTCTACGTGCTGCTGGGCGCGGTGTGGTGGCCGAGCGCGCCGGCCGGGGTGGTCGCGGGCCTGGTGGCGTGGCGGCGCGGACGGGAACGGGCCGACGAGTACGCCGAGTTGGTGGAATCGGCGGTCGACGTGCACCTGCCGGAGCTGTTCGAGCGGTTCGACGAGGAGGCCCGCCCGGTCCGGGCGAGCCTGGGGCCCTCGCTCACGGCGCGCTTCCGCAAGGGGGCGGGGCCCCGCCACCACTGACCGGTCACGAAGGTGCCCCCGGCCCGCCGCCGGGGGCGCGGAAACGGGGTGCGGAGCATGACGACGGGGACGACGGGCGCACTGCGGCCCTCCGAGGCCGACCGGCCCGCCGAGCGCGAGCGGCTGCTGGCGGCGGTCCGGGCCGGCCTCGACCGGCTGGACGAGCCCGGCGGTACGGCGCGGCTGCACACCGCGGAGGCGCGCGGCGACACCGACGGGCTGCTGTGGCACCTGGTGGGTCCCGCGCCGGGCGGCGGCTTCGCCGTCGACCTGGAAGTGGCGTACGTCCTCGGGGTGATGTGCCTGTTCCGCGCCGACGACCGGCCCGAGGCACCCACCGCCCTGACGGACGGCCGGATCGGACTGGTGCTGCTCGCGCCGTTCTACTGCCGGCTGCCCGGACAGCCCGACGTCCTGCCGCCCCCGCTGCGCGCGGCCCTCGACCAACTGCTCGGTGAGGACGAGAACGGGGACGGGGGCGGAGGCGGGGACACACGCCAGGACACACAGCGGGACACGGCGCAGGCCACACGGCAGGACACCCACCAGGACGTACGGCGGGACACGCAGCAGAACGCGCCGGAGGAGGACCCGGCCGGGAGCGGGAGCGGGCATGGGCGCGGAGGCGGCGCCCGGTCCCCGGACCCCGAGGCGGCCGTGCGCGAGCACGCCGCGGCCCTCGCCGACCTGGCGCTGCTGGTCCTGGAGCTGGCGGTCGCGCTGCCGTATCCGGAGGCGTTCGGCGTGTGCGAGCGGCTGACCGGGGAGGCCCTGCCGTATCTCGCCGAGCCCGAGCGCTCGGTTGCCGGCTGCAACCTCGGCTACGCGCTGCTGCTGGGCTCGGTGCACTCCCCGGAGGGACGCGGGCGGCTCGGTGAGGCCGTGGCCGTGCTACGCACCGCGTTCGCCGGCACCCCCGAGGACCATCCCAACCACGCCCGCTGCGCCAACGGTCTCGGTCTGGCCCTCCTCTCCGCGGCGGCCGAGGCCGAGGACCGCGACCGGCTGCCCGAGGCCGCCGCGATGCTGCGCACGGCGGTCAGGACCGCCACGGAGATCGATGAGAACGTGGCCCAGATGCACTCCGACCTGGGCCACACCCTCACCGTGTACGCGCGCAGCGCCGGGGAGGGCGACGTGGTGGGCCCGGAGGTGCGGGAGGAGGCCGTCGCCGAGCTGCGCCGCGCCGTGGACCTCACCCCGGACGACGACCCCGCCCTGCGCGAGCGGCTCGACCGGCTCGCCGATGCCCTGCTGACCGGGCTGCCCGAGGACGACCGGCCGCGCGCCGCGGCGGGGGCGCGGGAGGCGGTCGAGCCCCTGCGGACGCTGCTGGACCTCACCCCCGAGGGGCACCCCGAGCGGCCCGACGTCCTGCTGCGGCTGGCCTCGGCCCATCTCACGGCGCAGGAGCCGGAGGAGGTCACGAGGCTGCTCGGCGAGGCCGACCCGGTGTTCGCGGGCGACGCGGAGCGCACCCGGCAGGCCGGGGGGCTGCTCGTCCAGGCGGCCACGCTCCGGGGCGAGCTGGCCTCCCGCTCGGACCTGACCGACGAGCAGCGGGCGGACTGGGAGGCGGTCGACGCGTACATGCGGCCGCTGCTGTCCGGGGAGGCCGGTGGCCATCCGCTCGGCGCGGTGCTGAACCTGCTCGGCATGGGCGCCGAGGGCGGCGGGAGCCGGGGGCAGGAGCTCATGGAGTTCGGCAACCTGGTGCTCGGCTATCCCGACCGGGTCTCCCTGGGCGAGGTCTTCGGCAAGGCGCTGGAGCTCCAGTCCCGCCGTATCTCCCGGCTGCCCGAGGAGGAACGCGCGGACGCGCTGGCCGCGTTCCTCGACGGCGAGCCGGAGGCGTCGGTCCCCGCGGAGCCGGTCGACACCGCCCCGCTCGACGAACTCCTCGTCCTGCACGAACGGTTGCTCGCCCGCCTGGAGCCCGGCTCGCGCGAGCACCTGCTGCTGCGCGGCGGTCTGTCGGCGCTGCGGCTCCAGCAGATCATGTACGACTCGCAGAACCAGCCCGACGACGAGTCCCGGCTCCGGTCGATGCGCGGCTCGCTGCCGCTGCTGCGCGAACTGTTCGAGGAACTGCCCTCCTATATGGAGGGGTTGGGCATCACGCCCGAACTCTTCGGCGGGCACACGGCGTTGGCGTACTCCGCCGAGTCGCCCTTCGACCAGCTGGAGGCCGTGGAGCGGGGGGTGCGGGAGGCCCGTCGCAGGCTGTCCACGTCGGAGCCGGGCACACCGGAGCACGACGCGACGCGGGCCTCCCTGGCGATCTCCCTGTTCATCCGGCACGGCGTGTGGTCCGAGGAGGCGGACTTCGAGGAGGCGGTGGCGATCGCCCGTGAGCTGACCGCCGTACCCGATCCCGGTATGCGCGCCGCGATGGTGCTGACGCAGTGGACGCAGACCACCGGCTCGCGGCTCCAGCGCGCCCGGCTGCTGGGCGCGGCGGCGGCGCGGCCCGGCCAGTCCTCCAGCCTGATCACCCGGCTCGCCTCCGACGGCGCCGCGCGGGCGCTGGACGAGCACGACCCCGTGGAGGCGCTGGAGACGCTGGAGGACGGCCGGGCGCATCTGCTGTCCACGGCGCTCAACGCCCGCCGGGAGCTGGAGGTCCTGCACGGCGCCGACGCGGAGTTGCACGCGCGGCTGCGGACGGCCCTCGAACACATCCGTGAGCTGCGCGCCGGCATGGAGCGGGGCCGCTGGCCCGAGCCGCACGAGGTCGAGGCGCAGCGGCTGGCCTCCGAGGACGCCGCCCGGCTCGTCGCCGAGCTCCAACAGCGCCCCGGCTTCCGGCGGTTCCTCACGCCGCTGCCGCTCGGCCTGGACGATCTGCGGCCGGCCGCCGCGGAGGGCCCGGTGGTGAGCGTCAACGTCCATCCCCGGCGCTGCGACGCGCTCGTACTGGGGCCCGAGGGGCTGCGCGCGGTGCCGCTGCCCCGGCTGTACGCCTCCGATCTCGCGGCGCAGGCCGAGTCGTTCCGCTTCGCGGTGGAGGTCCTGGCCGCGGGGCCCGGAGATCCGCTGTTCGAGGAGGCCCGGGAGATCTTCACCGGGACGCTGGCCTGGCTCTGGGACGTCCTGGCCGAACCGGTCCTGGACGCACTGGGGTTCACGGGTCCGCCCGACGGGGGCGCGCCCTGGCCGCGGCTGTGGTGGTCGCCGTCCGGTGTGCTCAACGCGTTCCCGCTGCACGCGGCCGGCCGCCACGGTCCGGGTGCCCCGGCGGGCGCGGCGGTCCTGGACCGGGTGGCGTCCTCGTACACGCCGACCGTGCGGGCCCTGCTGCACAGCCGGGCCCGTCGGCGCGCGGCGCCCGGCGACCGCGGCACGCTCGCCGTCGCGCTGCCCGAGACACCGGGGCAGGCGCCGCTGGCGCGCACGGTCGCGGAGGTCACGGCGGTGGCGGCCGCGGGCGGCGGCACCCCGCTGATCGGCGGTGCGGCGACCCGGGAGGCGGTGCGCTCGGCCCTGCCGGCCGCGTCGGTGGTCCACTTCGCCTGTCATGCCGACAGCGATCCGGAGGACCCGGCGGCGAGCCGGCTGCTGCTCGCGGACGGCGATCTGCACATCCGTGACATCGCCGAACTGCGTCTGGAGTCGGCGGAGTTGGCCTATCTGTCGGCCTGCGGAACGGCCCGCGCCAATGTCACCCCGGCGCTCGCCGACGAGGTCATCCATCTGGCCTCGGTCTTCCAACTCGCCGGCTACACCCAGTCGGTGGCCACGCTCTGGGAGGTCCCCGACGCCTTCGCGGCCCGGGCCGCGGCCGGTTTCCACCGCGTCCTCGCCCCGGCCCTCGCCGACCCCGCTCCCCTGCCCGCGGCCCTCGCGCTGCACCGCGCGGTCCGTGAGCTGCGCGCGGCGGACCCGGAACGGCCGTGGACCTGGGGGGCGTTGGTGCACGCCGGGTCGTGAGCGGGGGCGGCGATCCGATCGTGCCCACGGAGGACGCGCCCGTGACCACGCGGGATGTCGAGGCGACCGTCTGCCACGTCGCCGACCAGCCGCTGACCGTGGGCCACCGGGTGCCGCTCGGGCACGGCATCCGCACGGTCAAGGCGATCCGGGCCGCCGGTTCACCGGTCCGCCTCCCACGCCGACTGCTCCCCCACCGTGACGCCCGCGCGCAGCCGGGGCCGGGCCGCCACCACCGCCACGTCGTCCTCGGCGTTGCGCGCGTCGAGGCGGTCGACGATGGTCTCCAGGACGTCCTCGACGGCGGGGACGGTCGCGAAGCGCAGGCCGGCGAGGCGGTCCAGGGAGGCGTCGATGTCCTCGTCGCGGTGTTCCACGAGGCCGTCGGTGAACAGCACCAGCGTCTCGTCGGGACCGATGACGTGGGTGGTGGACTCGTAGCCGCCGAAGCCGGTGCCGAGCGGCGGGCCCACGGGCACGGGCAGCAGCCGGGTCCTACCGGTGCGGGTGATCAGCGCGGGCGGCAGGTGCCCGGCGCTGGACAGGGCGAGCTGGCCGCGGGCGGGGTCGACGCGGACGATCAGACAGGTCGCGGGGCGGCGCTCGGCCTCGGTGGAGGCGATGTCGTCCATCTGCCGCAGCACCCGGTGCGGGGGCAGGTCGGCGGAGGCGATGTACCGCAGCGAGGAGCGGTACGCGTTCATGTCGACGGCGGCCTCCAGGCCGTGCCCCATGACGTCGCCGACGACGAGCAGCGTGCGCCCGAAGTGCAGCCGTACGGTCTCGCACCAGTCGCCGCCGACCAGGGTGTGCCCGCCCGCGGGCAGATAGCGGATCGCGACCTCCAGGTTGGGGTGCGGGCGGCCGGGCTCGGCGAGCAGGGCGCGTTGCAGGTCGCCGGCGGTGCGGTTGGCGTGGGCGTACGCGCGGGCGTGCCGGATGTGGGAGGCGGCGCGCTCGGCCAGCAGGGCGAGGAGTTCGGCCTCGGCGGCCGTGAACGGCCCGCCCTCACGGGCGCAGACCAGGACGCCGTAGTGCCCGTCCCCGCTGGTCAGCGGCACGCACAGGGCGGGGCGGGCGCCGTCGGTGTCCATCTGCACGGTCCAGGGCCGCACCGGCCGGTCGACGGCGGGGTGGCCGGCCTCGCGGGCCACGGCGGTGGCCCAGCGGGCGTCGGGCAGGGTGTCCGGGTCCCCGCTGATCGACTCGTACCCGGTGAGCGTGTCCCCCGCCAGGCGCAGCACGGCCCCGGCGCCCCCGGCCAGCCGTACGGCGGTGCGGACGAGTTCGTCGCAGGTGGTGGACTCGTCGAGGGTGGTGCCGATCCCGGCGACCGCCGCGCGTACGGCCTTCAGCCCCGGCCGTGCGCCGTCGCCGGAGCTCTCGTCCGCGCGGCCGAGGACACCGGCCGCCGCGGGTCTCCGCAGGGCCTGGATCCAACGCGCGACACCCACCACCCCCACAGACTCTCAAACAGAACATTCCAGACACCAGCCGCGCATGTCACGCCTGGGCCTCCCGGGCCGCCGCGGCCCGGGAGGAGGGGCCGGGCGGGACTCAGCCCTCGTCGGCCGCCAGTCGCAGGGAGATGCTGTTGATGCAGTAGCGCTGGTCGGTCGGGGTCGGGTAGCCCTCGCCCTCGAACACGTGTCCGAGGTGGGAGCCGCAGCGGGCGCAGCGCACCTCGGTGCGGACCATGCCGTGCGAGCGGTCCGCGATCAGCTCCACCGCGTCGGTGTCCTTCGGGTCGTAGAAGGACGGCCAGCCGCAGTGCGACTCGAACTTGGTGGTGGAGGTGAACAGTTCGGCGCCGCAGGCCCGGCAGGAGTAGACGCCCTCGGTCTTGGTGTCCGTGTACTCACCGGTGAACGCGGGCTCGGTCGCCGCCTGACGCAGCACGGCGTACTCGGCCGGGGTCAGCTCCGCGCGCCACTGCTCGTCCGGCTTCTCGACGTCGTACGACATGAGTGTCAGCCCCTTTACTGCTGCGAGAGACGGTCAAGGATCAGCGGGCCCAGGTCCGTCACGTCACCCGCGCCCATGGTGAGAACGAGATCCCCGGGCTTCGTCATTCCCGCGATCACCGCGGGCGCCTTGTCCTTGTCGTGGACGGCCGTGACGTCGGCCCCGGCCGCGCGCGCCGCCTCGACGATCAACTCGCTGGTGACGCCGGGGAGCGGGTCCTCGCGGGCCGGGTAGATGTCGAGGACGACCGAGGCGTCCGCGAGGGCCAGCGCCTCGCCCATCTCCTTGCCCAGCTCCTGGGTGCGGGAGAACAGGTGCGGTTGGAAGAGGACCAGGATGCGGCCCTCGCCGACGGCCGCGCGCATCGCGTCCAGGTCGGCGGTCATCTCGGTGGGGTGGTGGGCGTACGAGTCGACGACCTGGACCCCGGCGGCCTCGCCCTTGAGCTGGAGGCGCCGCTTGACCCCGGTGTACGCGGCGAGCGCCGGCGCCAGCCGCTCGGCCGGGACACCGAGGGCGGCGCCTGCGGCCAGGGCTGCCACGGCGTTGTGGGCGTAGTGCCGGCCGGGCACGGAGACCGCGAAGGTCAGCTCCCGGCCGTCCAGCACCGCGGTGACCTCGCTCCTGAGCCCCTGTGGGACGACGGACAGGACCCGTACGTCGGCGTCGGCGGCCTCGCCGTACGTCACCGTCCGCACCCGGCCGCGAAGCCGCCGGGTCAGTTCGCGCGCGCCCTCGTGGTCGGCCGAGATCACCAGCGTGCCGCCGGGCACGATCCGGTCGGCGAAGGTCTCGAAGGACTCGTAGATCTCGTCCATCGAGGCGTAGTTGGCGTGGTGGTCCAGCTCCACGTTGAGGACGACGGCGACCTCGGGCGCGTACTTGTGGAAGCTGCGGTCCGACTCGTCCGCCTCGGCGACGAAGATCTCGCCGGTGCCGTGCAGGGCGTTGGAGCCGGGCGCGTCCAGGTCGCCGCCGATGGCGTACGACGGGTCGAGGCCCAGCTCGCCCAGGGACACCGCCAGCATCGAGGTGGTGGTGGTCTTGCCGTGGGTGCCGGCGACGGCGATCGGACGCAGCCCGTCCATCAGCGCGGCGAGGGCGTCGGAGCGGTGCACGACCGGGATGCCCAGCTCCGCGGCCCGGGCCAGCTCCGGGTTGTCCTCGCGGATCGCGGAGGACACGACGACACAGGTGGCGTCGTCGGCGAGGTGGCCGGCGGCGTGCCCGACGTGCACGGTCGCACCCAGCGCGCGCAGCGCCCCGGCGGTCTCCGAGTCCTTCGCGTCGCTGCCCGCCACGACGGCCCCCCGCTGCGCGAGGATCTTCGCGATACCGGACATCCCGGCCCCGCCGATCCCGATGAAGTGCGGTCGGTCCATGGCGTGAGGAAGGCCGGGTGCCATACGCGTTTCTCCCAAGTGCGGTACAGGGCGGAACGCTCCCCCGCGGGGAAGCGCCCCCAGCCTATAGCGCCCCCGGAAGGGTGCCGTCTGTACTGGTATGCGGCGTCACCGGTATGCGGCGTCACCGCGCGCCGGGGACCCGCCGGCGCGCGGCCCGGCCGCTACGCCTTGCTGTGCGAGAACAGCTTCAGCACCGGCACCCCCACCTTGTGCCGCGCCCGGGAGGCCCAGTCCCGGTGGAAGAACTCCTCCACGTAGTGGGGATCGGTCAGCACGATCACCTCGTCCGCGCCCACCTCCTCCACGAGGGACTTCAGCGCGTCCAACGGATGGTCCTCGACCAGCCGCCCCTCCGCCCCGCCGCCGCCGGCCCGCAGCGCGGCCAGCGACACCGCCAGCGCCTGTTCGGCGGGCTCCTTCGCCTCGGCGCCCTCCGGCGTCGCGCCTTCCCGCGCGGCGTCGTCCAGTTCACCGAGGGCGATGTCGTCGATGGCCCGCAGCAGCCGGTCGGCCTGGTCTCCGCGGGGCTGGAGCAGCACGTGGAAGGCGACGTCCTCGTCCCCGTGCAAGGTGCTGACGAACTCCACGTCGGCGGACGTCAGGGCCTTCTCGATCATCAGTACGCTTGTGAACACCAGCGCCCCATTCTCCATTCGAGGACCCCTCGGGCCCTCTCTCCTCCGTGGGCCGTTCGAGGCCCTGCGGAAACCATCCTGCCCCGTGATCGCACGGACCTGCCGGAATAAGTGTGCCCGGCCGAGGCTAAGCGGAATTACCGATTCCGCCGAATTCAGGAACGACGGTACCTACCGAACAAAAACCCGGCCTCTTCCAGCAAGGACACCAGTTCGAAATTCAGGGGTGCGGAAACGGGCGGCCCGTCGGCGATGCGCTGGGCGCCGCCCGCGACGAGCAGCGGCGAGAGGGTCAGACAGAGCTCGTCGAGCACGTCGGCGGCGATCCACTGGCCGAGCAGCCGGGGACCGCCCTCGGTGAGCAGCCGGGTGTGGCCGAGGCCGGCGAGGGCGCGCACGGCGCGGGCCGGGTCGACCCCGGCGCCGTCGCCCGCGACCACCACGCGGGCGCCCGCCCGCCCGGCGGCGGCGACGCGGTCGGGGGGCGCGGCGGCACCGGTGAGGACCAGGGTGGGCACGAGGGGCGAGGTGAACAGGGGGAGCGAGAAGTCCAGGTCGAGGCTCGCGCTGACCACCGCGACCACGGGGGCCGGTCCCTGTCCCGCCGCGGCGCGGGCCTCGGCGAACTCCGCACGCGCGCGGGCCGGCCGGTACCGCTCCTGCCGCACGGTCTGCGCGCCCACGACCACGACGTCCGCGAGGGCCCGCAGCGTGCCGAAGATCCGCATGTCGGCGGCCGAGGAGATGCCCTGCGAGCGCCCTTCGTGCTGGGCGGCCCCGTCGAGGGTGGACACCATGTTGGCCCGCAGCCAGACCCGCCCCCCGGGATAGGCGTAGGCGTGCGCCAACTCCCGCACTCCCCACTCCCGGTCGGCCCCCGCCGGGACGCCGTCCCCCGTGTCCCCGGTGGAGGTCTGGGCTGCTGTTTCGTCGGTCACAGGGAACAGGCGTCGCATGCCGTGCAGTGTGACACGGCGCTTAGCATGGGGAACCGTGTCGTCCTCCACCGCAGCCTCCGGCCTCAGCCACCTCACCGGCGCGACCCCGCAGTCCCTGTGCGCGCGCGAGCCGCACGTCCCCGCGGACCGGCTGGTCGCCGAGATGGTGCCGCCGCCGCGCTTCGACTCGGTCCGCTTCGCCACGTACCACCCGGACCCGAACCAGCCCAGCCAGACCGAGGCCGTGCGCGTCCTGGAGGGCTTCGCGGCGGGACTCGGCGGGGCGCACGCCGTCGGCGGCGGCGCACGGCGCGGCCTCTTCGGCTTCGGCAGGGCGAAGGCGCCGAAGACCCCGGCCGGCCCGCGCGGGGTGTACCTGGACGGCGGGTACGGCGTCGGCAAGACCCATCTGCTCGCCTCCCTGTGGCACGCCACCCCGGCGGACGCCTCGCTCAAGGCGTTCGGCACGTTCGTCGAGCTGACCAACCTGGTCGGCGCCCTCGGCTTCCAGCAGACCGTGCAGACCCTCTCGGGCCACCGCCTGCTGTGCATCGACGAGTTCGAGCTCGACGACCCCGGCGACACCGTCCTCGTGTCGACGCTGCTCGGCAAGCTGGTGGACGCCGGGGTCGCGCTCGCCGCCACCTCGAACACGCTGCCGGGCAAGCTGGGCGAGGGCCGCTTCGCGGCGGCCGACTTCCTGCGCGAGATCCAGGGCCTGTCCGCCCGCTTCCGCACCCTGCGCATCGACGGCGACGACTACCGCCACCGCGGTCTGCCCGAGGCGCCGGCGCCGTACTCCGACGACCAGGTGACACGGGCCGCGTACGCCACGCCCGGCACCTCGCTCGACGACTTCCCGCACCTCCTCGACCACCTCGCCAAGGTCCACCCGAGCCGGTACGGCGCGCTGACCGACGGACTGCGGGCCGTCTGCCTCACCGGTGTCCGCGCGGTGCCCGACCAGTCGACGGCGCTGCGGCTGGTGGTCCTCGCGGACCGGCTCTACGACCGCGAGGTCCCGGTGCTGGCCTCGGGGCTGCCGTTCGACCGGCTGTTCAGCGAGGAGATGCTGAACGGCGGCTACCGCAAGAAGTACTTCCGCGCGATATCCCGGCTGACCGCGCTCGCCCGGGACGCCAAGGGGCTCGTCGCGGCCGATTAGCTGACGCCGCCCACGCCGGTCAAGAGCCGGTTCGCGCCAGATCACCAGCGGTTTTCACGCTTCCGTGTGCTGGAAACGCCGAGTTAACCCTGCAAACAACTTTGCAGGGTTAACGTGTTTCTTGACCATCCATTGACCAACGCTTGGTGCGTGCGAGAGACGCGAATCTGTCGGGAGGAGGGCGCATGTTCCGAGGTACGACGGCCCGGACCGTGGTGTCGCTCCTCGCCATCGCCCTGCTCGCCCTTCAGTTCTTCGCGCCCGCGGAAACCTTCGCAACCGCGTACACCCCGCGTCACGCAGAGGCCAAGGCTCAGCTTGGAACCGAGCCCTCCGCCCAGCCGTTGCGCAACGGTTTCGCAACGTTCCGCGCCCCGGACAAGGACGGGGAGCCGACCGGCCCCCCGCAGACCCGCGACCGCCACCGCACCACCGGCTCCGGATGGGCGCAGGAGCGCCCGTCCGTCGCCCGGATCACGGTGCCTCCGCCCACGGCGGCCGCATCCGGCCCCACGCACCGTCACACCGCAAGACCGTCAAGATCCCACTCCGCGGCAGCGCTTCAGGTCTTCCGCTGCTGACGGGGGACGCGACCCCCCACAACCGTCGTGCACGTCCGACGCGCCACAGCCGCGCGCCAGGAGGAAAAACCCATATGCAGCCCCTCATCGACAACGCCCGTACGTTCGGACAACGCCCTGAGGAGTTCGCCCAGCTCGCCGAAGGCCAGTCACCGCAGGTCCTGTTCATCACCTGCTCCGACTCCCGGGTCGTCCCGGCCCTGATCACGGGCGCCCGCCCCGGTCAGCTCTTCGAGCTGCGCACCGCGGGCAACATCGTCCCGCCGCACGCCTCGGCCCACCCCACCGCCGAGGCGGCCACCATCGAATACGCCGTCGAGGTGCTCGGCGTCCGCGACGTCGTCGTCTGCGGGCACTCGCACTGCGGTGCCGTCGGCGCGCTGGTGCGCGGCGACGACCTGGACGCCGTACCCGCCGTGCGCGACTGGCTCGCGCACGCGACCCCCCGCCCCGAGGGAGCGGCCGCCGACCCGGCCGTCGCCGAGGGCGTCCAGAGCCATGTGCTCACCCAGCTGCTGCGACTGCGCTCCTACCCCTGCGTCGCCGAGAAGCTGGAACGCGGCGTGCTCACCCTGCACGCCTGGTACTACGAGGTGCACACCGGCGCCGTACGGACGCACCGTGCCCTCACCGACACCTTCGAGGCCCTGTGAGCACGCCCGTGTCGAGCGGGTCGACGCGTGCACCGTTCCTGTCGAAGTCCAGGTTCCCGCACCTCAAGCAGGACTTCGCCGCATCCCTCGTCGTCTTCCTGGTCGCGCTCCCGCTGTGCGTGGGCGTGGCCGTCGCCTCCGGTGTGCCGGCCGAACTCGGCCTGGTCACCGGCATCGTGGGCGGTCTGGTCACCGGGACCATGCGGGGCAGCAGCCTCCAGGTGTCCGGTCCGGCCGCCGGTCTGACCGTGCTCGTCTTCGAGGCGGTCAAGGAGTTCGGGCTCCCCGCGCTCGGTGTGCTCGTGCTGTCCTGCGGGCTGCTCCAGCTCCTCATGGGCGCCCTGGGACTGGGGCGTTACTTCCGCGCCATCTCGGTCTCCGTCGTGGAGGGCATGCTGGCCGGAATCGGACTGGTGCTCATCGCCGGGCAGTTGTACCCGGCGCTGGCCGCCAAGGCACCCGACTCCGGTCCGGGCAAGATCGCCGGACTGCCGGGGGCGTTCGTGGACGCCCTCGGCCGGACCGACGCGCTGTCCTCGCTGGCGCTCGGCGCGGGCACGGTCGCCGTCCTCGTCCTGTGGCGGCTCGCGCCGGCCCGGGTGCGGGCGGTGCCGGCGCCGCTGGCCGCCGTCGGGCTCGCCTCGCTCGCCACACTGCTGCTGTCGCTGCCGGTGGCCACGGTCGAGGTGCAGGGGCTGCTGGGTGCCGTCCAGCCGCCCCCGCTCGGCGGCTTCGGTGAACTGGCGAGCCTCGGGATGATCGGCACGGTCGTCGCCTTCACCCTGATCGCGTCGGCCGAGTCCCTGTTCAGCGCGGCGGCCGTGGACCGGCTGCACTCCGGCCCGCGCACCGCCTACAACAAGGAGCTGTTCGCCCAGGGCGCCGGCAACACGGTGTGCGGGCTGCTGGGCGCGCTGCCGATGACCGCGGTCATCGTGCGCAGCGCGGCGAACGTCCAGGCGGGCGCCAGGACCAAGGCTTCCCGGGTGCTGCACGGTGTGTGGCTGCTGCTGTTCGCGGCGTTCCTGCCCGAGGTCCTCGGGTACATCCCGCTCCCGGCGCTCGCGGGCATCCTCGTGTACTCGGGCGCCAAGCTCATCCCGGTCCGGGCGCTCGGCACCCTGTGGCGCGACCACCGGAGCGAGGCGGTGGTGCTGGTCGTCACGGCGGTGTCGATCGTCGCGATCAGCATGTTCGAGGGTGTGCTCATCGGGCTCGCGCTGGCCGTCGTGAAGTCGGCGTGGGAGGCGTCGCACATCCGGCTGGAGGTCGTCGACAAGGGCGCGGGCCCGGTCGAGGCGTTCCTGTCGGGCAACGCGACCTTCCTCCGGCTGCCGAAGATACTGGACAGCCTGGAGGCGCTGCCCCAGGACCGGCCGGTCCTGCTGGACCTGTCGGGCCTGCACCACCTCGATCACGCCTGCCGCATGGCACTGGAGAGCTGGGCCGCGCAGCACAGCGCCGACGGAACCGAGCCCGTGCGGCTCACCGCGGTGTAGCCGGGCGGACCCGGTCTGGTCCGGGGCAGGGGCGTGGCCCCGGACCAGATGTCCGGCTTATCGTTGCAGCAGCGGACGCATCCGACCTCTCGCGGAGGGGGCGTCATGTTCCAGGAGCTGCTGGGGGCGATCGCGGCGGCCGGTGCCGCGGGCCTCGTTTATCTCACCGCCGCCGCGCGGGTCGTCAAGCAGTACGAACGCGGGGTGGTCTTCCGGCTGGGCCGGGTCTCCGGCGGACCCCGGCCGCCCGGCTTCACCCTGGTCGTTCCCGGGGTCGACCGGATGCGCAAGGTGAACATGCAGATCGTCACCATGCCGGTGCCGGCCCAGGAGGGCATCACACACGACAACGTGACGGTGCGCGTCGACGCCGTCGTGTACTTCAAGGTCGTGGACCCGCCGGCCGCGATCGTCAACGTCGAGGACTACCGGTTCGCCGTCTCGCAGATGGCGCAGACGTCGCTGCGCTCCATCATCGGCAAGAGCGACCTCGACGATCTGCTGTCCAACCGCGAGAAGCTCAACCAGGGCCTGGAGCTGATGATCGACAGCCCGGCCGTCGGCTGGGGCGTGCAGATCGACCGCGTCGAGATCAAGGACGTGTCCCTGCCGGACACGATGAAGCGCTCGATGGCCCGCCAGGCCGAGGCCGACCGGGAGCGCCGGGCCAGGATCATCAACGCGGACGCCGAGCTCCAGGCGTCGAGGAAGCTGGCGGAGGCGGCCAAGGAGATGGCCGAGACCCCCGCCGCGCTCCAGCTGCGACTGCTCCAGACCGTGGTGGCGGTGGCCGCGGAGAAGAACTCCACGCTGGTCCTGCCGTTCCCGGTGGAGCTGCTGCGCTTCCTGGAGAGGCCCCCGTCGTCGCCCGGCGAGCAGCCGCCTCCGCCGCAGGCCCCTCCGCCGCAGCCGCCTCCGCCCCTTCCGCCTCCGGCCGGGTGACCACGTCGCGCCGACCGGGCCATGTTGGGCGGTTTGCCGGAATTCCGGTCATATCTTCCTACGGTGTTCACTCTCGTACGCCGTGTCACCGCCGTCTGCGCCCTGAGCGCCGCCCTCGCCTCCTGCGCCACCAGCGAGCCCCCGCGCGCCGCGCAGGCCCCGCCCCACGCGCCTCCGGCCCACGCCGGGGCCAGGCCCTCCGCCACCGCGCCGCCCACGCTGGCCCCGGGCCCGGGCGGCCTCACCCCCGTCCTCATGAACGGCTCCCGCACCCGGGACAGGACCGTCGCCCTCACCTTCGACGCCGACATGACCGCCGACGAGGGACCGCGCGCGGCCTCGGGCGAGCACTTCGACAACCCCGGGCTGATCAACGCCCTGCGCACGCTGAAGGTCCCGGCGACCGTGTTCATGACCGGCCGGTGGGCCGACGAGTACCCGGCCGAGGCCCGCTCCATCGGCATCGACCCGCTGTTCGAGGTCGCCAACCACTCCTACAGCCACTACGCCTTCACCGGCGACTGCTACGGACTGCCGACCGTCGGCGCCGACGGGATGCGCACGGAGGTGGAACGGGCGTACACCGCGATCCGCAGGGCGGGCGTGCCGCACCCGATGCCCTACTTCCGCTTCCCCGGCGGCTGCTACGACCAGGGTGCGCTGCGCGCGCTGAGCGGCCTCGGGATCACGGCCGTGCAGTGGGACGTGGTGAGCGGCGACGCGTTCGCGACCGACGCCGACGCCGTGGTCCGGCAGGTCCTCGACGGCGTGAAGCCCGGTTCGGTCGTGGTCATGCACTGCACCCGCAGCGCCGCCCCGACCACCGAGCGCGTCGTGCGCACGGTCGTGCCCGAGCTGCGCAAGCGCGGCTTCCGCTTCGTGAAGGTCTCGGAGCTGATCGGCGCCGGCACCGGCCGCTGACCGGCCTACGCTGGGGACATGAGCGACGAGGACCACTGCACGAGCACCGACGTCCCCCGGCCGCCCCTGGCCGAGGGCCCGCCGTACGCGGAGTGCGTGCTGTGCCGCGCGCCCACGGAGTACCCGGAGTCGTACAAGGGCATCACGCTGTGCCCGGTCTGCGCGTGGCAGGAGGCACAGCGCACCGCCTGCTCGGGCTGAGCGCCGTCACCCGTCGTAGGGGCGCACGCCCACGACGTGCCACGGGGGCCGGGACGTCAGCAGGGCCCTGAGCAGGATGTCGGAGTGGGACGCCGGGACGGTGAGCCGGTGGACGCCCGGGGTGCCCTCCTCGGCGACGACGGTCCGCACGAGACCGGCGGGCAGCCGCCCGCCCGCCGGCCTCCGCGCCTCGACGAGCACGAGCGGGACGCCGGCCGCGCCCGCCTCCCCCGTGCGGCGGTCGAGCGCTCCCCCGGTCACGGTGTACGTGGCGTCCGGCGCCCCCGCGAGCCGGCGCGGATCGCGGTCCACGAAGACGACGGCGCCGCCCTCCACCGTGCGCTCGGCGACGGCCCGTTCCAGCTCCGCCCCGGTGTCGGCGTCCAGACCGGTCCACGCCTCGTCCAGCACGAGCAGGTCCGGCTCGACGCACAGCGCCTGCGCCACCGCGACCCGCTGGCCGCCCGCCCGGGACAGCCGGGCGATGGGGGTGGCCGCGTGGACCTGGGCGCCGAACCGCTCCAGCCACTCCGCCGCGCGCCGGGCCGCCGTCGGCAGGGACAGACCGAGCGCGGCGCCGAGCCGGGTGAGTTGCGCGGACGGGGTGAACGGCAGCGCCGTGGGGAAGCGCTCGGGGACGTACGCGGTGCGGGGGCGGCCGGTGATCCGGCCCTCGGTCGGGGTGTCGAGCCCGGCCACCAGCCGCAGGAGCGTGGACTTGCCGGTGCCGGCCGCGCCCTGGATCCGGGTCAGGGTGCCGGGCCGGACGGTGAGGTCGACGCCGCGTAAGACCCAGGGGCCGCGTGGGCCGTAGCGGCGGCCCACGCCGGCCAGCCGAAGATCATGTCGCATGAGGGTATTCTCACGTGCCCTTTAAGGTGGGCTGTTGTGAACGACGTTCCCACGCCCGCGGGCGACAGCCCCTTCCGGTCCGAGCGCACCGCGCGCGACGAGGCCCCCCAGTTCGTGCTGCCCCTGGTCGCCCGGATCGAGCGGGCCGCGCCGCCCGCCCGCACGGACGCGCTGGAGACCGCGGCGCGGGCCGTGCTCGTGATGCTCGCCGACGCCCGGTCGGTGGGGGACGGCGAGTGGGCGCGGGTGATGCGCGACTGGCAGGACGCCCGGATCCGCAAGGTGGTGCGGCGGGCCCGCGGCGCCGAGTGGCGGCGGGCGGAGGCGCTGCCCGGCATCACGGTCACCGGCAAGTCCGCCGAGGTACGGGTCTTCCCGCCGGTCCCGCTGGACGGCTGGCCCAAGGACCTGGCCCGGCTCCAGGTCTCCGGCACCGACCTCGACGACCCGGAGCCGCCCGCCGACGCCGACCCCGGCGCGGTGGTGCTGTGGCTCAACCCGGACCTCGGCATGTCCGCGGGCAAGGCCATGGCGCAGGCCGGGCACGGCGCCCAACTCGCCTGGTGGGAGCTGCCCGACGAGGAGCGCACCGTCTGGCGCGAGGCCGGCTTCCCCCTCGCGGTGCGCACCGCCGAGCCCTCCCGGTGGGCCGAACTGACCCGCAGCGGGCTGCCGTTGGTCCGTGACGCGGGCTTCACGGAGATCGCCCCCGGGTCCAGCACGGTCGTCGCCGACCACCCGGCCCTGCGTTAGGGCTCCGCCGGAAGGGCCGTCGTGTGTCGTCCGTCGGCCGCGGCGTCGTCGTGGCCTGTCGCGCGGTTCCCCGCGCCCCTTCGGGGGCGCTGCCCTCGCCCCGCGTGCTCGTGCACAACCTCAAATGTTGCTCTGAAGGTGACGGCCGCGGGGTTCGGGGGCGGACCGCCGGGCCATACCCCCGTCACGCCACGGTGGCGGCACGGCACGGAGGGGGACGGGTGATGCGGCGACTGGGGACGGGGATCGGCTGGCGGCCGGAGATCGCGGACGCCGTGGAGCGCATGCCCGGTGTCGACTGGGTCGAGGCCGTGGCGGAGAACGTGTGTCCCGGGCATCTGCCCGAGTCGCTGCTGCGGCTGCGCGAGCGCGGGGTGACCGTGGTCCCGCACGGCGTCTCGCTGGGTCTCGGCGGCGCCGAACGGCCCGACGCGGGACGGCTCGCGGCGCTCGCCGAGCGGGTGGAGGCGCTGGGCTCGCCGCTGGTCACCGAGCACATCGCGTTCGTCCGCGCCGGCGGCCCGCTGACCGCCTCGCCGCGGCTGGAGGCGGGCCACCTGCTGCCCGTGCCGCGCACCAGGGACGCCCTCGACGTGCTGTGCGAGAACGTGCGCGTCGCCCAGGACGCGCTGCCGGTGCCGCTCGCCCTGGAGAACATCGCCGCGCTGATCTCCTGGCCCCACGAGGAGCTGACCGAGGGGCAGTTCCTGTACGAACTGGCCGAACGGACCGGCGTACGGCTGCTGATCGACGTGGCGAACCTGCACACCAACCACGTCAACCGCGGCGAGGACCCGGCAGAGGCGCTCGCGGCGCTGCCGCTGGAGGCCATCGCGTACGTCCATGTCGCGGGCGGGTTCGAGCGGGACGGCGTGTGGCACGACTCCCACGCCCACCCCGTTCCGCGCCCGGTCCTCGACATCCTCACCGACCTGTCCTCCCGGGTCGCCCCGCCCGGGGTGCTGCTGGAACGCGACGAGAACTTCCCCGAACCGGCCGAGCTGGAAAGGGAGTTGAAGGAGATCCGGAAGGCGGTCACCAAGGGGGCGGCACGGCCCGCCCGCGCGACCGCCCAGACCACACAGACCGCCCAGACCGCGCAGACCGAAGAGGCCGCGCAGACCACACAGACCGCGCAGACCGAAGAGGCCGGGGAGGCCGGGGAGGCCGTCGAGGCCGTCGAGGCCGTCGAGGCCGTCGAGGCCGTCGAGGCCGTCGAGGGCGCCGGTGCCGTCCCCCCGGGTGGGCGGGAGCGGGTCGGGCTCGCCGAGGCCGTCGTGCTGTCCGCGCTGGTCGCCGGGACCCCCGTGCCCGAGGGCTTCGACCGGGTGCGGATGGGCGTGCAGGCACGGGCTCTCGCCGCCAAGCGGGCGGACGTCGTGGCCAGGGTCGCGCCCGAACTGCCGGACATCCTGGGCGAGCGGTACCGTCCCGCGTTCCTCGCCTACGCCCACGGCCGTCCGCTGACCGGCGGTCACCGCCGCGACGCCCTGGACTTCGCCGAGCACCTGCTGCGTACGGAGGCCCTCCCGGACCCGGCCGCGCTCCGGGCGGTGCGGGAGTGGTGGCGCGAACGCTCGGGACCGGTGCCGTACTCGCGCCGGCCGGCCGTACGCGCCGCGCGGGCCGCGCGCAGGGTGCTGCTGCGCAGGGGGTGAGGGCGGGGGCACGGACGGGGTGGCCGGCGACCCCGGAGTAATATGCCTCTCTCCGCACCCATGTGTTCGCTTTGGTGTGCGGTGTCCGAGCAGGAGGCACCATGCGACCGCGCCCCCCGATCAAGGGCCGAGGAGTCTTCAGCGGCACCGGACTCCTCGTCGCCGCCCTCGCCGCGACCGCCCTCGCGCTGATCTTCCCGATCTGGTCCTACGCCGACCGGTCCGGGGTCGCCGACCGGTCGGCGGCCGACGCCCACGTCCTCAACTCCTCGACCGTGCCCACCCAGTACGGCCCGCTGTCCGAGCAGGACCGCGACTTCGTCACCCGGGTCCGGCTGGCCGGCCTGTGGGAACTGCCCGCGGGCGAACTCGCCGAGCGCAAGGGCACCACCGAGGCCGTACGCACCGCGGGACAGCACCTCGTCGACGGGCACACCGCGCTGGACGCGCACGTCCGTCTGGTCGCCGGGCGCCTCGGCCTGCCGCTGCCCGACGAGCCGAACGACGAGCAGAAGCGGTGGCTGGCCACCCTGGAGGCGGCGCGCGGGGAGGACTTCGACCGGCGGTTCGCGAACATCCTGCGCCTCGCCCACGGCCGGGTGCTCACCGTCGTCGCGCAGGTCCGCGCGGGCACCCAGAACGCCCTGGTGCGCGATCTGGCCGACGACGCCGACAGCACCGTGCTGGACCACATCAAGGTGCTGGAGGCCACGGGCTACGTCGACTTCGCCCGGCTGGCCCGCGACCTGGCCTCGACCCCCTCGCCCGCGGCGCCCGTGCCGCCCGTCGTCGACCCGTCCGCGGCGGTCCCGGTCGCGCCCTCCCCCGACCCCACCTATCCACTGCCGCCGGCCGCCTCCAGCCCGCCGCCCGGGCCGGGGGCACCGGCGGACCCCACCCCCCAGGAGTCCCGGGCGTCCCGGGGGACACCCTGAGGGGCGGGTCCTGACATCCCCGACGATGCCCCGCCGTCAGGCGAGGCCCGCCACCAGTTCCGCCACGTCCTTGCGGCGGCCGGTGTAGAAGGGGACCTCCTCGCGGACGTGGAGGCGGGCCTCCGAGCCGCGGAGGTGGCGCATCAGGTCGACGATGCGGTGCAGTTCGTCGGCCTCGAAGGCGAGGATCCACTCGTAGTCGCCGAGCGAGAACGAGGCGACCGTGTTGGCGCGCACGTCCGGGTAGCCGCGGGCCATCCTGCCGTGGTCGGCGAGCATCCGGCGGCGGTCCTCGTCCGGCAGCAGGTACCAGTCGTAGGAGCGCACGAACGGGTACACGCTGACGTAGTTGCGCGGGGTCTCGTCGGCGAGGAACGCCGGGATGTGCGAGCGGTTGAACTCGGCAGGCCGGTGCAGCGCCATGTTCGACCAGACCGGCTCCAGCGCGCGGCCGAGACGGGTGCGGCGGAAGAGGTTGCACGCCTCCTGGAGCGCGTCCGCGGTCTCCGCGTGCCACCAGATCATCAGGTCCGCGTCGGCGCGCAGCCCCGAGACGTCGTAGGTGCCGCGGACCGTGACGTCCTTGGCCGCGAGCTGGTCGAACAGCTCCTGGACCTCGTCCGCGTAACCCGCGCGGTCCTCGGGCAGCGCGTCCTTCAGCCTGAAGACGGACCACAGGGTGTAGCGGATGACCTCGTTGAGGTCCTTGGCCAGCTTGCCCCGGTGGGGGACCTTGCCGGACTCGTTGGTGGGGGCGTCGTCACTCATGTCCCTCATTCTCCTGCTCCTCCGTGCAGACTCTGCACCGGGTGGGCGGTCAGCTCCAGCGTGCCGCTCTCGTCGCCGGCGAGTCCGTCGACCGCGGCGTACGCGCTCGCGATGCACGCCGGGATGCCGACCCCGTCGTACTGCGCCCCGCACACCGCGAGGCCCGGCAGTTTGGCGACGTGCTCGCGGATGCGGGCCACGCGCGCGTGGTGGCCGACCGGGTACTGGGGCAGGCCGTCGTCCCAGCGGGTGACGCGGGTCTCCAGCGGGACCGCGTCGAGCCCGGTGGCGGCCCGCAGGTCGCGCCGGGAGGCGTCGACCAGTGCGGTGTCCTCGCGGCCCAGGATCTCCGTCTCGCCGTAGCGGCCCACCGAGGTGCGCAGCACGACGACGTCCGGGTCCTCGTCGGCGATCCAGCTCCACTTGCGGGAGGCGAACGTGGACGCCTTGATCGTGTGGCCGTCGACGGGCGGGACGAGGAAGCCGCTGCCGTCGGGCAGGGCGGTGTCGGCGCGGCGGTAGGCGAGGGTGACCAGCGCCATCGACGCGTACTCGACGGTGCGCAGGGCCGCGGCGGCCTCCGGGGACTCGGCGTCGAGGAGCCGGGCGGCGGCCGGGGCGGGTACGGCGACCACCACGGCGTCCGCGTGCAGCACCCGCTCGCCCGCGACGACCCGCCAGCCGCCGTCCGCCTCGCGGCGCAGCGCCGTGACCGGGGTCCCGGTCAGGATCTCGCCGCCGCGCGCCCGCACCGACTCCGCGACGGCGACCGGCAGCCGGCCGATACCGCCGGCGATGCCGAGGAACACCGGTCCTGTCTGCTGTGCGGCGGCGGCCTTCGCCTGGATGTCGCGGACGGCCTCGGTGAGCGAGTCGTGCGCGCGCGCCGCCTCGAACAGCTGGGGAACGGCGGAGCGCATCGAGATGCGGTACGCGTCTCCCGCGTAGACCCCGCCCAGCAGGGGCTCGACGAGCCGGTCGACTACCTCGCGGCCGAGCCGGGCCGCCACGTACTCCCCCACCGCCACGTCGTCGCCGATCTCGGTGCGCGGCAGCTCGGCGTCGTGCTCGACGCGGGCCAGTCCCTCGTCGGACAGCACCCCTGCCAGGGCGGCGGCCGTGCCCGGCACACCCATCACATGGCCCTTGGGCATGGGGCGCAGGGCGCCGCGGGTCCAGATCGACGCGGACGCGGTCACCGGCGGCTGGAGGAAGTCGCCCAGGCCCACCTCGCGGGCCAGGGTCACCGCCTCGGGGCGGCGGGCGAGCATCGACTCGGCGCCGAGGTCGACGCGGACGCCCGCGATCTCGCCCGGCAGGAGCTTGCCGCCGACCCGGTCGGCCGCCTCGACGACGGTGACGCGCGCTCCTCGCCCGAGCAGGCGGTGGGCGGCCGCGAGTCCCGCGACTCCGGCTCCTACGACGACAACATGGCTCGTGGCCGTGGGTTGTGCGCTCATGGGTTCCACCTTCTCAGACGCCACCGACGGCCGGGCCAGGGCCATGTGGCCCCATCGCGTTGTGACCGTGACCTCATCGGTACGGTCCGCCGCCGACGTCCCGCACCCTTCCCGCGTCGAAGGAGCACCGCGCGAGGCGTCCGGCGGCACGGACCGAGCGGGCTCGAAATGCCCGGGGCCCGTAGCGTGTTCGCATGGGCATGAGCGACGGGCGGGGTGCGGTGGAGCGACTGGTCGTGATCGGCGGTGACGCCGCGGGGATGTCCGCGGCGTCACAGGCCCGGCGGATGCGCGGGCCCGACGAGCTGGAGATCGTGGCGTTCGAGCGCGGCCACTTCACCTCGTACTCGGCGTGCGGCATCCCGTACTGGGTGGGCGGCGACGTCGCCGAGCGCGATCAACTGATCGCCCGGACGCCCGAGGAGCACCACGCGCGGGACATCGACGTGCGGATGCGCACGGAGGTCGTGGAGATCGACGTACCGGGGCGGCGGGTGCGCGCCCGGCACGTCGACTCCGGGGCGGAGTCCTGGACGCCGTACGACAAGCTCGTGATCGCGACCGGTGCGGTGCCGGTCCGTCCGGACATGCCGGGCGTGGACGCGCCCGGTGTGCACGGGGTGCAGACCCTGGACGACGGGCAGGCGCTGCTGGACTCGCTGGACCGCACGCGGGCCCGGCGGGCTGTCGTCGTGGGCGCGGGGTACATCGGCGTCGAGATGGCCGAGGCGCTGGTGAACCGCGGGTACGAGGTGACGGTGGTCAACCGCGGCAGCGAGCCGATGGCCACGCTCGACCCGGACATGGGCCGGCTGGTGCGCGAGGCGATGTCGGGCATGGGCATCACGATGGTCGACGACGCCGAGGTCACCAAGGTGCTGACCGGGCCGGAGGGCCGGGTGCGGGCGGTGGCGACGGAGGACGCCGAGTACCCGGCGGACGTGGTCGTGCTCGGCATCGGGGTGCGGCCCCGGACGGAGCTCGCGCGGGCGGCGGGCCTGCCGCTGGGCGCCCACGGCGGGCTGCTGACCGACCTCGCGATGCGGGTGCGCGGACACGAGGACATCTGGGCGGGCGGGGACTGCGTGGAGGTCCTGGACCTGGTGTCCGGGCAGGAGCGGCACATCGCGCTGGGCACGCACGCCAACAAGCACGGCCAGGTCATCGGGACCAACGCGGGCGGCGGGTACGCGGTCTTCCCCGGCGTGGTCGGCACCGCGGTGAGCAAGGTCTGCGACCTGGAGATCGCGCGCACGGGACTGCGGGAGAAGGACGCGCGCAGGGTGGGCCTGCAGTTCGAGACGGTCACCATCGAGTCGACGAGCCGCGCGGGCTACTACCCCGGCGCCTCCCCCATGACCGTCAAGATGCTCGCGGAACGCCGCACCGGACGGCTGCTGGGCGTGCAGATCGTCGGCAGGGAGGGTGCGGCGAAACGCGTCGACATCGCGGCGGTCGCGCTGACCGCCAAGATGACGGTGGAACAGATGACCTCGCTGGACCTGGGCTACGCGCCCCCGTTCTCCCCGGTGTGGGACCCCGTCCTGGTGGCGGCCCGCAAGGCGACGGCGAAGGTGCGGGAGACACACTGAGAACCGCACGGACCGCCCGGACCGCCCCGGCAGGCTCCTAGGCGGTCCCGCTGATGCGCGGCAGCGACGCCACCGAGGCGCTGGACGTCACGGCCGCCGCGCCGGAGGAGGAAGAGGCCGCCGCCGCGGTCTGCTCGACGGCGGCCCTGGCGTGGGTGGCCGTGGGGCGCACGGACCGCAGCCGGTGGCCGACCGCCTCGTCGAGGGTGACCGGTCGCTGCAACTGCGCGGCCAGCCGTCCGGCCTCCTGGCCGAGCCGCGCGACGTCCTCCCAGGGCAGCCGCACCACCAGGGACAGCTCCGCCTCGCCGTCGGGCAGGGCCTGCATCGCGGGGGAAGTCTGAGGAGTACCTCGGTCGTTCATCGCCTGTCCTCACGTCGGTTGAGGTGAGATACGGGGGCCGACCCGGTCCTGTTCACCGGTTCACGAGGCGTTTCGGGGGCACTACTCCTGTGTGGTGATCCCCGTCCATGACGTGAACCCGGTACGGCGTACGCCGTGGGTGACGTACGCGCTCATCGGTGCCAACGTGCTCGTGTTCCTGTTCACGCCCGGCATCGCCGGCGCCGTGGGCGAGAGCAGTCACCTCGCGCAGCTGTGCCACCTCCAGGCGTTCCTCGACCACTACGCCGCGGTGCCCAGGGAGCTGATCCACCATCAGCTGCCGCGCGCGGTGCCGACGGGCGAGGTCGGCCTCGGCCCGCAGGGTCCGGGGTGCGTGGTGGGCCCGCCGGACTACGACAAGTCGCCGCCGCTGTCGGTGCTCACGTCGATGTTCGTGCACGGCGGCTGGCTGCACCTGCTGGGGAACATGCTGTTCCTGCTGATCTTCGGCAACAATGTCGAGGACCGCATGGGACACGTCCGCTATCTGCTGTTCTACGTCGTGTGCGGCTACGCGGCCGGGTACGGCTTCGCGGTCCTCAACGCCGGCTCGGGCGACCCGCTCATCGGCGCGTCCGGCGCGATCGCGGGGGTGCTGGGCGCCTATCTGGTGCTGTACCCGCGGGCCCGCGTGTGGGTGCTGGTGCCGTTCCTGGTCTTCCTGCCGCTGCGGCTGCCGGCCTGGATGGTGCTGGGCTTCTGGTTCGCGCTCCAGGCCGTCTACTCCTCCGGGCACGGCGTCGGGGGCACCGGCACCGTGGCGTACGCGGCGCACGTCGTCGGCTTCGTCGCCGGGATGCTCCTCGCGCTGCCGCTGCGCCCCGGCACACCGCCCCCGCCGGAGCCGCGGCGCCTCCTGTTCGGCAGGCAGGCCCGGCCCCGGCACACCTGGTGAGGGTCAGCGCGCGGTGTGCGTGTGCACGTGCTCCACGAGCCGGGTGAGGGCGTCGGGGTCGGTGGTGGGCAGCACGCCGTGGCCGAGGTTGAAGACGTGGCCCTCCAGGCCCGCCGCCGCGTCCAGCACCTCGCGCGTCTTCTCCTCGACGGCCTCGGTGGTGGAGAACAGCACCGTCGGGTCGAGGTTGCCCTGGAGCGCCCGGCCGGGGCCGACCCGGCGGGCGGCCTCGTCGAGCGGGACGCGCCAGTCGACGCCGACGACGTCCGCGCCGGCCTCGCCCATCAGGCCCAGCAACTCGCCGGAGCCGACGCCGAAGTGGATGCGCGGCACGCCGTACCCGGCGACGGCCTCCAGGACCTTCGCGGAGGCCGGCATGACCGAGCGGCGGTAGTCGGCGGGGGCGAGGGCGCCGACCCAGGAGTCGAAGAGCTGGACGGCGCTCGCGCCGGCCTCGATCTGCACCTTGAGGAAGGCGGCGGTGATGTCGGCGAGCCGGTCGAGCAGGTCGGCCCACAGCTCGGGGTCGCCGTACATCATCGCCTTGGCGTTCTCGTACGTCCGCGACGGGCCGCCCTCGACGAGATAGCTGGCCAGGGTGAACGGGGCGCCGGCGAAGCCGATGAGCGGGGTCGCCCCGAGCTCGCGGGTGAGCAGGCCGACGGCCTCCGTGACGTACGAGACGTCCTCGGGGGTGAGGTCGCGCAGCCGGGCGAGGTCGGCGCGGGTGCGGATCGGCTCCTCGACGACCGGTCCGACGCCGGGCTTGATGTCGAGGTCGAGGCCGATGGCCTTGAGCGGGACGACGATGTCGCTGTAGTAGATCGCCGCGTCCACGTTGTGCCTGCGCACGGGCTGGAGGGTGATCTCGGTGACGAGCTCGGGCCGCATGCAGGACTCGAGCATCGGGATGCCCTCGCGGACCTTGCGGTACTCCGGCAGTGAGCGCCCGGCCTGCCGCATGAACCACACGGGAGTGTGCGGCACGGGTTCGCGACGGCAGGCCCTGAGGAAGGCGGAGTCGTGCGTGGCGGTCGGCTGCTGGCCCGTGGGGCGGGGGTTGGCACTCACGCGCGCAAGTCTCCCACGCCGACGAACCCGATCCGACCGCCCCCTTGGTGGTGTCTCTCCCTGCGCGAAGGCCCCGTTCCCCTTAATCTTCCCCGCATGGCTGCGGCTCAGGGACGACTGTCGGACGGCGCTGGCGGAATGGACGACGCGAAGGAGGCCGGGGAGGCGGAGCGGCATACGGACGGTTCGGCCCCGCCGGCCTTCGGGGCCGCGGTCGAGGCGTTGCGGCACGCGCGGCTGAGGCCGCAGATCGAGGTGGAACCGACACCCGCCCCCCAGCGGCTCGCCCCGTTCGCCTACGCGCTGGAGGCGGCGGTCGTCGACGGCGACCAGGACCTGGCCGACGGCCGGCTGATCATGCTGCACGACCCGGCGGGGCACGACGCCTGGCGCGGAACGTTCCGTCTGGTGACGCTGGTGCGCGCGGAGCTGGAGCCGGAGATGGCGGCCGATCCGCTGCTGCCCGAGGTGTGCTGGTCGTGGCTGACGGGCGCGCTCCAGGCGCGCGGGCTGTCGTGCGGCGAGCCCAGCGGCACGGTGACGCGGGCGAGTTCGCACTACTTCGGCGGGCTGTCGGAGCGTCCGGCGGCCTCGCAGATCGAGATCCGCGCGTCCTGGACGCCGCGCGAGGGTCTGGGCGGGGTCCCGGACGCGGCGGGGCACCTGGCCGCCTGGTGCGATCTGCTGGCACAGGTCGCGGGGCTGCCGCCGGCCGCTCCGGGGGACGCGTCGGTGGTCACGCTGCCGCAGCGCCGGGGGCCGCAGACGCGCTGACGGGCGCCGCCGGACGCGGTGACCGGCGTACGGACCGGTTGATCATCATCTGATCGACTCTCTTTGTCGATACGGCCACTTTCGATCCCGTTAGCGAACCCGGGTGAACCGACTCGATCTTCGGATGATCGATCGCGTGTCCGAATTGCACGGATTGTTACTCACCAGATCGTGATCATTCTCTAAAGGCGCAGAGGTTTGCTGCCGAAGACGACTGTGACCTTGAAAGCACGGTTCGTCCCGGCTTCATCCCCAGAGCCGGCCCCGTCCCGCACCCCAGGAGGCCTGGTGTCCGTTCTCCTCGAGCAGCCCGCAAGCCTGGTCGCCTACCGCCCGAACAAGCCGACCGCCATGGTGGTCGTGGCCGACCCGCGCGTGCGTTCCACCGTCACCCGCCATCTGTGGGCGCTCGGCGTGCGCGATGTCATCGAGGCCTCGTCCGTCGCGGAGGCTCGTCCCCGCATCGGCAACCCCCGCGACATCTGTGTCGCCGACGTCCACCTGCCGGACGGTTCCGGCCTGACCCTTCTGTCCGAGACCCGCGCCGCCGGCTGGCCCAACGGCCTCGCACTGTCGGCCGCCGACGACATCGGTGCCGTGCGCAACGCCCTCGCGGGCGGGGTGAAGGGCTACGTCGTCACCGGCACCCGTACCAACATCGGACTCCCCACCCGCCCGGGCGCCACCCCCATCGGCGCCGCCGCCCGTATGCACCGCCGCCCCCCGGGCGCCCCGAGCCACCCGGGCGGTTACCGAGAACTGTCCGGCCGTGAGGTCGAGGTCCTGCGACTGGTCGCGGAGGGCCAGTCGAACAAGGCCATCGGCGTCTCCATGGGCCTGTCCGCACTGACCGTCAAGAGCCACCTCGCCCGCATCGCCCGCAAACTCGGCACCGGCGACCGGGCCGGTATGGTCGCCGTGGCCCTGCGGACCGGAATCATCCACTGACGACAGCCTTGATCATTCACTCATGTGAACGAGTGGTTTCACCAGCCTGACTGGTTTACGACCCCCTGACGCCCGTCGACGGAACGTTCCGTCGACGGGCGCTCTCCATACACGGATACCCTTGACAGGTGACCGACGCCCAAGAGACCGCAGCAGACAGCCCCCTGCGCACCACCGGAGGGACCCCTCCGGACGACGGCGGAACTCCTGCGGAAGCGGCACCGGTCCCCTTGCTCGAACCGCGCGAGGGCATTCCGCCCGTGATCGCCGACGCGGCCGCCCTCGCGGAGACGATCGCCGCCTTCGCCGGCGGTTCCGGCCCCGTCGCCGTCGACGCCGAACGCGCCTCCGGATACCGCTACGGCCAGCGGGCCTACCTCGTGCAGCTGCGCCGCGCCGGAGCGGGCACCGCGCTGATCGACCCCGTCGCCTGCCCCGACCTGTCCGGCCTCGGCGAAGCGCTGTCCGACGCCGAGTGGGTGCTGCACGCCGCCACCCAGGACCTGCCCTGTCTGCGCGAGATAGGCATGCTGCCGGCCCGCCTGTTCGACACCGAGCTGGCGGGGCGGCTCGCCGGGTTCCCCCGCGTGGGCCTCGGCGCCATGGTGGAGAGCGTGCTCGGCTTCGTGCTGGAGAAGGGCCACTCCGCCGTCGACTGGTCGACCCGGCCGCTGCCCGAGCCCTGGCTGCGCTACGCCGCCCTCGACGTCGAACTCCTCGTCGACCTGCGGGACGCCCTGGAGAAGGAGCTGGACCGGCAGGGCAAGCTGGAGTGGGCCCGGCAGGAGTTCGACGCGATCGCCTCGGCGCCCCCGGCCGAGCCCCGCAAGGACCCCTGGCGCCGTACGTCCGGGATGCACAAGGTGCGCCGGCGCCGGCAGCTCGGCGTGGTGCGCGAGCTGTGGCAGACCCGGGACCGGATCGCCCAGCGGCGGGACGTGTCGCCGGGCAAGGTGCTCTCCGACGCGGCGATCGTGGAGGCGGCGCTCGCCCTCCCCGCCAACGTGCACGCGCTGGCCGCGCTGAACGGGTTCGGGCACCGGACGGGCCGGCGGCAGCTGGAGCAGTGGCAGGCGGCCGTGGACCGGGCGAAGGCGTTGCCGGAGTCCGGGCTGCCCCAGCCGGGCCAGGCCGTCACGGGACCGCCGCCGCCCCGCGCGTGGGCCGACAAGGACCCGGTCGCGGCGGCCCGGCTGTCCGCGGCGCGGGCCGGGGTGTCGGCGCTGGCGGAACGGCTGAACATGCCGCAGGAAAACCTGATCGCCCCCGACACCGTGCGGCGGGTGTGCTGGGAGCCGCCGAAGTCGGTGTCCGCCGAGTCCGTGGAGGCGGCGCTCGCCGGGTACGGGGCGCGACCCTGGCAGATCGAGCTGGTCACGCCCGTGCTCGATTCGGCGCTGGCCGTCACCGAGGTCTGACCGTCGTCGCCGGGTGCGCCGCGCGGTGGCCGCGTCGCCGTGGTGGACGACGGGATTGCGCCAAGATCCGGGGACGCGGGAGTGTGACGTTCGCCGCTCGCTTCTTCTGGGGTGGGCAGCTACGTTACTCATAAGTAGCATGGGCTTAAGCAAGCGCTCAGCGCCCCGCACCCTGGAGGAGAGCCATCGTGCCTCGTACCGTCAGGGACGTCGTTTTCGTCGACGGCGTCCGTACCCCGTTCGGCAAGGCGGGCCCGAAGGGCGTCTACCACGAGACCCGCGCCGACGACCTCGTCGTGAAGGCGATCCGGGAGCTGCTGCGCCGCAACCCCGGTCTGGACCCGAAGAAGATCGACGAGGTCGCCGTCGCCGCGACCACCCAGATCGGTGACCAGGGCCTCACCCTGGGACGGACGGCGGGCATCCTCGCCGGTCTGCCGCAGTCGGTGCCCGGCTACTCCATCGACCGGATGTGCGCAGGCGCGCTGACCGCCGTGACCACCACGGCCGGTTCGATCGCGTTCGGCGCGTACGACGCCGTCATCGCCGGCGGCGTCGAGCACATGGGCCGCCACCCGATGGGCGAGGGCGTGGACCCCCACCCGCGGTTCGTCAGCGAGAAGCTGGTCGACGAGTCCGCCCTGTTCATGGGCATGACCGCGGAGAACCTGCACGACCGCTTCCCGCATCTGACGAAGCTGCGCGCCGACGAGTACGCGGTGCGCTCGCAGGAGAAGGCCGCCAAGGCGTACGCCAACGGCAGGATCCAGCAGGACCTGGTGCCGATCTCCGTGCGCCGCACCGACGCGGGGGCCGGTGAGACCGGCTGGGGCCTGGTCACCGCCGACGAGCCGATGCGTCCGGGCACCACCCTGGAGAACCTGGCCGGCCTCAAGACGCCGTTCCGGGTGCACGGCCGGGTCACCGCGGGCAACGCGGCCGGTCTCAACGACGGCGCCACCGCGTCGATCATCGCGAGCGAGGACTTCGCGCGCGAGAACGGCCTGCCGGTCAGGATGCGCCTGGTCTCCTACGCCTTCGCGGGCGTCGAGCCGGAGGTCATGGGCTACGGCCCGATCCCGGCGACGGAGAAGGCCCTCGCCAAGGCGGGCCTGTCCATCTCCGACATCGGCCTGTTCGAGATCAACGAGGCGTTCGCCGTCCAGGTGCTGGCCTTCCTCGACCACTACGGCATCGCGGACGACGACGAGCGCGTCAACCAGTACGGCGGCGCCATCGCCTTCGGCCACCCGCTGGCCTCCTCCGGCGTCCGGCTCATGACACAGCTGGCCCGCCAGTTCGAGGAGCACCCGCACGTCCGCTACGGCCTGACCACCATGTGCGTCGGCTTCGGCATGGGCGCGACCGTCGTCTGGGAGAACCCGCACTTCGAGGGGGACAAGTGAGCACCACCACCGAGCTCCTGAAGGGCGCGGCCGAGCTGTTCCCCGACGAGGTCGTGACGTCGGCGCACGTACGCCACCTCGACCTGCCGTACGGCGCGGGCCGCTTCGCGCTCATCACCCTGGACAACGGCCTCGACCACACCAGGCCGACCACCTTCGGACCGGCCTCGCTGGCCAACCTCGACGCGGCGATCGACCAGGTCGAGGCGGAGGCCGCGGCCGGTGACGTCGTCGGCGTCGGCATCACCGGCAAGCCGTTCATCTTCGCCGTCGGCGCCGACCTCAAGGGCGTCGAACTGCTGAAGGAGCACAAGGACGCGCTCGCCATCGGCAGGGGCGGCCACGAGGTCTTCAAGCGCCTGTCGAAGCTGGCCGTCCCGACCTTCGCCTACTACAACGGCGCGGCCATGGGCGGCGGCGTCGAGGTCGGCCTGCACTGCTCCTACCGGACCGTCTCCGCGGCGATCCCGGCGTTCTCCCTGCCCGAGGTGTTCCTCGGCCTGGTGCCCGGCTGGGGCGGCTGCACCCTGCTGCCGAACCTGATCGGCGCCGAGAAGGCCGTCTCGGTCGTCATCGAGAACAGCCTCAACCAGAACAAGCAGCTCAAGGGCCGGCAGGTGTACGACCTCGGGATCGCGGACGCGATCTTCGAGGGCGCCGACTTCCTGGAGCGCTCGCTGGTCTGGACGGCCCAGGTGCTCAAGGGCGAGATCACCGTCGAGCGCCCGGCGATCGACCGCGGCGAGGGCTGGGACGAGGCCGTCGCCAAGGGCCGCTTCCTCGCCGACGGCAAGGTGCACGGCGCCGCCCCGGCCGCCTACCGCGCCCTGGACATCATCGCCGCCGCCAAGGACGGCGACCTCCAGCGCGGCTTCGACGCCGAGGACCAGGCCCTCGCCGACCTCATCATGGGCGGTGAACTGCGCGCCGGCATCTACGCGTTCAACCTCGTGCAGAAGCGCGGCAAGCGACCCGCGGGCGCCCCGGACAAGAGCCTGGCGCGGCCGGTCACCAAGGTCGGTGTCGTCGGCGCCGGTCTGATGGCCTCGCAGCTCGCCCTGCTGTTCCTGCGCCGTCTGGAGGTGCCGGTCGTGCTGACCGACATCGACCAGGAGCGCGTGGACAAGGGTGTGGGCTACGTCCACTCCGAGATCGACAAGCTGCTCGGCAAGGGCCGGATCGGCCAGGACAAGGCCAACCGCCTCAAGGCGCTGGTCACCGGTGTCCTGGACAAGGCCGAGGGCTTCGCGGACGCCGACTTCGTGATCGAGGCCGTGTTCGAGGAGATCGGCGTCAAGCAGCAGGTGTTCGCGGAGGTCGAGGCGGTCGCCCCGGCGCACGCGATCCTCGCGACCAACACCTCCTCGCTGTCGGTGACGGAGATGGCGTCGAAGCTCGAGCACCCCGAGCGGGTCGTGGGCTTCCACTTCTTCAACCCGGTCGCCGTCCTCCCGCTGCTGGAGATCGTGCGCGGCGAGGAGACGGACGACGCCTCGCTCGCGACCGCGTTCGCCGTGGCCAAGAAGCTGAAGAAGACCGCGGTCCTGGTCAAGGACGCCCCGGCGTTCGTCGTGAACCGCATCCTCACCCGCTTCATGGGCGAGATCCAGAACGTCATCGACGAGGGCACCCCGGTCGCCGTCGCCGAGCGGGCCGTCGAGCCGCTCGGGCTGCCGATGTCCCCGCTGGTGCTGCTCGAACTGGTCGGCCCGGCCATCGGCCTGCACGTGTCGGAGACCCTCAACCGGGCCTTCCCCGACCGCTTCACGGTCTCCCGCAACCTCAAGGCGGTCGTCGAGGCGGGCAAGCGCGGCTTCTACGTCTACGACAGCGGCAGGCCGGAGCTGGACCCGGAGGTCGCCGCGCTCCTTGAGCAGGGCGACAGCGTCCTGACCGAGGAACAGGTGCGGGCGCGGGTGCTGGACGCGGTGGCGCAGGAGATCGGGCTCATGCTCGACGAGGGTGTGGTCGCCGAGGCCCAGGACATCGACCTGTGCCTGATCACGGGCGCGGGCTGGCCCTTCCACCTGGGCGGCATCACGCCGTACCTGGACCGCGAGGGCGTCGCGGAGCGGGTGAACGGCAAGCCGTTCCTCGCCCCGGGCGTGGCGAGCGTCCCGGCGTAACCGGTCCCGGCCGGCGCACGGTGCCCGGTCCGCCCCCGGGGCGGGCCGGGCACCGGTGTGTCAGCGGGCGTCCTCGACGTGAACGGCGTTCAGCTCCGTGCCGTCCTCGTGCCGCTTGCCCCGGCCGTGGATGCCGACGGCGAGGTGGGTGGGCTCGGCGGGTTCGTCGAGCGGGACGAAGGTGACGACGTCCGGGTGGTGCCCGGTCACCAGCCAGCCCGCGCCGTTCTTGAGTTCGAGCACCCGGAAGTCGCCGGAGGACGTGGCCACGTGGACGGGCCCGTACTCCCGCAGGATGTCCTTCGCCCGCTCGGCGAGGTCGCCGGGCGGGTTGTCGAGGACCACACAGGTGCCGTGCTCGAAGAGCACCCACGATTTCCCTGAACCGCTGAGCAGACGCCGCCAGGCGTCGACGAGTGTCTCGGTGTCCACGTCCGCCATCATGGCGCACTCACACCTCGCGCCATGCCTCCAGGGCCAGACCGGGCTCGTCCTTGCGGCGGGTGACGAGCAGTTGTCCGGTCGACGGGGACAGGGTCGCCGCCACCACCCGCTCCTCCTCGTCGAGCGCGAGGCCCACCACGGCGTCCGGGGGCAGTCGGGGTCCCGACTCGGCCCACCAGGCGCCCGCCGTCTCCTGTTCGGTCGGATAGGCCGCGAAGGCGACCCGGCCGGCGGCGGAGCGCTGGGCGAGCAGGGTGCAGTCGTGGCCGTCGAGTTCGCAGCGCACGGCGGCCACCGGGCCGGGTCCGGCGGCGGGGAGCACGGTGACGGGCTTGCCGCCGGGGCGCCAGGCGCACACGTCGCCCGAGGTGTCGGTGTAGAAGAGCGTGGTGCTCCCGGCGGACGTGGCGAGGGCGTACAGGGTGCCGGTCCGGACCGGGGCCTCCATGGCCTCCTCCAGGACGGGCTGGGCGCCGGGCTCCTCCTGGCGCCAGTGCAGGACGGCCCCGCGCACGGCCGCGTACGCCTCGACGAGCCCGGACTCCCCCGTGACCGCCACCGGTTCCTCCTGGACGTCGCGGCCCTTGAGGTCGCGCCAGGGGCCCCAGCCGCCCTTCTCCTTCTGGGCGAGCATGCTGACGCCGCCGGCCTTGTTGCGCACGAAGAGATGGGCGCGGCCCTGGGCGTCGACGGCGACGGCGGGCGTGCCGGTGCGGCCGCCGGTCCGGTCCGGGTGGCCGACCGGGTCCCAGTCCAGGGCGGCGAGCAGCGGGCGGAAGTGGGTGGAGTGCACGATGCCCGACTCGTTCCGGACGGTGGGCCGCCAGGAGACGAGGTGGGCGTAGCCGTCGGCGCCGCGGCCGAGGGCGAGGACGTCGTGCAGCCGCTGGTCGCCGCCGACCTTGCGGGGGGCGGTCCAGGGGCCGCCGGGCGAACGTTCCGCCCGGCACAGGACGGCCTCGCCGGAGAGGAGATAGACGCTGAGGCGGCCGTCGCGGCCGCGTATGAGCCAGTCGCCGTTCACCGGTTCACTCTACGGCGCACGGGCGCGGTGCCGCGGCCCGGCCCCGGCACCCGCTGCGTCCGTACGGCCGTCGGGGCGGGCGGCGTGGGACGCTTGACCCATGGACGTGGAAGACCCCCTGCTCGTGATCGTGGACGGCGCGAACGTGGTCGGGTCGGTGCCCGACGGGTGGTGGCGGGACCGCAAGGGCGCCGCGGAGCGGCTGCGGGACCGGCTCGCCTCGGAGGGGCTGCCCGGCCGGCCGAGCCCGGTGGACCTGGTGCTGGTCGTCGAGGGTGCCGCGCGCGGGGTGGAGTCCGCGCCGGGCGTCCGTGTGGTGTCCGCCCCGGCGAGCGGCGACGACCGGATCGTGGAGCTGGTCGCGGAGAACCCGGCCCGCCCCTGTCTCGTCATCACGGCCGACCGTGAACTGCGCCGCAGGGTCATGGAGTTGGGCGCCGAGGTGACCGGCCCCCGCTCGGTCCTCGGCGACACGGCGTAGGCATCCGCCCGGCTCCGGCGGCCGAGCGGGCGTCAGTCGTGGCCGACCCGGGCGTAGACCACGGCGCCGTCCACGTGGTCCACCTCCTCGTAGTGGGCCTCCAGGAGGCGGTGCAGGGTGGGCAGGCGGTCCGGGGCGTACGGCTTGCCCCGGGAGTCGTCGACGACCAGCGCCGGGGCGTGGCGGGCGAGTTCGGCGCGCAGCACGGGCCAGCTGCCGTCGACGGCGTACTCCTCGCCGACCTCGGGACCGTCGCGGCCGCCGCTGTAGTTGGTGAGCAGGCCCGCGGTGAGATAGCGACTGGCGGGGGTGCGGTCGGCGAGCCAGTACGTCTCGGGATGCATCCCCCACACCAGGACGCGGTCGGCGGGTGACGTGCGGTGGGCGACGGCGGCGGCGACCCGCTGGGCGTGGGCGAGTTCGGGCCGGGGCGCCAGCAGCCCCCAGGTGACGAAGAGGGCGCAGCAGCAGCCGGAGGCGGCCACCGCCGCCGTCAGCCGTTCCCGGGGCAGGACGCGCAGCGCCGCGGTCGCCAGCAGGGCGAGCGGCGGGATGAGTTGCAGGTAGTAGTGGCCGAAGAAGTGGAAGCCGAGCAGGACGGCGCCCGCCGAGCAGGCGAGCCACAGCCACAGGTCGGCGGGCAGGCGGGTGCGGCGCAGCGCCCGTGCCACCGGTGGCAGCAGTCCTGCGCAGGCCACCGCGAGGATGGCCGCGTTGGCCGAACCCCGGGCGAGGAGGTGGAGTTCGGAGCCGGCGAACGAGGCGTACGCGGCCGAGCCGGTGAGGGTCCAGAACACGAAGCCCGCGGGGTCGGTGAGCAGCGCCGCGCACAGCACGGGGACGACCGCCCCGGCCGCCAGCCGCAGCGCCCCGCCGGCCGGGGCGCCCGAGCGGTGCAGCAGCCAGCAGACCGGGGCCAGCACCGCGCCGCCGGTCTGCTTGGCGAGCAGGGCGCAGGCGACGGCGGCCCCGGCGGCGCCCCAGCGGCGGCGGTCGGCGCACCACATCGCGGCGGCGGTGCAGGGCAGTATGAACACCTCGAAGCCCGCGGCCTGGGCGTCCTCGGGGTTGAGCCCGACGGACACCAGCAGGTACAGCACCCCGGCGGTGCGTCCCGCGGTGTCGCCCCAGCGCCTGCGGGCGAGGGAGGCCAGCAGCGCCGCGGTGAGCAGTTGGGCGAGGACCGCGAGGACCCGGACCGCGGTGAGCGACTCGGACCCGTCGAGCGCGAACGCCGCCTGGTAGAGCCAGGGCACGAGGGGCGGCTTGCGGTCCACGACCGTCTCGTAGAGCCGGCCGCCGTGCGCGAGCATCCGGGCCTGTACGGCGAGGTAGCCCTCGTCCGGGTTCCACAGGGGCCGGGTGAACGAGGGGACGCGGGTGAGGCAGGCCAGCAGCGCCAGCAGGGGCAGGAGCCGCGTCCAGTACGCCGTCCGTACGGCGGCGGACCGGGCGGGGGCCAGGGGCACGGCGGCGAGCATGCACAGCACGCTATCCGGCCCCGCACCTCCCACCGAAGCGGGACATACGGGGCCGGAGCGACGAACTCCGCGGGAGGGTGGGCCGGACTAGGCGGTGGGCCGGCGGCCCGGTTCCCCGGTCTCCTGCTCCCCCTTGGCGAGGCGGCTGTGCGTACGGCCGTAGAGGAAGTACACGACGAAGCCGATCGCCATCCAGATCGCGAACCGCAGCCAGGTCTCGGCGGGCAGGTTGAGCATCAGCCACAGCGTGGCCAGCACGGACACGATCGGCAGGAACGGCACCCACGGGGTGCGGAACGCGCGCGGCAGCTCGGGGCGGGTGCGGCGCAGGATGATCACGCCGATCGCGACGACCACGAACGCGAACAGCGTGCCGATGTTCACCAGCTCGGCCAGTTCGCTCAGGCTGGTGAAGCCCGCGACGATCGCGATGATCACGCCGAGCAGGATGGTCGGCCGGTGCGGGGTCTTGAAGCGCGGGTGGACGCGGGAGAAGAACCGGGGCAGCAGTCCGTCGCGGCTCATGGCGAAGAAGACGCGGGTCTGGCCGAGCAGCAGGATCAGACAGACCGTGGTCAGGCCGACGGCGGCCCCGAAGCTGATCACGCCCGCGTACCAGGGGTGGCCGATGGCCTTGAAGGCGTCGGCGAGCGGGGCGTCCACGGACAGCTGGGTGTACTTCTGCATGCCGGTCACGACGACCGACACCGCGACGTACAGCACGGTGCAGATGAGCAGGGAGCCGAGGATGCCGCGGGGCATGTCGCGCTGCGGGTTGCGGGTCTCCTCGGCGGCG
This sequence comes from Streptomyces sp. NPDC026672, assembly GCF_040638185.1. Classification (NCBI taxonomy): domain Bacteria; kingdom Bacillati; phylum Actinomycetota; class Actinomycetes; order Kitasatosporales; family Streptomycetaceae; genus Streptomyces; species Streptomyces sp. NPDC026672. Next base: position 211,545 of record NZ_JBEZXS010000009.1, read on the forward strand.
GTGGCGACGACGTCGAAGCCGATGAACGCGAAGAAGACGACCGACGCGGCGGTGAAGACGCCCATGACGCCGAAGTTCGCGGGGGCCCAGCCGAACATCAGCTGGATGAGCGGCGCCTGGAGGTTGCCGCCCGCCTCGACGGGCTGCGGCTTCGGGACGAAGGGCCGGTAGTTCTCGGCCTTCACGAAGAAGGCGCCGGCGATGATCACGATGAGGACGACGACGACCTTGACGGCGACCACGAGGGAGGTGATGCGCGCGGACAGCTTCATGCCGAGCACGAGGATGCCGGTGAGCACCAGGACGAGCGCGGCGGCGAGGATGTCGAAGCCGAACCCCTGGGCGCCCTCACGTCCGCTGAGCGCCGCGGGCAGGTGCACCCCCGCGTTGTCGAGCAGGGAGGCGATGTAGCCGGACCAGCCGACGGCCACCACCGCCGTGCCGAGCGCGAACTCCAGGACCAGGTCCCAGCCGATGATCCAGGCGGGCAGTTCGCCCAGGGAGGCGTACGAGAACGTGTACGCGGAACCGGCCACCGGGACGGTGGAGGCGAACTCGGCGTAGCAGAGCGCGGCGAGCGCGCAGACGACGCCGGCCACGACGAACGCCAGGGCGACGGCGGGTCCGGCGTTGTTCTTGGCCACCGTGCCGGTCAGGACGAAGATGCCGGTGCCGATGATGACCCCGACACCGAAGACGGTCAGATCCAGCGCGGACAAGGACTTCTTGAGCGCGTGCTCCGGCTCCTCGGTGTCGAGGATGGACTGCTCGACCTTCTTCGTCCGGAAGAGGGTGCTGCTCACGGGATACCTCCCACGCTTGTCGTCCTCGACATGCTCGACATGATCGAGAGGGGGCGCAGTTCGTATGCCCCGGCGCGGGCGGATTCACGCGGACGGGCCGGTTCCGCCACCCGTCGCGGTGGTGGGACCGGCCCGTACGGCGGTGTGCGGTGGCGTCAGTCGCGGGCGGTCTCCACGGGGTCGGCCTCGCCGACCGGGCGGTCGTAGCGGGCGCCGTCGAGCTTGGCGACCAGGCCGGTGACCTGGCGGGCGATGTCCGGCGCGGTCAGCCCGATCTCGGCCATGACCTCGGCGCGCGAGGCGTGGTCGAGGAAGCGCGGCGGGATGCCGAAGTCGCGCAGCGGGACGTCGACGTCCGCGTCGCGCAGGGCCTGGGCGATCGTCGAGCCGACGCCGCCGACGCGGGAGTTGTCCTCGACGGTGACGACGACGCGGTGGCGCTCGGCGAGCGGGGCCATGGCCTCGTCGACGGGCTTGACCCAGCGCGGGTCGACGACGGTGGTGGTGATGCCCTGCTGGTCGAGGAGTCCGGCGATCTCCAGGCACATGGGGGCGAGGGCGCCCACGGAGACCAGGAGGACGTCCGGGGTGTCGGTGCCGGGCTCGCGCAGCACGTCCATGCCGCCGATCCGGCGCAGGGCGGGTACGGCGGGGCCGACGGCGCCCTTGGAGAAGCGGACCACGGTCGGCGCGTCGGTGACCTCGACGGCCTCGCGCAGCTGGGCGCGGACCTGGTCGGCGTCGCGCGGGGCGGCGAGCCGGAGGCCGGGGACGACCTGGAGGATCGACATGTCCCACATGCCGTTGTGGGAGGCGCCGTCGGTGCCGGTGACGCCGGCCCGGTCGAGCACGAAGGTGACGCCGCACTTGTGCAGGGCGACGTCCATCAGCACCTGGTCGAAGGCGCGGTTGAGGAAGGTGGCGTACACCGCGAAGACGGGGTGCAGTCCGCCGGTGGCGAGGCCGGCCGCGGAGACGGCGGCGTGCTGCTCGGCGATGCCGACGTCGTAGACGCGCTCCGGGAACGCCTTGGCGAAGCGGTCGAGGCCGACCGGCTGGAGCATGGCCGCGGTGATGGCGACGACGTCCCGCCGCTCCCTGCCGAGCTTGACCATCTCGTCGCCGAAGACGGAGGTCCAGTCGGCGCCGGAGGTGGCGATCGGCAGGCCGGTGTCGGGGTGGATCCTGCCGACGGCGTGGAAGCGGTCGGCCTCGTCCTGGAGGGCGGGCTGGTAGCCGCGGCCCTTCTCGGTGAGGCAGTGCACGATCACGGGGCCGCCGAAGCGCTTGGCGCGGGCGAGCGCGGACTCCAGGGCCTCGATGTCGTGGCCGTCGATCGGGCCGACGTACTTGAGGCCCAGGTCCTCGAACATGCCCTGGGGGGCGATGAAGTCCTTGAGGCCCTTCTTGGCGCCGTGCAGGGTGTCGTAGAGGGGCCGGCCGACGACCGGGGTGCGCTCCAGGATGTCCTTGCCGCGGGCCAGGAAGCGCTCGTAGCCGTCGGTGGTGCGCAGGGTGGCCAGGTGGTTGGCGAGGCCGCCGATGGTCGGGGCGTAGGAGCGCTCGTTGTCGTTGACGACGATGACCAGGGGGCGGTCCTTGGCGGCGGCGATGTTGTTCAGCGCCTCCCAGGCCATGCCGCCGGTGAGGGCGCCGTCACCGATCACGGCGACCACGTGGGCGTCGCGTTCGAGGACCTGGTTGGCCTTGGCGAGGCCGTCGGCCCAGCCGAGGACGGTGGAGGCGTGGCTGTTCTCGATGACGTCGTGCTCGGACTCGGCCTGCGAGGGGTAGCCGGACAGGCCGCCCTTCATCTTGAGGCGCGAGAAGTCCTGACGTCCGGTGAGGAGCTTGTGCACGTAGGACTGGTGGCCGGTGTCCCACAGCACCCGGTCCCTGGGCGACTCGAAGACACGGTGCAGGGCGATGGTGAGCTCGACCACGCCCAGGTTGGGACCGAGGTGGCCGCCGGTCTTGGAGACGGCGTCGACCAGGAAGGTCCGGATCTCCTCTGCCAGCAGGTCCAGCTCCTCCAGGCTGAGCCGGTCCAGATCGCGCGGTCCCGTGATGCGGGTCAGCAGCGGCACCCGTGCCTCCTTGCAGTAGAGCTGATCGAGCTGTTGCCGGGCCCGACGAGTCTAATGTTCGCCCCGGACCGGACACGACAGTGCCCGGTGCCTTTGAAGGCACCGGGCACTGTCACGCCCCTGTGGCGACCGGGCGAACCGTCAGGCCCGACCGGCGGTCTTCTGCGTCTTGCGCGTGATGGAGTCGATGACCACCGTCGTGAGCAGGACCGCCGCGGTGATCATGTACTTCACCGGCTCGGCGATGGACTCCAGCTGGAGGCCGTACTGGATGGACACGATCACCAGCACACCGAGCAGCGCGTTCCACGTCCGGCCACGACCACCGAACAGCGAGGTGCCACCGATCACGGCCGCGGCGATCGCGTTCATGAGCAGGTCGCCCGCGCCGGCGCTCTGGTTGGCCGAGGCGATCTTGGAGGCGAGGAACAGACCACCGATCGCCGCGAAGCCGCCGGAGATGGCGAACACGGAGATGCGCATGGCGGTCACGTTGATGCCGGCACGCCGGGAGGCCTCGACGCTGCCGCCGAGCGCGAACACCTTGCGGCCGTAGGCCGTGCGGCGCAGCACGAAGTCCGTGCCGATCAGGAAGACCAGGAAGACGACCGTGGCCAGCGGCAGGCCCTTGTACTGGTTGTACATGAACGCCGCGGCGAAGGAGATCACGGCGAGCAGGACCGTACGCATCAGGGTGTCGCTGAGCGGCCGGGAGGGGACGCCCGCGGCCTCGCGGCGGCGGTTGCCGAGGAAGGAGGTGACGAAGAACACCACGACCACGACGAGCGCCAGACCGTAGGCGGCGGCCACGTCCGAGAAGAAGTACGTGGTGAGGTTGCCGATGAAGCCGTCGCTGTCGAGGTTGATCGTGCCGTTGTCGCCCAGCACCTTCAGCATGAAGCCGAGCCAGAACAGCAGACCGGCCAGGGTCACGGCGAAGGCGGGGGCGCCGAGCACCGCGAAGAAGAAGCCGTGCAGCGCGCCGATGGCCGCGCCGGCGGCGACGGCGACCAGCACCGCGAGCCACTCGGGCCAGCCCTGGTTGACGGCGAGGACGGCCGCGAGGGCGCTGGCCGCGCCGCTGACCGAGCCGACGGACAGGTCGATCTCGCCGAGCAGCAGCACGAAGACGATGCCGACCGAGATCATGCCCGTGCCGACCATCGTGACGGTGATGTCACTGATGTTCTGCGAGGACAGGAAGTTGGAGTTCAGGCTCTGGAAGACGATGCAGATGATGATGAGGCCCAGGATGACCGGGAGGGAGCCCAGTTCACCGGCCTTCATCTTGCGCTTGAACTCGCCGACGTAGCCGGCGAGGCCCTGCTCGCGCACGAGCAGACGCGGGTCGACCGCGGTGACCGCGGCGGCCGCGGCCTCGGGGTTCTCGACGGCCGTCTCGTCCGTCGCCGTCGCGGAGGTCTTGTCGACGCTCACTTGGAAACCTCCCCGGTCGTACGCGCCGCACGGCGGGTCACTGCGTTGTCGGTGGCGCCGGTGATGGCGGAGATGATCTCCTCCTGCGAGGTCGTCTTGACCTCGAAGACGCCGTTGTTGCGGCCCAGGCGGAGCACGGCGACCTGGTCGGCCACCGCCTTGACGTCGGCCATGTTGTGGCTGATGAGGACGACGGCGAGGCCGCGCTCCCGCAGCCGCTCGACCAGGTCGAGGACCTGGGCGGTCTGCTCGACGCCGAGGGCGGCGGTGGGCTCGTCGAGGATGACCAGCTTGGGCTCGCCGAGCATGGAGCGGGCGATGGCCACGGTCTGGCGCTGACCGCCGGAGAGCGAGGCGATCGGGATACGGACGCTGGGGATGCGGATCGACAGCGTGGTGAGGAGCTCGCGGGAGCGGCGCTCCATCTCGACCTCGTCGAGGATGCCGCGCTTCTTCAGCTCACGGCCCAGGAAGAGGTTGCCGACGACGTCGATGTTGTCGCACAGGGCGAGGTCCTGGTACACCGTCGCGATGCCCAGGCTCTGGGCGTCGTGCGGCCTGCCGATCGACACCGGCTTGCCTTCCCATTCGATGACGCCTTCATCGATGGGGTGCACGCCGGCGATCGTCTTGACCAGCGTGGACTTTCCGGCGCCGTTGTCGCCCACCAGGGCGACCACTTCACCGGCGTGGACCTCAAGCTCTACGTCGGTGAGCGCCTGAACGGCACCGAACCGCTTGGAGACCCCGCGCAACGCCAGCACGGGCGTAGCGGACACGTGAACCATCTCCTTCGCCGCCTGACCCGGCGGGAGGTTGTGCAGAAAGATTGGGGGGAGTTCCGTCCGGCGCCCCGCACGAGCTTGCGGGGCTGACTGATGCGCGGGGCGCCGGAGGAGATCTGGGTGCGGACGGCCCCGTACGGGGACCCGTGAACGGATCCCCGTGTTCGTGCCGGGACCGGCTGCCGCTTACTTGATGCCGAGCTTGTCGCAGGCGGACTTGTACTTGCCCGCGCAGATGTCGGCCGCGGTGTAGACGCCGTCCTTGATGACGGTGTCGTTGATGTTGTCCTTGGTCAGCGAGGTGACCGGGACGAGCACCGACGGGACGTCCTTGGCGCTGCCGCTGGAGACCTTGTCCTTGGCGATCGACGCCAGGTCCTCGCCCTTGGCGAGCGCGACGGCCATCTCGGCGGCGGCGTCGGCCTCGGGGGCGTACGGCTTGTAGACGCTCATGTACTGCTCACCGGTGACGATGCGCTGCACACCCGCGAGCTCGGCGTCCTGACCGGTGACCGGGACGTTGATGCCCGCGGCCTTGAGGGCGGTGATGGCGCCGCCGGCCATGCCGTCGTTCGCGGAGTAGACGCCCGCGATGTTCTTGGCGCCGACCGAGGAGATCGCCGCCTCCATCTCGGAGTTGGCGTTGTCCGGCGACCACTCCTTGGTGTCGTACTCCTTGGCGACCGTGACCTTGCCGTCGAGGACGGAGTGCGCGCCCTTCTTGAAGAGGGCGGCGTTCGGGTCGGTGACCGAGCCGTTGATCATGACGATCTTGGAGGACTTGGTGGCCTTGCTGCCCAGGGCCTTCAGCAGGGCCTCGCCCTGGACCTTGCCGACCTCTTCGTTGTCGAAGGAGGTGTAGGCGCTGATCGGGCCCTCGGCGAGACGGTCGTACGCGACGACCTTGATGCCGGCGTCCACGGCCTTCTGGACCGAGTTCTGGATGGCCTTGGCGTCGACCGCGTCGACGATCAGGACGTCCACCTTGTTGGTGATCATGGTGTCGACCTGCTGCGCCTGCAGGTTCGCGTCCTGGCGCGCGTTGTTGTACTGGATCTCCGCCTTGTTGTTCGTCAGCTCCTTGATCTTCTTCTCGATCAGAGGCCGGTCGAACTTCTCGTAGCGGGCGGTCTTGTTCTCGGGGAGAAGCAGACCGACCTTGATGTCGTCGCCCTTCTTGGCGGACGACGACGAGGACGAGGACGACGCCTTGTCACCCGAGTCCTTGGCGCTGCCACATGCGGCCAGCGAAACGGCCATGGCACCAGCAGCAACGGCGAAGGCCGCACGACGCATACGCGTGTTCACTTCAGAAACCTCCCTGACGAGGCCGCGTCGTTGCGGCCGAGGTGGCTGGAAGTCAACTCGGCCGCGCGTGCAACGTCAAGAAGTAAATCCTTAACGAGATGGCAACGATGCCATCCGTTCTCTAAGTGAAGGCAGGGGTGGATGCGTGCAGCGTCCCGTCCAAAAGGGTCGAATCACCCATCTCGCTGAGCGCGAGAGCGAGTGCTCCGAGCACCTCCGCACGGCCACCAAGTGCCCCCGGGAGAACGGACAGTTGACGCGCCGCGCTGGGGATCGCGTAGCGGCCGACGGACTCCCTGATGGGACCGAGCACCAGTTCCCCGGCCTCGGCGAGATCACCGCCGAGGACCACACGGCTCGGGTTGAGCAGATTGCACAGATTGGCCACCCCGCTGCCGACATGGCGGCCGACGTCGGCGATCACCCGACGGCAACCGGGGTCGCCGTCCCGCGCGAGCCGCACCACGCCCTCCATGGTCAGATCCGTGCCGTGACTGGACTGGAGCAGCGGCAGTACGTAGCGCGCGGCGGTGAACGTCTCCAGGCAACCACGGTTTCCGCAGCGGCAGACCGGACCGGACTCGTCGAGCGTGATGTGTCCGATCTCACCAGCGGTTCCACCGGGTCCCCGGTAGATCTTCCCATTGATCACCAGGCCGGCGCCCACACCGCTGGCGACCTTGATGTACGCCAGGTCGCGCACCCCCCGGCCGCTGCCCCAGACCAGCTCGCCGAGGGCGCCGAGGTTGGCGTCGTTGTCCACGTGCACGGGCACGCCGAGCCGTTCGCGCAGCTCCTGGGCGGGCCGGGTGCCGCTCCAGCCCGGGAGGATGGCCGTGGAGCCCAGGGTGCCGGACTCGACGTCGATGGGGCCGGGCACACCGAGGCCCACGCCCGCGATCTTCGTCCGGTCCACGCCCGTGGCGTCGATCAGACGGTTGACCAGCTCTTCCGCCCGGTCGAAGCCCTGGCTGGAGGAGGCGTCGACGTCCAGCGGCTCGGACTCCTCGGCGAGCACCTGGTGGGCGAGGTTCCCGATCGCCACGCGCAAATGGGCGTGCCCGAAGTCGACGCCGATGACGATGCCGGCGTCGCCGCTGAGCGAGACGCTGCGGGCCCTGCGTCCACCCGCTGAAGTCGGCGTGACCTCGACGGTTCCGCCGTCCTTCAGTTCTCGCACGATGTTGGAGACCGTGGCCGCGGACAGGCCGGTCGTCCGCGCGATCTCCGCCTGCGTGAGCGACCCGGCCAGCCGCACGGCCCGTACGACTCGTTCCAGGTTGGCTCGGTGCAGCGACGACTGCGACCCCGGAGTCTCCATCGACCCATCCACTCCTGCCATCGGTGGGCGGCCCCTGTGCCGCCCGTGGCCCAGGTCACATCTGCGGAACCGGGCCACTTACAAGTTATGAACTCCAAGCTCTGCCGAAGGGGTTGTCGCAGTCAAGACCTTGACGGAAATCGCTCTCGCTCACCCCGACCCGTCCAGGACACCCCGAGGACATGCCTACGCCACCCCGGAGCAGGGCGGCGTTGCCCTCGTGAGGCCCGTCCAGGAGCCTTCCGGAGGCCCCGCGCGAGGGTGCCGAGTCCCTCGTCCGAGCCTTCAGCCGCAGAAACCTCGACACCCTCGCACGGGGGTATACGGGAATGCCTGTACGAATTGCTGCCGTGAAGCCGGGGGCGGACCGGGCGTGTGACGACGGCGCGGTGGGTAGCGCGCAGTTGCGAACGCGGAAGCGTCCGGCACCCGCGCGGGACAGGCGGACCGGAGGCCGTGTCGCGCGTTCGGCCGGGGAGCGCTCCACGCACGCCGGTGACCTCGCGGGAGAGGGCCCGGACGGCGCCGGCGCGGGCCACCCAGCCCACGCGCGGCGGAACCGCGGGCGGCGGGCGCCCGCGAACGCGGACTTGCGAGTGCGATCGACGGAAACACTCATGATCTGGTGACCTAAATCACATGCCGTTGTATACGCGTGGAGCGGCCCGGCGGAGGGTGCCGGAGCACCGGCGGGCGTCCGAGCCGCCGCCCGCCGGTGCCGTCCGTCCCCGGGGCCGCCGCGGGGCGGGCCCGAGCCGCCGGGAGGCTACTTCAGCGCCCCCGCCGTGAGCCCCTGCACCACCTGGCGCTGGAAGACGATGTACGCCGCGAGGACCGGGAGCATCGCCATGACGAGCCCCGCGAACAGTCCCGACCAGTCGCCCTTGTAGCCCTGGCTCACCGCCAGCTGCACCAGGCCCTGGGTGAGGACCCGCTTGTCCGGGTCGGTGTTCAGCACCGTCGGGAGCATGTACTGGTTCCACTGGCCCAGGAAGTTGAAGATGCCGACGCTGATCAGACCGGGCTTGGCCATGGGCAGCATGATCTGGAAGAACGTACGGCTGTGGGAGGCGCCGTCGACGAAGGCCGCCTCCGCCACCGAGGTGGGCAGGGTCCGGAAGAACGCCGTGAGGAAGAACACGGTGAACGGCAGCGAGTACGCGATGTAGACGAGGATCAGCCCGTGGATCGTGTTCAGCAGGCCCATGTTGTTCACGACGTAGAACAGCGGGACCAGCGCGAGCATGATCGGGAAGCTCATGCCGCCGATGAACAGGTAGTAGATGAAGCGGTTGCCCGGGAAGTCGAACCGGGCGAGCACGTACGCCGCCATCGAGCCGAGGACCAGCGTGCCGATGAGCGAACCGCCCACCACCAGGATGGTGTTGAGGAAGTAGTCGCTCATGTTGGCCTGGGTCCACGCCCGCGACCAGTTGTCGAAGTGCAGCTTGTCCGGCAGCGCCCACGGCGAGCTGAAGATCGAGCGGTCGTCCTTGAAGGAGGTCATCACCGCCCACAGCAGCGGCATGACCACCATGAACGCCCAGATGATCAGGAAGCCGTGCGAGAAGGCGTTGAGGATGCCGCCCTCCTTCCTGCGCCGCTCGGGCCGCCCGGCCGGCGCGGCGGTCTTCACGACGGGGGCGCCCGGCTGGGCCGGGACGGAGGCGGGGGTCTCGGTCGTCTTCATGGGATCAGAACTCCAGCCGCTCGCGACGGCCCAGCCGCATCACGATCGCGGCGAAGGCGAGCGTGACGACGAGCAGGGCGACGCCGATGGTGGTGGCGTAGGCGGCCTGACCGTCCCGGAACGCCTTCTGGTACACGTACAGGACCATCACCGTGGTCGAGTAGTCGGGACCGCCGGGCCCGGTCGTCATGATCTGCACGACGGCGAACGACTCGGCGCCCAGGGCGAGGATGCCCATGTAGACCCAGCCGGACTGCACGGTGTCCCACAGCAGCGGCAGGGTGATGCGGAAGAACGTGGCGGCGCGGCCCGCGCCGTCGAGCAGCGCGGCCTCGTAGAGGTCGGCCGGGATGGACGCCATGCCCGCCGAGAACAGCACCACGAAGAAGCCGGTCGTCGACCAGACCAGGACCGCCATCACGCACCACAGCGCGAGCCCCGGATCACCCAGCCACAGCGGCTGGAGGCTGTCGAGGCCGATGCCGCGCAGCAGCGAGTTGATGGCGCCGCTGTCCGGGTTGTAGGCGAAGGCGAACAGGAGCGCGACGATGGCGATGGAGAGGACCTGCGGGAAGAAATAGACGATCTTGTAGAAGGAGGAGCCCCGGACGCCGGAGATGGCCGGGCCGCCCTTTCTCCTGCGCCCGCCCACATTGATCATGAAGGAGAAGAACAGGGCGAGGCCGATCGTCACCACCGGCAGCACCAACGCGAACAGCAGGCTGTGCTGCAACGACTTCCAGAAGATCTCGTCGTCGAGCATCCTCTTGTAGTTGTCGAGGCCGACCATCTTGAATTCGGGGCTGAGCCCCGTCCAGTCCGTGAACGAGTAGTAGATGGACTGGATGAACGGCCAGACGACAAAAAGCGCGTACAGCCCCAGGGGAACCACCAGGAACCCCACGATGAACCGGTATTTCCCGTGCTGCATTACTGCCGACCCCGATCTCCGTGCGGGCGCCGCCACCAGGGCCCGTCCGGCGGAAACACCGCGGACGGGCCCTGGTGACGATTGCTCACTGGTGCTTGTAGTGCTTGATCGACGTGTCCTTGGCGGCCTCGTCGGCAAAGCCCTGGATCTTCTTGATGGCCTCGGCCGGGGTGAGCCGGCCGGCCATCATCTCGCCGAGACCGGCGACACCGATCTTCTCCTTCTGGAGCTGCACGTACCAGTCCTGGAGGCGGGGGTTCACGACGTTGTCGCCGGCCTTGTCCAGCGCGGCGACACCGGACTTGAGGCCCGGAGTGAGGGTGATGCCGTCGGTGCCGCCGTTGTACGCGGTCAGCGACTTCACCTTGGCCGTGAAGTTCTTCGAGGACGCCTCGCTGAGCATGATGCGCAACTGCTCCATGCCGCCCGCGGCGTTCTTCGCCTTGGCCGGGACGATGAACGGCTCGCCGCCGGACGCCCAGATGGTGCCGAAGGGCATCTTGTCGGAGCTGTCGATGCCGGTGGGCGCCGAGACGGCGAGGTCGAAGTCGGCGGGGATGACGTTCGCCGACTCGTTCTCCACCCAGGAGCCGTTGGGGATGAACAGGGCCTTGCCCTGGGCCCAGGCGGTCTGCGACTGGATGTGGTCGAGACCGGGGGTGCCCTTGAGGATGTACCCCTTCTTGAAGAGCTCGTAGTAGGCGTCGAAACACGCCTTGACCGCCGGGTGCTTCCAGGCGTTCGGCTCCAGGTTGTCGATGGCGTCGAGCACTTCGCGGCCGCCGACCTTGCCGATCATCGGGTACAGCGAGAACGGGATGTAGTACGGGTACTTGCCCGCGTACGTCCAGCCCGCGATGCCCTTCTTCTTGGCCTTCTCGCACACCGCGAGCATCTGGTCCCAGGTCTGCGGGTACTCGGCGTCCAGCGAGTCGAGGGCCTTCTGCGAGTACCAGACGCCGTAGACCGTGTAGGCGTAGTACATGATCCAGACGGGGTCGCCGTCGAACTGGCCCATCTCCACGATGCCGGGGCGCAGCGTGTCGCGGACCTTCTTGCCCGGGTCGTCGTACGAGGGCGCGTCCAGCAGCGGGGTGAGGTCGGCGAGCTGGTTCTTGCCGACGAGGACGCCCATGTCCATCTGCTCGGCACCGGAGTTGTCGATGAGGTCCGGCGGGTTGCCCTGGTTGAAGCGGGGCTGGAGGGTGGACTGGATCTTCTGGGTGGCGGCGAACTTCACCTTCGCCCCGGGGAAGTCCTTCTCGTAGATCTTCACCGCGTCCTGGGCGTACTCCTTGCCGAAACCGCCGTCGAACAGGACGAATTCCATGCCCGCGGAGTCATTGACCGCGAGGGGGTTCTTCGCGGACTTCTTGCCCGCCTTGGCCTTGTCCTGACCGTCGCCGCCGCTGCTGGCACAGGCGGACAGGAAGCCCGCCGCGGGAAGGGTGAACAGACCGAGGGCGGCGGACCGCTTGATGAGGTCGCGGCGGCCCACGCCACCATGGCTCGCTGCCGGGTTGGATCCCATGCTCAAGTCCTCGCTTTCTCCAGGACTCAGGCGGTGAACCGGATCCTCCCCGGCACCGCGGTCGGGTAGCGCTGGGTCGTGCAGGAAACGCCGACAGGTATAGTCCACTTCCGGTCGGCTGAGCAAGATCGAATGCAAGGTTGGCCATGGGTCTTTTCCGAGTTGAGACCTCGCGGAAATATGCGGTGGCTGGGTGCCCCTTGCCGGAAAAATCCGCGACATAGGCCCCTTAACGCCACACCCAACACCCTTGACACCATGCGGCACTTGACCGCTACTGGTTGCTGCGCAAGGAATTTGACAACGTTGTCCAGCGCACGCAGGGAGGGTATCCGCTTTGTTGCGAAGAACCCGGCACACATGGGGCACCGCGGCCGTCGCCACGGCCGTATTAGGTCTGGTGGTCGGCTCACAGGGGGCGGCGGTGGCGCTGCCCGTCGAAGGGCACACCGCGAGCCGGACGTTCGCCTCGTCGTTCGAGACCGACGACCCGGCACCGGACTGGCTGAGCACGGTGGACACGGCACGGGACGGGAGCAAGCGGGCGTCGGGGGTCGACGGCGGCTACAGCACCGGCATCCCGGGCAGTGTGAACGACCACGTCACCGAGGTACGGGCGAGCAGCGAGAACACGGGCGGCGGCGAGGTCAAGGAGAACCTCGTCGACGGTGAGCCGAGCACCAAGTGGCTCACCTTCGAGCCCACCGGCTGGGTCGAGTTCGACCTCGACAAGCCCGTCAAACTGGTGACGTACGCGCTCACTTCGGCCAACGACGCCGCCGAACGCGACCCGAAGGACTGGACCCTTCAGGGCTCGGCGGACGGCAAGGACTGGAAGACGGTCGACACCCGCTCCGGTGAGACCTTCCCGCAGCGTTTCCAGACCAGGTCGTACGACCTCGCCGAGCCCGCCGAGTACCAGCACTTCCGGCTCGACATCACGCGGAACAACGGCGCCTCGGGCATCGTGCAGCTGGCCGACGTGCAGTTCTCCACGGGCGGCGGCGACACCCCGGTGCCGCCGGACATGCTCTCGCTGGTCGACCGCGGCCCGAGCGGCTCGCCGACCGCCAAGGCGGGCGCCGGCTACACCGGCAAGCGCGCGCTGCGGTACGCGGGCCGGCACACCGCCGACGGGCGGGCGTACTCGTACAACAAGGTCTTCGACGTGGACGTGCGGGTCGACCGCGACACCCAGCTGTCGTACCGCCTCTTCCCGTCGATGGCGGACGGCGACCGCGACTACGACGCCACCAACGTCTCCGTGGACCTGGCCTTCACCGACGGCACCTATCTGAGCGGCCTCGGCGCGACGGACCAGCACGGCTTCACGCTGTCCCCGCGGGGCCAGGGCGCGTCCGAGGCGCTGTACGTCAACCAGTGGAACAACGTGACCTCCCGGATAGGCTCGGTCGCCGCGGGCAAGACCGTGGACCGCGTCCTGCTGGCCTACGACTCCCCCGCCGGGCCGGCGAAGTTCCGCGGCTGGCTGGACGACGTCGCCATCGAACCGGTCCCGCAGGAGAAGCCGAAGGCGCACCTGTCCGACTACGCGCTGACCACCCGCGGCACCAACTCCAGCGGCAGCTTCTCGCGGGGCAACAACTTCCCGGCGACCGCGCTGCCCCACGGCTTCAACTTCTGGACGCCGGTGACCAACGCGGGCTCGCTGAGCTGGCTCTACGAGTACGCGCACGGCAACAACGCGGACAACCTGCCCACGATCCAGGCGTTCAGCGCGAGCCACGAGCCGAGCCCCTGGATGGGCGACCGGCAGACCTTCCAGGTGATGCCGTCCGCCGCCTCCGGCACCCCGAGCACCGACCGCACGGCGCGGGCACTGGCCTTCCGGCACGAGAACGAGACGGCACGCCCGTACTACTACGGCGTCCGCTTCGAGAACGGCCTCAAGGCCGAGATGACCCCGACGGACCACGCGGCGGCGCTGCGCTTCACCTACCCCGGTGACGACGCCAGTGTGCTGTTCGACAACGTCACCGACCAGGCGGGCCTGACCCTCGACAAGGACAACGGCGTCGTCACGGGCTACTCCGACGTCAAGTCCGGCCTGTCGACGGGCGCGACGCGGCTGTTCGTGTACGGCGTGTTCGACAAGCCGGTGAAGGAGGGCGACGCCGGCGGGGTCAAGGGTTACCTCCGCTTCGACGCGGGCGCCGACCGCACGGTGACCCTGCGGCTGGCGACCTCGCTGATCAGCGTGGACCAGGCCAGGGACAACCTGCGCCAGGAGATCCCGGACGGCACCTCCTTCGACACGGTCAGGTCCCGTGCGCAGCGCACCTGGGACAAGCTGCTCGGCAAGGTCGAGGTCGAGGGCGCGACGCCGGACCAGCTGACCACGCTGTACTCCAGCATGTACCGGCTGTACCTGTACCCCAACTCGGGCTTCGAGAAGGTCGGTTCGACGTACCGGTACGCCTCGCCGTTCTCGCCGATGCCCGGTCCGGACACCCCGACCCACACCGGCGCGAAGATCGTCGACGGCAAGGTGTACGTCAACAACGGCTTCTGGGACACCTATCGGACCACCTGGCCGGCGTACTCCTTCCTGACGCCCTCCCAGGCGGGCGAGATGGTCGACGGGTTCGTGCAGCAGTACAAGGACGGCGGCTGGACCTCGCGCTGGTCCTCCCCCGGCTACGCGGACCTGATGACGGGCACCTCCTCGGACGTGGCGTTCGCGGACGCCTACGTCAAGGGCGTGAAGTTCGACGCGAAGGCGGCGTACGACGCGGCCGTGAAGAACGCGACCGTGGTCCCGCCGTCCTCGGGCGTGGGCCGCAAGGGCATGGCCACGTCGCCGTTCCTCGGCTACACCTCCACCGCCACCGGCGAGGGCTTCTCGTGGGCCATGGAGGGCTACGTCAACGACTACGGCATCGCCAGGATGGGCCAGGCCCTGTACGAGAAGACGGGCGAGAGGCGCTACAAGGAGGAGTCGCAGTACTTCCTCAACCGCGCCCAGGACTACGTCAACCTCTTCGACCCGAAGGCGGGCTTCTTCCAGGGCCGTGACGCGCAGGGCGACTGGCGCGTGGACTCCGCCGAGTTCGACCCGCGGGTGTGGGGCTACGACTACACGGAGACCAACGGCTGGGGCTACGCCTTCACCGTCCCGCAGGACAGCCGGGGCCTGGCCAACCTGTACGGCGGCCGCGCCGGACTGGCCGACAAGCTCGACGAGTACTTCGCCACGCCGGAGACGGCCGGACCGGAGTTCGTCGGCTCCTACGGCGGTGTCATCCACGAGATGACCGAGGCGCGGGACGTGCGGATGGGCATGTACGGCCACTCCAACCAGGTCGCGCACCACGTCATCTACATGTACGACGCGGCCGGTGAGCCCTGGAAGGCGCAGGCGAACGTCCGCGAGGCGCTCTCCCGCCTCTACACGGGCAGCGAGATCGGGCAGGGCTACCACGGCGACGAGGACAACGGCGAGCAGTCGGCCTGGTACCTCTTCTCCTCGCTCGGCTTCTACCCGCTGGTCATGGGCGGCGACGAGTACGCCATCGGCTCCCCGCTGTTCAAGAAGGTCACGGTCCACCTGGAGAACGGCCGCGACCTCGTGGTCAACGCGCCGAAGAACAGCGCGAACAACGTCTACGTGCAGGGTCTGAAGGTCAACGGCCGTGCCTGGACGAAGACCTCGCTGCCGCACGAGCTGCTGGAGAAGGGCGGGGTGCTGACCTTCGACATGGGCTCCCGGCCGTCCAGGTGGGGCACGGGCAAGGACGCGGCGCCCGTCTCCATCACCAAGGACGACGAGGTGGCCACGCCCCGTGCCGACGTGCTGAAGGGCGCCGGCGCCCTGTTCGACAACACGTCGGCCACGTCAGCGGCGGTGACCTCCGTGGACCTGCCGGTGAACGCCGCGGCGAAGGCGATCCAGTACACGCTGACGTCGGGCACCGACCACACCGCGGCGCCGACCGGCTGGACCCTCCAGGGCTCGGCGGACGGCACCACGTGGCGCACGCTGGACCACCGCTCCGGCGAGTCCTTCGCCTGGGACCGCCAGACCAGGGCGTTCACCGTCGCCGCGCCGGGCTCGTACGCCGAGTACCGCCTGGTCCTCGACGGTGAGTCGACCCTCGCGGAGGTGGAACTCCTGGCCTGATCCCCGCACGGCAGAGGGCCGCACCCCCGGTGCCGGGGGTGCGGCCCTCTTCTCCTGTGGGGCGCCGCCTACTTGGTGATCAGGCTGCGCAGCACGTAGTGGAGGATGCCGCCGTTGCGGTAGTAGTCCGCCTCGCCGGGGGTGTCGATGCGCACGACCGCGTCGAACTCCACGCCGGTGTCGGTGGTGACCTTCACGGTGCGTGGGGTGGTGCCCTCGTTGAGCTGGGTCACGCCGGCGACGGAGAAGGTCTCCTCACCGGTCAGGCCCAGGGACTCGGCGTTCTGGCCCTCGGGGAACTGGAGCGGCAGGACGCCCATGCCGATGAGGTTCGAGCGGTGGATGCGCTCGTACGACTCGGCGACGACGGCCTTCACGCCGAGCAGCGCGGTGCCCTTGGCCGCCCAGTCGCGGGACGAGCCGGAGCCGTACTCCTTGCCCGCGAGGACGACGAGCGGGATGCCCTGCTCGATGTAGTTGCGGGAGGCGTCGTAGATGAAGGCGACCGGAGCACCTCCTTCACCTTCGGCGGCCCGCGTGAAGTCGCGGGTGTAGCCGCCCTCGGTGCCCGGCGCGATCTGGTTGCGCAGGCGGATGTTGGCGAACGTGCCGCGGATCATGACCTCGTGGTTGCCGCGGCGCGAGCCGTAGCTGTTGAAGTCGCGGCGCTCGACGCCGTGCTCCGTGAGGTACTTGCCGGCCGGGGTGTCGGCCTTGATGGCACCGGCCGGGGAGATGTGGTCGGTGGTGACCGAGTCGCCCAGCTTGGCGAGGACACGGGCGCCGTCGATGTCGGTGACCGCGGCCGGCTCCATGGCCATGCCCTCGAAGTACGGGGGCTTGCGCACGTAGGTCGACTCGGCGTCCCACTCGAAGGTGTTGCCGGTCGGGATGGGCAGGGACTGCCACTGGGCGTCGCCCGCGAAGACGTCCTGGTAGGACTTGTTGAACATGTCCTCGCCGATGGCGCCCGCGACGACGTCGTTCACCTCGGCCTCGCTCGGCCAGATGTCCTTCAGGAAGACCGGGTTGCCGTCCTGGTCGGCGCCCAGGGCGTCACGGGTGATGTCCACCTTCATGGAGCCCGCGAGGGCGTACGCGACGACCAGCGGCGGGGAGGCCAGGTAGTTCATCTTGACGTCGGGGTTGATGCGGCCCTCGAAGTTCCGGTTGCCGGAGAGGACCGACGTGACCGCGAGGTCGTGGTCGTTGACGGCCTTGGAGACCTCGTCCGGCAGCGGGCCGGAGTTGCCGATGCAGGTGGTGCAGCCGTAACCGACCAGGTTGAAGCCGACCTTGTCGAGGTACGGGGTCAGGCCCGCCTTGTCGAAGTA
Organism: Streptomyces sp. NPDC026672; assembly: GCF_040638185.1. Lineage (NCBI taxonomy): Bacteria > Bacillati > Actinomycetota > Actinomycetes > Kitasatosporales > Streptomycetaceae > Streptomyces > Streptomyces sp. NPDC026672. The sequence continues at coordinate 228,913 of NZ_JBEZXS010000009.1, forward strand.
GTCGGTGACGACCTTGGAGCCCGGGGCGAGGGTGGTCTTGACCCAGGGCTTGCGGGTCAGGCCCTTCTCGACCGCCTTCTTGGCCACCAGGGCGGCGGCGACCATGACGTACGGGTTGGAGGTGTTGGTGCAGGAGGTGATGGCCGCGACCGTCACCGCGCCGTGGTCGAGGGTGTAGACCGTGCCGTCGGGGGCGGTGACCTGGACCGGGTTGGAGGGGACGCCGTTGGAGGCGGCCGGGGCGTCGGAGGCCGGGAAGGACTCCTTGCCCGCCTCGTCGGCGGTGTCCACGTAGTTGCGGACGTCCTGGGCGAACTGCTGGGCGGCGTTGGCCAGGACGATGCGGTCCTGCGGGCGCTTCGGGCCGGCGATGGACGGGACGACCGTGGCGAGGTCGAGTTCGAGCTTCTCGGAGAAGTCCGGCTCGGCCTTCGGGTCCAGCCAGAGGCCCTGCTCCTTGGCGTACGACTCGACGAGCGCGACCTGCTGGTCGCTGCGGCCGGTCAGGCGCAGGTAGTTCAGGGTCTCGTCGTCGATCGGGAAGATCGCGGCGGTGGAGCCGAACTCCGGGGACATGTTGCCGATGGTGGCGCGGTTGGCGAGGCTCGTGGCGGCGACGCCCTCGCCGTAGAACTCGACGAACTTGCCGACGACGCCGTGCTTGCGCAGCATCTCGGTGATCGTGAGCACGAGGTCGGTGGCGGTGGTGCCGGGCCGGAGCTCACCGGTGAGTCTGAAGCCGACGACGCGCGGGATGAGCATGGAGACCGGCTGGCCGAGCATGGCGGCCTCGGCCTCGATGCCGCCGACGCCCCAGCCGAGGACGCCGAGGCCGTTGACCATCGTGGTGTGGGAGTCGGTGCCGACCAGGGTGTCGGGGTACGCCTGTCCGCCGCGCACCATGACCGTGCGGGCCAGGTGCTCGATGTTGACCTGGTGGACGATGCCGGTGCCCGGCGGGACGACCTTGAACTCGTCGAAGGCGGTCTGGCCCCAGCGCAGGAACTGGTAACGCTCCTTGTTGCGGCCGTACTCCAGCTCGACGTTCTGCTGGAAGGCGTCGTTGGTGCCGAACTTGTCGGCGATGACCGAGTGGTCGATGACCAGCTCGGCCGGGGCCAGCGGGTTGATCTTCGCCGGGTCGCCGCCGAGCTCCTTGACGGCCTCGCGCATGGTGGCGAGGTCCACGACGCAGGGCACGCCGGTGAAGTCCTGCATGATCACGCGGGCGGGCGTGAACTGGATCTCCTGGGACGGCTGGGCCTGCGAGTCCCAGTTGCCGAGGGCGCGGATGTGGTCGGCCGTGATGTTCGCGCCGTCCTCGGTGCGGAGCAGGTTCTCCAGCAGCACTTTCAGGCTGTACGGAAGGCGAGCCGAGCCTTCCACCTTATCCAGCCGGAAGATCTCGTACGACTCGTCGCCCACCTGCAGCGTGCTGCGGGCGTCGAAGCTGTTCGCCGACACGACAGTCTCCTTCATTGATGTGCGCCTATCACCACGATCCTGCCGCCACGGCATGTGGGCCGATCCGCTAAGGTAAGACTAAGTAAGGTAATCCTTACCGCCAGACCGGTGATGCGTGCGACTGCGGTGCGCCTCGGCAGATATCTCGATGTCGAGATAACTCTAGTACATGGGACGGGGATGGTCATGCCCGGCCCGGACGACCGCTGCCGCCCTTTCGCGGCATTTGACAGCGAACGCCATCGTTTCGCGTGGCCGGGGACCACACGCCGAACCACTGCTCGGCGCCCCACTCCTCGAACCGTTGCACCTCGGTGAACCCCAGCCTCGCCGCGAGGCGCATCGAGCGATCGTTGGCGGTCTGGGTGCAGAGCACCACCGGCTCACCGGGAAGCGCGTCGGCGAACCAGCCGAGCGCCGCCGCACACGCCTCGACGGCGTACCCGTGCCCCCACGCCTCGGGCAGGAACATGTAGCCGAGCTCGGCTTCCCCGGCATCCGCACGGACGTGCCCCGGACGCTCCGCGTCGCGCCGATCGAGCGTGACCGTGCCGATCGCCGCTCCGTCGAGATCGACCACGAAGAGGCCGGGGCGCCGCCCCGGCAGTTCGGGCACCGCGCGTTCGAGCTCGTCACGGGGTCGGGGGCCGCCGAGGTAGGTACGCACCTCCGGCGAGGCGAACAGTTCGATGAACGCCGCCCGGTCCCGCGCCTCGGACTCCCTGAGGACGAGCCGTTCGGTCCTGATCGGGGCCGGTGGCCAGGCGACGGGTCCCGGCTCAGTCACGGCGGGCAACGTATCGCACGCCCGTGAGCGTGATCCGAGAGACGCCGCCGGTCTCCAGGGCGGTCCAGATCGCGCCGTCCGGGCCGACGGTGAGGCCGTGGGGTTCGGGGGCGAGGGTGGCGCCCCGCGGTGCGGCGGTGGGTGAGGGGAGGTCGTACTCCTCGATGGTGCCGTCGGCCGTCACGCGGCCCACGCGGCCCGTGCCCCACTCCGTGAACCAGCACTCGCCGGGGGCGGCGGCGACGATCGCGTGGGGCTTGGCCTCGGGGTCGGGCAGCGGGAACTCCTCGACGTCGCCGTCCATGGAGATCCGCCCGACCAGGCCGGCCCCGATCCCCACGTACCAGACGTGGACACCGTCACCGGTGATGCCGACGGGCGCGGAGCCGGCGGTCGGCAGGGCGTACACGGAGACGTCACCGCCGACGGTGATGCGCCCGATCGCGTCGGCCTGGTTGAGGGCGAACCAGAGCGCCCCGTCCGGACCGGCGGTGATGGCCGCAGGGAACGCCCCGGAGACGGGCAGCGCGAACTCGGTGACCTCCCCGCCGACGGTGATCCGCCCGACGCGGTCGGCCCCCGGCTCGGTGAACCACAGGGCGCCGTCGGGGCCGGCCGTGATGCCGTAGGGGGCGCTGCCGGGTGTCGGCGTGGGGAAGGTGTCCGTACGGCCGTCGACCGTGATCCGGCCGACGGCGTGGTCCTGGGAGCGGGTGAACCACAGGGCGCCGTCCGGGCCGGGCGTGATGACACAGGGGCGGCAGGACGGCGGGTCGAGGGGGTGCTCCCGGACCGTGCCGTCGAGCGCGAGGCGGGCGATGCGGCCGCCGTGGACGAGGGTGAGCCACAGGGCGCCGTCCGGGCCGGAGGCGATGCCGTAGGGGCCGGCCCCGTCGGACGCCACCGGAAACGAGTCGAGCGTCACGTTATGAGGTGATTCGGTAGACATGTCCCTGCTTCACTGGCGATCGGGTGAGGGCGACAACCGCCTCACCAGGCATCCTTGACGAAGTGTCACCCGAATGGACCCCCCGACAGGCACCATCTCATATCTGAGATAGCCTCAACCTCATGGCAGACGACTACCTCGTACGCATCGGCAGGCTCATCCGCGACGCCCGACAGCACCGGGGCTGGACACAGGCCCAACTCGCGGAGGCCCTCGGCACCAGTCAGAGTGCCGTGAACCGTATCGAGCGCGGCAACCAGAACATCAGCCTTGAGATGATCGCCCGAATCGGTGAAGCCCTGGACAGTGAGATCGTCTCACTGGGCTACGCGGGCCCGATGCATCTGCGGGTCGTCGGCGGCCGTCGCCTGTCCGGCGCCATCGACGTCAAGACGAGCAAGAACGCCTGCGTCGCCCTCCTGTGCGCCACGCTGCTCAACAAGGGCCGCACGGTGCTGCGCCGGGTCGCCCGCATCGAGGAGGTGTACCGCCTGCTGGAGGTGCTCGGTTCCATCGGCGTGCGCACCCGCTGGATCAACGACGGCGTCGACCTGGAGATCGTGCCGCCGGCCGATCTGGACCTCACGGCCATCGACGCCGAGGCGGCCGTCCGCACCCGCTCCATCATCATGTTCCTCGGCCCGCTGCTGCACCGCATGGACCACTTCAAGCTGCCGTACGCCGGCGGCTGCGACCTCGGCACGCGCACCATCGAACCGCACATGATCGCCCTGCGCCGCTTCGGTCTGGAGGTCGCGGCGACGGAGGGCCAGTACCACGCCGAGGTCGACCGTGCCGTCCGCCCGGACCGCCCGATCGTGCTGACCGAGCGCGGGGACACCGTCACCGAGAACGCGCTGCTGGCCGCGGCCCGCCACGACGGCGCCACCGTCATCCGCAACGCCTCCTCCAACTACATGGTCCAGGACCTCTGCTTCTTCCTGGAGGCGCTGGGCGTCCGCGTCGAGGGCATCGGCACCACCACGCTCACCGTGCACGGCGTGCCGAACATCGACGTCGACGTCGACTACTCCCCCTCCGAGGACCCGGTCGAGGCGATGAGCCTGGTGGCCGCGGCGGTGGTGACGGAGTCCGAACTCACCGTGCGCCGGGTGCCGATCGAGTTCCTGGAGATCGAACTCGCGGTCCTGGAGGAGATGGGCCTCGACCACGACCGCACCCCGGAGTACGTCGCCGACAACGGTCGTACGCGCCTGGTGGACCTGACCGTGCGCCCCTCCAAGCTGGAGGCGCCCATCGACAAGATCCACCCGATGCCGTTCCCCGGCCTCAACATCGACAACGTGCCGTTCTTCGCGGCCATCGCGGCGGTCGCCCAGGGCAAGACCCTCATCCACGACTGGGTCTACGACAACCGCGCGATCTACCTCACCGACCTCAACCGCCTCGGCGGCAGGCTCCAGTTGCTCGACCCGCACCGCGTCCTGGTCGAGGGCCCCACCCGCTGGCGCGCGGCCGAGATGATGTGCCCGCCGGCCCTGCGCCCGGCGGTGGTCGTCCTGCTGGCGATGATGGCGGCGGAGGGCACGTCGGTGCTCCGCAACGTGTACGTCATCAACCGCGGCTACGAGGACCTGGCGGAACGCCTCAACTCGATCGGCGCGCAGATCGAGATCTTCCGGGACATCTGACGAACGGGTGCCGCCGCACTCTGCCCGACCTGCTGCCTGGCGGGTCGGGGAGGGTGCGGCGGCGGTGCGGCGGCGGCAGCCCTGGGGCTCCTCCGGGACGAGGCCGCCGGGCCGCTCGGCCGAGGTGTCGGACATCTCCGTCGACGGCCCGGGGGCCTTGTCCGTCCGCGCCCTCGGACGTCGACCGACAGCGCGTCGCTCGTCAGGCCCGTCGGGGAGGGGTCACGCCGTCGAACCAGTTGGGCGTGAGGCCCCTGCGTTCCGCGGCGAGAGGGATGGAGCTCAGCTCGGCGAGCTGGTCGGCGCTGAGCTCGACGAGCGCCGACAGCGTGTTCTTCTCCATGTGGTCGGCCTGGCGCGTGCCGGGGATCGGCAGCACGTCATCACCCTGGTGGAGCAGCCAGGCGAGCGCGACCTGGCCCGGCTCGGCTCCGACCTCACCCGCGATGCGCTGGACGATCTCCAGCAGGCGCGTGCTCGGGTCGACCTGTCCGCCCCGGGGTGAACCCGTCGCCGTCAGGACGCCGCGCCCGAGCGGGCTGTAGGGGACGATGGCGATCCCCAGCTCGCGGGCGGCGGGCAGGACCTCGGCCTCGATGCCGCGCTGCCACAGCGACCACTCGGTCTGGAGTGCGGTGATCGGATGGATCGCCGCGGCCCGGCGGACGGTGTCGACGGCAGCCTCGGACAGACCCAGATGCCGGACCTTGCCCTCGGTCACGAGCTCGGCCATCGCCTCGATCGTGTCCTCGATCGGGGTGGTCGGGTCGATCCGATGGACGTAGTACAGGTCGATGTGGTCGGTGCCCAGTCGGCGCAGCGACCGCTCCACCTGGCCGCGCAGGTAGGCGCGGGTCCCGTCGGCACGCGGGGGTGTCGCCGCGGTCATGGGAACGATGCCGAACTTGGTCGCCACCACGAAGTCGTCGCGACGGCCCCGCAGGGCGCGGCCCACGACTTCCTCGCTCGGGCCGTACACGTCCGCGGTGTCGACCAAGGTGAGGCCGAGTTCCCCGGCTCGATCGAGGATTTCCTTCGCGACGGCGTCCTTGTCGTAGTACGCCGGAGGGTTGTGATAGTTGCCGAAGCTCATCGCGCCGAAGCCGACGGCGCCGACGGTGAGCTCCTCGGGGCCGAGGTCTCGGGTCGGGATGGGCGGGGTCATGGGGGTGTCCTTCACTTTGTCACTGCGATGGTTCGACGCGGGCCGTCCGCGGGCCGGTCGAGTCCGACGACGGCGATCACCCGGTGAGGGCCGTCGGCGATGAGCTCGTGGGTGGTCCCGTGGGCGGTGATCACGTCGGCACCGTCCGCGGCGGAGTTCCGCTCCCGGACCGCGTCGGCGTCGTGTCCGGTCCACGGGCCGGGTGCCTGACGGCCCTCGGGCAGCGTCAGCCGATGGTCCGCGGCGCGGACCTCGAAGAGGGCTTCGAGGTCCGCGCCGCGGCGACTTCGTGGACCTGCCGGACGATCGCCCCGTCGGTCTCTTGGACGGACCGCGCTACGGCACCGGACGGCAGGCCCACACCGGTCAAGCGGCCTGTTCGACACCGAGGGCTGCGAGGAGCTTCCTGGCGACGGCCGCACCCGAGGCGGGGTTCTGGCCGGTGATCAGGTTGCCGTCGACCACGACGTGCGACTGCCAGGCCGGACCGCCGGTGACCTCGGCGCCACCCGCGCGCAGACGGGCCTCCAGGAGCCACGGCGCGTTCGCGTCCAGACCGGTGATGTGCTCCTCCTCGTCGGTGAACGAGGTCATCCTGCGGCCCGTGAAGGGCCACTTGCCCTCCGCGTCTCCCGCGGAGAGGAAGGACGCCTGCCCGTGGCAGAGCGCCGCCACCGTCTTGCTGTTGTCGGGCAGCATGGCGGCGAGGATCCGGCCGGACTCGGCGTTCACGGCCAGGTCCTGCATCGGTCCGTGACCGCCGGGGACGAGCACCGCGTCGTACTCCGACGGGTCGATGTCCTCCAGGCGCAGCGGGTTCTCAAGGAAATCGCGCACCTGTTCGAGGTAGGAGCGGAAGCGTGCGACGGCGTCCGCGTCACCGTTGTTGGCCTCGACCGACAGGCTGAGCTCGTCGACGACGGGGACCACGCCGCCCGGGGTGGCCAGGGTGAGTTCGACGCCCGCCTCGGACAGCAGCTGGTGCGGGACGGCGAACTCCTCGCCCCAGAAGCCGGTCGGACGCTGGGTGCCGTCGTTCTGGCTCCAGACACGCGCACCGGTGAGCATGATGAGTACCTTGGACATGGGGATCTCCTGAATCGGGATGTGATGGCTGGACGCTGCGTTCCGCGTCCACTTATGACAACGGAGATCGGACGGTCAGGAATGCGGGTCGGTCGGCCCTGCGTTACCTAGGACTGGCAGTACTCATTAGGACGGAACGTGGAGCGGGAGGCGTGATGGACACGAGGGAAGAGTTCGGCAGGTTCCTTCGTGCCGCGCGTGCCCGCGCGGCGCCCGCTGCCGTCGGCGGACGCTCGTCCCGCAGTGCCGGCGTCGATGTCCGCCAGCGCCGGGTCAAGGGACTGCGCCGCGAGGAGGTCGCCCAGCTCGCCGGCGTCAGCTTCGACTACTACGCCCGGCTCGAGCAGGGTCGCATCGGCCAAGTCTCCGACTCGGTGCTGACAGGCGTCGCCGACGCCCTCACGCTCGACGACGCAGAGCGCCGCTACCTGCGCGACCTGGTGGCGGGACCGCGCCACCCCTCCGCCGCCGCGTCCCGCGCCGGCATCTCGTCGTCCCGTGGTGAACGGGTGCGGCCGACGATCCGACGCCTCGTGGACACCTTCACCGACGTTCCCGTCATGGTGACGGGCCGCGGCATGGACGTCCTGGCGGTGAACGCGCTGGCGGCCGAGATCTTCTTCGACCCCACCGCCGTGCCTGCCTCCGAGCGGAACCTCGCCGTGTGGACCTTCCTGGCTCCGGAGGCCAGGGAGCGGTTCGTCGAGTGGGAGCGGATCGCCCAGGGCATGGCGCACGGCCTGCGTATGCAGGCCGCGAGCAATCCCGGCGACGCCCGGGTCGCCGAGGTGACCGCCTCGCTGCGCGACCGCAGCGAGGACTTCCGCGTGATGTGGGCGAAGCAGGGTGCTTTCGAGTGCACCTTCGCCAGCAAGCTGATGCGCCACCCCGCCGTCGGCGAGTTCCGGCTCGACTGCGAGGCCCTGCCCGTGCCCGGCGACGCGGTCCAGAAGATGAACGTCCACAGCGCCCCCACCGGCTCACCCGCGGAGGCCAAGCTGACCGAACTGCGAGAACTCCTCGCCTCGGCCTGAATGCGGTCGAGCACGGCGGTGCGAGCACGCCGGCAAGCACCGGTTGGGGTCGGGCTGGTCGCCCGACCCCAAGGGGTACGGCGTGCGCGGAGAGTCGGGTCAGTGCGGGGCCACGCCGCCCTTGCCGTGCTCGGGGCGGCGGGTCCACAGGGACAGGTCACTGCTCGTCGCGACGGCGACGGTCTCCCCTGAGGGGGAGAACCCGAAGGCTCGAAGCTCCGAGTACGTGGAGTGGAAGATGTGCCACCACCGCTCTCCGTACGGGCCGGTGTGGGGAAGCCCGCCGTCGACCGAGAGCAGCACACGATCGTGGGGCCATGCCGGGGTGACGGCCTCCAGGGTCCAGCCGTCCCCGGTCGTGGTGTGCAGCCGTCCCCCGAAGAGCCCCGCGATGTGTACGCGGCTGCCGGCGATCGGCCCCGGCCCGGGGCAGGTCAGGTCGGCGACCGCGTCGGGGGTGCCGTCGTCGGGGTCGGGGTCGCGGTCCCGGGCGATCTTTTCGCCGGTGACGGCGTCGAAGAGACCGTGACCGTCGTGCGAGACGACCATGACCAGGTCATGGCCGCTGTCGGGATGCGCCGCGAAGCCGATGCCGAGCAGTCCGCCGACGGGGACTCCGTACGCGTGCTCGAAGACGGGCCGCCAAGGCGCGGGCGCGGGAACGACAGGGGCCGCGAGCAATCGGTCGCGCAGTGCCCGCTGGTGGGCGGAGAGCCCCGGTTCGCCGACGGGTCGCTCCGCCGGACCTGCCTTCTTGATGTAGTCCGTCATCTCTCGATGTTCTCGCTTCGGCGAGAGCGTCCGTGGCCTGATCAGAGCATCGCGAGTGCTTTGTGTATGCGCAGTGACGTGCCCTGGTGCGTGACCCGTCTGCTCAGGATCTCCAGTTCCGTCCGTGCCGCCCGGTCACCGAGCAGAGCCAGCGCGACGACGGCCGCCTCAGCCACTTGCGGCGAGCGGGGCGCGTCCGCGGACCGCTCGTCCAGGGAGGTCTCGACGAGGTCGACGAGGGCGTCGACGAGGGCATGGACGGTGTCCGGCCGAGGTGGAAGGAGGGCGAGCATCCATGTGAGTCCGCGTAGGACGTGGGAGTTGTAGGGGTCGAAACACTCGTTCACATCGAACGGGAGGTGCGGATGGCCGAGAAGCGGGGAGGTGCGATCCAGATGAGCCAGCTCCAACCACCTGAGCACCGCTCGTCGCACCTCCTCCGGGCCGATGGCGTCCAGCAGCTCCGATCCGGTCCGTCTCCACTTCGCCGACGGTGCTTCGGCCGTGGCCGGGGCCGCATGCTTCAACAGCCGTTGCCACGGCTCTCCCCCGGCAGTTGCTTCTTTGAGGGCGGCGTCGGCCCACGGTTCACCGGGATTGAGCAGCGGACCGGGAAAATGGGCCAGCAGGGTCCGCAGTCCGGGTTCCCTGCCGTTCGCGGCCGCATGCGTGCGACGGAAGCCCGGCAGGTGCGCCGACGCACTCGTGCGCCGGAAGGCGGCCAGGACGGCCGCGTCGGGAGTACGCCCCGCCGTGAGTTCCGCGTCGGCCAGTTCCCAGATCCGGTGGGTCGACCAGACGAGGAACTGGTCCCCCAACCGGGAAAGCTCGTCCTGGCGTTCGGCGGCCAGCAGGTCCCCGTCGAGGCCCCGGACGACTCCGGAAGCGACCATGAGCAGTTCGGTGCGGAGGTATTCCGGATCCCGCCTGAACTCCTCGGCAGAACAGTCGTCTTCCACATGGGCGTACCAATGGGCCCATATACGGGCGAGCTCCAGCCGGTCCTCGTCGGGCAGCGCCCGTAGGAGCTCCATGTTCTCGACCCCCACACCCGTCATGGAGCCGTTGTTGCAGGCGGTCCGCATGACGACGCGAGACAGCTCGGGCAGCTCGCCGCGCTCCGCGAGGAACCGGTACCGAGCGGCCTGTTCTGCCAGGACCTGGGTGTTCCCCATCCATCTGCTCATGGCAGGCACCCTAGAAGACCCCACTGACACCGAACGCGCCCCTGTCCGTGGGGCTCCGTTCTCCGGCCTCCGAGAGGCGCCCATGCCCTCGCGCGCGCAGGCGACCGACAGGAGCCAGTAAACGCGGCTTGGCGCCCCACGGCCCCACGCCATGCGAGCCCGTTCGAGCGGACCGACGAAGGTCCCGTGGCGTTGTGCGTGCTCAGCGATCGACGCCAAGTACGCCTGAAAACCCGTGAGAACCCAGTCGTCAAAGACCGCGCGGATCTGATTCGGCAGCCGACCAATCCGTGACGCTGCCTCCGCAACCGCCGCCACATGATGCAGAGGCCCTGCCACATCCCCGTTCGGCGGAGGTGTGCACACCTGCATGGGCGACACCTTCGGCATGACCGAAGCCGCCCTCGCCCTCGCCACCATCACCGCCCGCTGGCTCTGCACGCCGACGAGCATCCGTGACGTGCACCCGGCTCCCTGCACGGAGCGGACGGCTCCGAGGCGGCCTGTCGCCTCGCCTGGTTCAGCCGCTCGACCGGCCACCCAGCAGGTGCACGCCGATCGCCCGGTGTGAGTCCTGCTCTTTCTCGGGTGGCGCCGCCCGGCATCCTGAGGCACCGCGGGTGCCGGACGCCGGGCAGCGCCGATCCGACCTACTGAGGGGTAAGGGTGAAGGACTGGGCAGTACCGCCGGAGCACGTCCATTGCTGGAGCCGGGCACCGTCGGCAGTGGAGACGTCAGTGACGTCCAGGCACTGGGCGGGATTGCTGCGTGGCGTCAGGGTGTACGTGCCACCTGCCCCGGGAACCGCCTTCCACTGCTGATTGGTACCGCCGCCGTAGGCCCAGAGCTGAATCTTTGCTCCGTTGCCGGCGCCCGTCCCGCCGGTGATGTCCCAGGCGGCGTTGGCCGCGTTGCGGCTGACGACCTTGTAGTAGCCACTGTCGGTGGGCTGGAACTGCCACTGCTGGTTGGTGCTGCCCGGCACGCAGGCCCACTGCTGCACGGCGGCGCCGTTGGCGGTCGAACCAGCCGCATCGTCAACGCACTTGCCGCTGTTGGTGTTGGTGACCGTGTACCACTTCGTCGGGTCGACGGGCCCGGTGCTGCCTCCGCCGACGTCCGGCCATATGTACGTGCCCACCGTCTTGGCGGGCAGCGTGCTGCTGACCTGCTGGCCGGCGGCCCGCAGCGTGAAGGGCTGGTTGGAACCTGTCTGGTTGACCACGACGGTCACCAGGCTGCCGTCAGGATTGAGGAAGGCGACGTTGGTTACATTGCCACTGTTGCCGTTGTTCGTCTGGACCCGGGTGGCACCGCGTGCGATGAACTTCGAGAACTGGCCGACGATGTAGTACTCGGGCAGTGCCCAGTACGTGTCCGGGTTACTCGGCGACTGGATGAGCATGGTCGGGTCGGGTGCGCCGGACCACTGCTCGGGGCTGCGGTTCTGGTCGAGCATGGTGACCCAGTCCTGGTACATGATCGACTGGTTGCGGAAGTACTGCACGATCCGGTCCGCGCCCGCGGTGCCCCACACGGCGCGCTCGGTCATGGCCACGTCCTTGGTCGGGTAGCTCGACTTGACCTGTGCCATGGCGGTCGGATCCCCGCCGTAGTCGTGGAAGGCGACGCCGTCGACCGAGCTGAACGCGCTGCTGGGCGAGCCGGGATTGCCGAGGACACCGGCGGCGTAGGCCGGGCCGTCGCCGAAGTTGTGGTCGAAGGCCCAGATCTTGGTGGCTGACGAGCCGTTGCTGTTCAGCTCGCCGCGCAGTGCGGTGGCAATCCTGCGTTCCTGGTCGGCGGTGAGCTTCATGCCCGGGTAGTCCGGCGGTGAGAACAGCGGTTCGTTCTGCATCGTGACGGCGTACAGCGGTAGTCCCTGGCCGGCGTAGGCGGTGACGGCCTTGCGCAAGTACGTGGCGAGCACAGGGATGTTCGCGTCGGGAAGCGTGCCGCCGATCAGGCTGTTGTTGTCCTTCATCCAGGCCGGGGGGCTCCACACGCTGCCGAACAACAGCAGGTTCGGGTTGATCGCCTTCGCTTCCTTGAGGACCGAGATGATGTTGTAGTCGATGTCCTTCTGGATGGAGAACCGCGACAGGCTCGGGTCGGCCGCGCCGTCGTCGTAGGTGTAGAACTGTCGCGAGGTGAAGTCGCTCGAACCCAGCGCGATCCGGGCGATGTTGAACCCGGCACCGTTGACCGGGTCGACGAGCTTGTGCAGTGCCGCGGTACGCGCAGAGGCACTCATCCGGGACAGGTTGTAGATCGTGGACTCCTCCAGCGAGGAGCCGACGCCCAGGACGGACTGGTAACGGGTGGAAGTGTCAGCGGTGATGGTGGCCGTGCCCGAGGCCGTGACCGCGGTGAGGTCGGACTGCCGCGACAACTGATACCGGGTCGAGGCGAGTCCCGCCGCCGGGTTGGTGAACCAGTTCGCGTTGGCCGGGCCGAATCCCGAGGCGGTCGACTCCGAGCTGAAGTACACCTGAACGGGAGCGCCGACCGCTTGTGCCGGCGGTGCGTTCACTGTGGCCAGAGCAACGGGCGCGAGCAGCGCGCCGACCGCCGTCGCAGTCAGCGCGAGCGTGGCCCGACGGCTGCGCACCACGGGACTGGCAGTCCGGGAGCGCGGTCGCCGCCAGTGTGGGTGTCTCAGAGGCACGGAAACTCCTGATCGGGTGGGGGATGTCGCCTGCCGCTCGGCGTGAGCCGGTGATGCTCGCTCGTCCGACGCCGGGCGTGCGGTGCGGGCGGTGGATCGGGCAGGGGGTTCCGAAGGCGGGAGGCTGATGCGACTGTGGTGGACGGTCAGTGGGGTGGCACAAGGGGTTCACAGCTTTTTACAAGCCGTGAATTTAAAGGGGTGCTGAGGCACCGTCAACCCTCGCGTCACAACGGGCGCATGAGGTGTGGTGTCTCGGGGCGGGCTGGGTGCGCTGCCCGGGGCACGCGTACGTCGGGCCGTCGGCCACCCACACCTGCACCACCGACGTGCCGAGCGGCTGCCCGGTCCTACGTCGAGCAGGACCGAAAGGGCATCCGCGAGTCGTAGGAGTCCTCTGGGACATCTGACGAACGTCTGCCGCCGCATCCGCCGGGGGCGCCGCTTCGAAGGGTGCTGATGCCCCCTGCGGGACTTCCACATCTACGAGGACCGCCCGGTTTTCGTCCGGGCGGTCCTACGGCGCATACCGAAGTGCCGGTGGATCAGGATTTCTTGAGCGCCACAGCCATGTCCTGCAGCTCTTCCAGAACGGACACGCTCTGGAAGATGATCCGGAAGGACGTGCTGATTCGCCGAACCGGTCGGCGCAGCCGACGACTGGAAGCACCGAACATGTCGATCAACGCCATCCCCTCCTGAAAGCCGACCGCGGCGGCCTGTACGTCCCACGTCGCGTTGCCCACGTCATCCAGCACACCGTCCGCGCCCTCCGGCCATTCGGAGCGTGGCGTGTTCCCCGCCCATTCCAGAAACACTCTGAGCGCGACCGCAGCAGCTCCCATACCCTCCGCGAAGCTCTTGGCCGCCGACTCCAGGTCATCGGCCGGTCCGTCGATGGCCTTGGCCAGGCGATTGACGACGGACAGTTTCATACTCATCGATGCTCCGGGATGACTGACGCGGGCCATGTCCTCCCCGATCAGGTCCATCATCGCCGTGAAATCCGTCAGGGCGGACTCCACGTCGGCCATGTGGCCCTCCATTGCCTCCAGCTGTGCCTCCGCGTCGACGACCACCTCGAAAAGGCCGGGGGCTTCCTCATCGTGCTCGGCTGCCGCCTGCGCAATGGGCGCCGTCGAGAGAGCGGGCAGTGGCACGGCGGTTTCCCCGCAGACCACTTCGGTGAGCAGGCCCATGAGTTGTCGCCGGGCCATGACGACATCCGCGGAGCGTGAGGGAAATTCGATACGAGGTGTCGTCGCCGCACCAGTGAGCACGGCGGTCCCTTCGGTGACATGGACGGTGTACCGACCGAGCGCATGCCGCACTCCGAGCCCGAAGGACAATTCCGCGTCGGGTTCACCGACGTCCGCGACGACGATGTCCACTTCAGCGACCATGCGCAGCAGCTGCTCCCCGGGCAAACCGGCTTCCGCGAGTTTGTCCGCCCGCAGAAAGGTGAGACCGAGTTGCTCGCACACCGGGCCCATGACCTCCTCGTAGAGGACGGTGGACCGATGCCGCCGCTCCGGAGAGGGGGAGGCAGAACAGTGGCCAGTGGTTTTCGTTCCACTGATGGCGAGACAGGTAGGCATGGCGGGCTCCTTGGAAGATGTCCATGAGGTGTGACCGTGTACGGCGGCCAGGCAGCCGACGGTCGAGGGCGAGCATCAGTCGAAGAGGGTGAGCGCGACTCCGTCGGCGACTTCGTCGGCGAAGACAGGACGTTCTTCGATGCCCAGCGCCCGCAGCAGGTCCACGGTGAGCACACGGTGGCGGTGACCGACCCGAACCGTGTGGCAGGGGAAGGCGTCCTGGGCCACGAGTCGATAGGCAGTGCTGAGGCACATACCGAACGCCCTGGCCGCCGTTCGCAGGTCGACGCTGACCGGAAGGTTGAAGATCTCCCGGAAGGTGAGAGGAGACTCGGCCTGGCCTGTCATCCCTTCCTCCCGACGCGCCGCAATGAGATCTTGGCGACCTGGTGGCCCCTGCCTGAGTACCGGATGCCTGCGGCCGTGTCGGCCACGCCCCAAGCCTGAGCGAGCGCCCCGAGTCGTACGCCTTCCATCCGGTGGGCCGGGACCGTGATCCGCACGGTCGCCGAGAGTCCGGGCCGTCGGGTGGGCGGATCGTAGTCCGCCTCCCAAAGACCTTCCACGTCCGTCTCGACGGGAGCGCCTCCGACGGTCTCCACATCGTCCACAGCCATCTCGGGGCGGGTCCTGCGCCATAAGGTCCAAGCGCGTGAACAAGCTGAACGCAGAACCTGTCCACCCGGGTCGGGAGTGTGCGCTCCGACCTCCGCCAGCTCTTCGAGATAACAGGTGACGAGTTCGGCCTCGACATCTCCCCGTTCGGCGCGGAAGTTCCGTGTGATCCTGAACGCGGTTCGGCGTAGACCGGGGAGCCCCAACCACACGACTGCCGTCGGCCAGTCGGATCCGTGGGCTTCCGAACGCCGGCGCTCCGCGATCTGTCGCCAAAGGGCACCACGCGCCACGGGACACATAGAACGGTCGTAAAGCGCTTGACGGGCCTGCGCCAGAGAAAGCGGGACACCCGCTTGTTCCGATCCGTCGAAGAGGCGCAGTCGAGGCTTCGGATCACTGTCGGCGCAATGGCGCTCAAGGGACGCAAAGAGCCCGGAGTGAGGGGGAAGTGACATGGGTTCCTCCTGATCAATCTGTTTTCGACGTCGGGGATTTGCTGCGCCACGTAGCGAGCGATCGGGCTGCCCGTGCCTTGCCGGGCATCGTGTCCGGGCCTCGGTCGACAGCCAGCAGCCAACGCAGGAATCCGGGCTGTCGGGCAGCCACCAGACCACCCAGGAGTTCTTCCAGAGCCCGATCTCGCTGCTGCACCTCGTCCGCAGCGCAACACCAGGCGAGGAGGACATCACGCATGGAGACGTACGCGGTTGGCTCGCTGAGAGCGTGGCCTGTCAGCAGAACAGCGTTCGCTGACAGCTCGACGTCCGCGAGGATCTGCTCGCTCCACCATGCGAGGTCCGTGCTCGCCATCACAGGAAAGGTCAGAGCCGTCAGCAGGCCGGGGACGCCGTCCGACTGCTGCCAGTCACTCATCCGGCACAGGACAGTCGACCTGCCCCTGGAGTCACCCTCCACGAAGCGTTGCACCAGCGCTGCCGTGATGGCGGCAGCGACTGACGTGTCGGCCGTGTCGTCGCTCAGTGTCTCCATGAGCCGGTACACCAGGTCCAGGGCCCGATCGACCTTGAGACCGCCCCGGTCCGAGTGGCAGGCATGCGCCACCGCCTTGCGAAGGGGCACCTCGGCCGAGACACTCCACTCCTCCAGCAGATCGCCCGCCGTCCTCGCCGACGCCTGGTCCCGGAGGGCCGTGCCCAGACACCAGGCGGCCACCTCCGGCGCCGACAACGATGGAGCCATCGCCAGATCACGCAGGAGTCCCAAGGAGCGGCCGTCCGTCGCCACAGCCATGGCGGCAGCCGCCCGGCCGGCTCGTTCGATCTGAGCCTCTTCATAGCCGGGAGCAGCGAGCCAAGTGTGGAACAAGGACAGCAGGTTCGTATGGTCACGGCACAGGGCCTCTAACACGGCCCCGCCCATCGACGGCCAGAGAAAGGCAACTGCGTCCGTGTCGGCCTCCCCCACGCACGGCACCCGGTGCGCTCCGAGGACACGCAAGGTTTCGGACAGGGGACGCTGACGGGCCGCGTCGACCGACTGTCGTGGGAAGCTCCGAGTGGAGGAGTCTTGCTCCCCTCCAGGCCGAATCAGCCGCAGCAGGTCGGCCGCCCGCTCCGTCACGACACTGCGGTGCAGTCCTCCGTAAACGCTGACGGAGAGCAGGTGAGCGAAAAGAACGGGATCCGACTGCGCTCGGGCAACGATTTCCGGGCCTTCCGCCTCACCCAAGGCACGCAATACCTCGGCGCCGGAGGCTCCGTCAGCGATGCCCAGCCGGAGCACGGTTTCCGCGGCCTGCGCCGCATGACGAGGAGGGAGCGCCGAGGGCAGCAACTCGACCAATTGGCCGGGTCCCAGTGTCCGCAACCACTGAGCACACGCTTCCTCGGCGGAGCAGCCGTCGGAGAGATGAGCGGTGAAGACCAGCCTCGGGTCCGGTGGGCGGTGTCGGAGGACCGGCATGCCCAGGTGGTCCTCGAGCGTGCCGGCCAGTCCGGGGGCGTCCGCGAGAACAATGAGCAGACGCGCCCCCGCCTCCGCCAGCGGAGCCTCCAGGCGGGACAGGTCCCAGGAGCGAAGCGCAAACGGGTCCGGAGGCTCCATCACCAGGTAGCCGTGTACGCCCCGCGGCCGCGGTGTCCACCGAGCGAAGTTGACGGCCCCGTCCACCTGGACGAGCACGGGCTCCTCTCTGCCGTGGGCCAACAGGTTGAGAGCATGTGTTTCACGTCCGGTCCCCGGTTCTCCGACAAGCACGGCAATGCCGGAATCAAGAGCTGCGAGTCCGTCCTCGAAGCAAGGTGGTGGCACAAAGCGCTTCCTCGCGGTCTTCACACGCGCGGCGCGAACGGGGCCTTCGCGTATCGGTTCCGTGGTGCCGGCGCAATCCGTCGACGTGGCCACTATCTGCCGTTGATCACCCGTCACCAGTCCTGTGTTGACTGTGCCGTTCGGGGCCAGGACCACCATCTCCCGCCCGGAAGTCAGGGCTGCCACCAGAGCCTCGAGGTCTCCGGTCTGGGAGATCTCAGATGTCACCATCGGCTCCGCGGTGAGGGTGACTGGAAAGTTCGATGGCGGTGACGTGCTGACCGCCATGGACGGTCCCGGTGTTGATGATTCCGCGTTCGGCGTTCAGAACCATGGCCGGGAGCCTTTCCGGTTCATGGGCAATGTCCGACACATCGCGTCGGACGGCCCCCTCTTCGTTCTCCTGCGCTCGACAGAACTTGATTACGTTGTCCGCGGGGCAGGTCTCTTCCGCTTCCATGTCACCCTTCCAGCAGTATGGGCGCGCCGGGATCAGCGAGGCGCAGCTATGTGGACGGCTCCAGACTCCCGCGGACTTGTCCGGCTGTCTGGTCCCGGAACGCAGACGGGAGGTGACCGTGGTCACAAGCCGAGAAGTCCCGCAAAATGGCACGAAAAAATGGGTGGGTGTGCCGCCTTGAGACGGCACACCCACCCACCAATTCGACTACTGAATACAACTGCCGTGTCAGAGAGTCCCGCCGGGAACAGGACGACCCAACGCGGACAATCGGTCACGCAACAGGTAGGAGATTTCCTTCCGCTCCTGGTCGGTCAGCGTACCGAGCAACGCGGCCAGTTCCTCTTGCCAGTCAGTGCGTGGAGGACTGAGCAGATCCTGGTGATCGACCGCCCAGTCCAGCACCTGACGCACCTGGTCCGGATGCCTGAGCAGCCAGAGCGCCGCCAGGGATGCCGGGCCGGCGTGAAGTGCCTGGAGACAGAACTCGTACTCACCGCGACGGCTGGACGTCCAGGAGTAGCGGACTCCTTCCTCATCCTGCTGACCGAGGAGAAGCTCCTCACCGGTTTCTCGGAGCCGCACGTCGAACACACGGTAGCTCAGGCCGATTTCTTCCAAACGCTGCGGCATGCCGAGATGCTGCATGATCTCAGGGGCCCCGAGCCCGTTTCCTGACACCAACTGCGCCTCGGCCAAGTAGTGCAGGGCACCTGTGAGATGAGTGCGGACCATGTGCCAGCCGTGCACGGTCTTCGTGCGGACGACACGTACGGGATCATGGACCCACCACGACACCCACAAGTCCACGGATTCTGTGCCGTACACCGTGGGGAGGCCGACTGCTCTTGTGTCCACGTGCTCAGCCGCATCCACCCGGAAGACATCGGTGTAGCTGCCGCCGAGACCAGGAGATGAAACTTCCTCGGACAAAGGAGCGGAAGTTCCGATGTCCTCGGGATCTCCATGACGGCCGAGCAAGAAGTAGTCGCCGACGGCGTCTT
The DNA here is from genome assembly GCF_040638185.1 of Streptomyces sp. NPDC026672. Lineage (NCBI taxonomy): Bacteria > Bacillati > Actinomycetota > Actinomycetes > Kitasatosporales > Streptomycetaceae > Streptomyces > Streptomyces sp. NPDC026672. The sequence continues at coordinate 247,628 of NZ_JBEZXS010000009.1, forward strand.
TGAGCACCAGGGACCAGTCCCTCTCGGCGGACCAGCGATGACTCAGGATCTCTCGCCAGGGCGACTTGGTCGCCCGCACGTAGAGACGCTCGGTGGACTCGTCACTCATGCCGCCTCCCTCTTTTCGCCTTCCCGCCATCTGCTGAGCGAAGCTCGCGCCGTCTCCAGCCCTGCCCAGCCGTCGGTACCTCTCTCATCCATTTCCACGAACAACCGGAACTCGCCGGATCTCATGGACCGCGCCAGGGTGACGAATAGGATCTCCACCGCTCGGAAAACGGTCTCGTCCCATTGCCCCCAGGCAGCCCATCGCAGTAACGCCGCGCACGTCGTGTCGAATGAAGCGTCCTCGTTCAGTGCGCGGCGCATCATGTCAGTGACATACCGGGCTTGGGGCGTTTCATGGGCAAGTTGCCACTGGAACCATTGCGGAGACTGGAGTAACTGGCCGAACAGCACGAGAAGAAGCTGTACGTCGTGCTGCTCGGCGCCCAGCCACTCGAGAAGGCGACCGAACACCTTTTCCTCATTGCCGGCCTGGAACAAATTCCGGACCGCCTCCCGTACGGCCAGGAGGACCCGGTCGTCCCCCTGGCCCTCTCCGTCACGAACCCGCCCACCGAGAATGAGGGTGTGAAGAAGTTGCAGGGCCAGATCCACGCGTGCCAGACCGAACTCCGTGCCGCACGCGTACGCCACCGTGGTTCGCAGACTGGAGCTGGCTGCCAGGCTCCAGCGGTGAAGGCGATAGCGCACCTCGGCGACCAGCACGGGGTCTTCGGCCGCGATTCCCAGCGCATGTGCCGCAATGAGGCGGCTGGTCATACGCTCGGACTCGGCGAGGGCCTGGATGTGCCGCAAGGCCCTTCGTCCGCCTCCCCAGCTCGCCGCCCTGCCCATGACCCGGCCCACCGGCGCGGTCAGTTCAGAAGTGCGGTCCACCTCCCGCAGCCACTCGACGAGGAGTTCCGACAACTGCCCGTATTCACGCCACACGTGCCTGAGCACTGTGTCGGCCTGTCGGTGCTTGATGAACGCGACCGCCTCCACGCTGTACGCGTAGGCTCCGCCCGTGTAGATCTCTCGTGACTGCCGATATGCACGGATGGCGTGCAACAGCTCCGTCAGGGAACGCCGGAAGACGAAGTCAGGATTGGGCCGCTCGGCTTTCTCCGCCCCTTGAGCGTCTGTCGCCGGCAGCACGGCTGTCAGACGCTCCTTCGACAACTCCAGCAACCGGTCGCTCTGTTCTCTGACGATCCGGTGATCCGAGCCCTCGAAGACGCAGGCGGCCAGAAGGAAGGCCAAGGCATCCGGATCATCGCGCAGTTTCTCTATGAGCTCCGGGACCTCCTGCTCGGCTCGGTGACTCAGCCGGGCGCTCAGATCCCCGAGCGCATGGGGATCGCCGTCGGCCGAGACGATCGCCGTGACCAACTCCACCACTTCAGCAGGCACCAACTCCGGCACCAGCAGATCTCCCAGCTCATGACGGCCGTCCAGCGCCGCGAGCAGGCGCTCCCGCTCCCGCTGGTCGGGAACCAGCGCCTCGAAACGGCTGCCGAAGATCAAGGCGGGTGGCGGCGGTTCGCACACGGTGATGCCGACATGGAGATCTTGTTCAAGGCGCCGAAGCAAAGCCGCGTCGTCGGGCAGGACGATCACCATGTGTGCCCCTGCCTGCTTCAGCAGTGACCGCACATGGCCCAGGACCCCGGGCCCCAGGGGCCGGGAGGGGAACAGACCGTCCATGAGATAACCACGCGCCGACGTATCGGTGGGCTGCCAACGATCCAGTTCGGTAACGCTGTCCAGGGCCCGCAGCGGGGCGTCCGCCCCGCAGCTCGCACGCAGGAGGTTGAGCGCCGCGGTGCGACGGCCGGAGGCCGGTCGCCCCGAGAGAAAGAGCGGACCTCGGTCGAGTCGGTCAAGGGCAGTGTCGAACCATTCCGGTTTCGCGAAGCCGAAAGCCGCTGCCTGCACTTCCGCGTCCGGGATTGGTCCCTCGCGCACCCTGGCTTCCTGTGGCCCCCGCGCCTCTTTCGCAGACCTGTTGTGCACACGTTGGCCGCCATGGACGGAGCCGGCGTTGACGTTTCCGTACGGTGCGTACACGAATGAACTCGAGGTGCCCACGAAGGCGTCGATGAGCTCGGAGACGTCGTGATCCGGTTCCGCGGAAGGTACCTCGTCCCTGGTCGAGTCATCCGGTTCAGGGCGTACGGAGCCAGGCGGTTCCGGTGCGGCTTCCCCGTCCGGGATCACTGCCGCCCCTGATACTTGTCACCATGGACCTGATCTCCCTGGAAACCACGGACACGGTCGGCTTTGTTGCCTCCCACGTGGTCTCCAGCGACATGGGAGTTGCTCACGCTCTGCCCACCGTGCACGGTGCCCGTGTTGATATTGCCGTTGGGTGCGCGGTTGCTCACGCGATGGCTCTGCGTCTCGCCGCTCTCGGGCGGACGGACCGTCTCCGGAGCAGCTCGACCGGTCGGGGGATCTTCGTACAGTGGCCCTGAAGGCTGGGGTACGTAGATCCAGGCCCGCTGGGAGAACTGCTTACCGTCGACCGTCGCGGCCACCTCCACGAAGTGGTCCGGGTGCCGGCCGGTGTACCCGCTGGCGACCGCGTCCCCGTAGCAACGGTCGGAGAGGATGGCAGCGACCTGTGTGACGTTCTCCTTGTGCGAGGCGAGCACGGCCTTGACCGGACGTGAGTCGAGCAGCCGGTGCGTCTCATTGCGGGCCGTCCCATTGCCGCTGAACTCGTCACCGGTATCGGGAAGCGGGCCGATGTGCAGGCTGGCACGCAGTCTGATGGGGACCACTCCGTGGGACAGGACGTTGTAGTCGGTCAGTACGTCCTGAAGGGTCAGCAGCAGCGGGTGGACCACGAAAGGCATCAGCGATGGATCGAACCCGAATACGTAGCCGTCACCGGTCGAAGCCGGAAACATGCGGTCATGCCACAGTTCCTGCAGTTCCGCCCGGGCCAGTGCGGTCTTGAGCAGTTCGGGCACGACACGACTGACGGCCTCGTGCTCGATGGCAGGTCGCCCTGTGAAGTCCTTGGCGTCCACGGCCAGGATGCCCCGGTAGGGGGGTAACCGCCGACTACGGGCGTACGAACCCGTGATCCCCGGTGGCAACGCATCGATGTTCTCGCGCATGTCGCACTCCTCTGTGAAGGCCGCCCGGCCCTTCGCGGACCGGGCGGCATGGCCCTGCATGGGGCAGTGGCGCAACTTGAGCTTCACAGTGGGCGCGCAAGCGTTCCGCTCCGCAGGCACGGACGGGATGTGACGTGGGCCACTCCCCTGTCACATGCCCGTGCTGTCGGCGAGCGTCTTCCGCAGGTTTTCCACGCTGATCACACTGATCCTGCTCTTGGCGGCCCTCACCTGATCCGGCCCGAGCTGCATCAGCGCCTTGCTTACGGACTTGCGGCCTACGCCTATGTGCTGGGCCAGCTCTTCCCGGGTCAGGGAGAAGGTCCGCTCGCCGGAGACGGCCACAAGGCGAAGCAGCGCCATGGCGAGACGTTCGTGCACGGCCCCGTCGTAGACCTCGGTCTGCTCACGCAGCCGATGGGAGGCCAGCACCGCGAGCGGATAAGCAAGCCGCTGATCACGAACAAATCGATGGAATTCCCCAGCGGGAATCACAGATGCTTTGCATTTGCTCATCGTTCGCACGTCGGCCAGGCGCACCCCTCCTTGCTGGAGGGCCATCTCGCCCAGAATCTCCCCCGGCCCACGGAAGGCGAGCAGCCGCTGCGACCCGTCGCGGTCCGTACGGACCACCTTGACCAATCCGCAGAGCAGGGCAAGCACATGAGTGCCGTGATCCCCCTGCCGCAACAGAGTTTGATCCGTCGCATAGGTCTGGGGCTGATAATGCGCCAGCCCCGACCACACCTCGTTCGACACCAGATCCCGGAGCGAAGGCACCGAGAAGGAACGATATTCGCTCATGCGATCACGCTAAAGGGGGAGGGAGCCGAGCACGTACGGAACCACTCCTTCCGCGGGCGCGGCCACAAAAAGAGGCTGGATCCTTTCCACCCGGCGAAATCCCTGTCAGGGCAACCAGGTTGAGCCTGGTCGGTGATCAGCCGGTCCGATGGGGATCAGGTGCGGGTCCTGCCGAAGAGTTCCACCTCCGCTATCGCCACCTGCTTCGTGTCCGCCGTGCCGTACGCGTCGCCCCGAGGACCACGGGTGATCATGATCTGCTCCAGCTTCACCGGGGTCGCGCAGTTCGCCTGGAGGTACTGGCCCGCCGCGTTCCCTGAGAATCCCGGACCCCACCAGCTGTCGCTGACCCCGTCGAAGGCCGACCTCGCGGGGTGCGCCGCGTCCGAGTTGGACGCGCGTTCGCGGGAGCGCGCTCTGCGCCCCGGTCGAGGGGAGGCACCGTCGTTGCGGCAAAACGTGCGGTCCGTACGGTTGCCCACGCCGCACGCTGGTGGGTGACGCCGCTCTCCTCCTCCACCGTCACCGTCCGCGCTCGGCCGCGCCGGTTCGGGCCGGCCGGGCAGCACGGCGGGGACCGCCGCCTGGTCCGGCACGGGGACCAAGAGAGCCCTCACCCCGATCCGGTCCTCCCCCCTCGCCCTCCCCCGCCCTGGGCGTGCCGCGTCGGGCGGTCGGGGTTGGGCCGTACCGCCGTGACTCAGGCAACCGGACGGACGTCTACGCACCGTTGGCGCCGGATCGACGTCCCGTTGGTGTGTGATGGACGTGGCCGTGGGAGCGGACGCCGCCGTTCGGCACGGCCCCCGCCCGAAGGACCGCACGTACCGCCGCACCCCGCCTCCAGGGCCCCCGGGCCGGGGCACACGATCAGGGCGGGGCCGTGCCGAGCAGACTCCCGCGCCCGGGGCGTCAGTCCGTGATCAGGGTCACGTCCCGCTGTCCGGACACGTGGAACACCGGGAGCGGCAGCCAGCCCTGGAAGCGGAGTTCCATGACGGTGGCCTCCACCCGGGCCGCGCCGGGGGCGAGTGCGTCCGGCGGGACCTGGCCGGTGTTGCGCCACATGTGTGCGGCGCCGTCGCACACGGCGTGGGTGCCGCCGATGCCGTAGCGGACGGACGTGTCGCCCTGGCCGACGGAGGAGCTGACGAACACCGGGCCGGTGCCGCCGACGCAGCGGTAGGTGCCGGACAGGGTCAGCGTGCCGTCCGCGGCGACACGGCCGGTCGGGTCGACGGTCACGGACTCGCCGGGCACCGCGGTCACGGGGGTCGCGGCAGCCGAAGCGGTCTCTGCCGTCTCTGCCGTCTCAGCAGTCGCAGCGGTCGCGGCGGTCGCAGGGGCGAGGGGCGCCGCGCACAGCAGCGCGGTGGTGCAGGCGGCGGCGCCGAGGAAGGGGCGTAGGGGCATGGGGGTACCTCCTGGAGCGTGGGATGGGGGCGTGGGGTGGGGGTTCTCCAGGTACATACCGGGCGGCAACGGCAGGGTTCGTGATCTTCACTCCTTCGGCGGTGCGTCATGGGCGTCGTGGAACGGTCAGGGAGTCGTCCGGGCCCTGTCACAGGCGCCTTCAGAGGGTTCCTAGGAGTCCGCGAGCGGCGCATGGTGCACTGTGACGGGCGGTGACCGGGCCGCCGGCACCCGTCACGTCCCACGCGGAGGTGCGCCATGTGTTCCCAGCACACACAGAATCAGCATCACAACGGCGACGCCCAACATGTGGTCGCCGCCCATCCCGAGCAGGGCTGGAACCTGCTGTGCGACGGCTCGATCCACTTCGACGACACGGGCGAGCTGCACCCCGACGGCAGCGTCGTCCCGCCGTGCCGCGTTCCGTCCGAGCGGCTCACCGCCGCCGCCTGAGCCTGGGCTACGGCAGGAGCGCGAGGCCGTCGAGTTCGACGAGCGCGCGCTCGTCCCACAGCCGTACGACCCCGACGACCGCCATCGCCGGATAGTCCCGGCCCGCCGACTTGCGCCAGATGCGGCCGAGTTCGGGGGCGTGGGCACGGTAGGCGGCGACGTCGGTGGCGTAAACGGTGACCCGGGCGAGGTCGGCGGGGGTGCCGCCGGCCGCGCGCAGGGCGGTGAGCAGGTTGGCGAGCGCCTGCTCGAACTGCTCCGGGAGCGTGTCCCCGGTGACCTCGCCGTCCGCGTCGAGCGCGGTCTGCCCGGCGAGGAGGACCAGGCGGGTGCCGGTCGCGACCACCGCGTGGGAGAAGCCGGTGGGCGGGGAGAGTTCGGGCGGGTTGACGCGCTCGGTGGTCACGGCTGCTCCTCGGGTGCGGGCGTGGCGGCGTACAACTCCTTGGCGATGATGGCGCGTTGGACCTCGCTGGCGCCCTCGTAGATGCGTGGGGCGCGCACCTCCCGGTAGAGGTGTTCGAGGAGGTGGCCGCGGCGCAGGGCACGGGCGCCGTGCAGTTGGACGGCGCGGTCGACGACGTACTGCGCGGTCTCGGTCGCGAGCAGCTTCGCCATCGCCGCGCGGCGGGGGACGTCCGGCGCCGAGGAGTCGTATGCCGTGGCCGCCGCGTACACCATCAGGCGGGCCGCGTCGGTGCGCAGGGCCATCTCGGCGACCTGGTGGGCGACGGTCTGGAGGTCGCTCAAGGGGCCGCCGAACGCCCGCCGTCGCCGGGTGTGCGCGAGGGTGGCGTCGAGGGCGGCCTGGGCCATGCCGACGGCGAAGGCGCCGACGCTGGGGCGGAACAGGTTGAGGGTGGTCATCGCGACGCGGAAGCCGTGGTCGACCTCGCCGAGCACGTCGTCCTCGGTGACCGGCACGCCGTCGAGGGTGATGCTGCCGATGGGGTGCGGGGAGAGCATCTCCAGGGCGGTGCCGGTGAGTCCGTCCCGGTCGGCGGGCACGAGGAACGCGGTCACGCCGCGCGCTCCGGCCCCTTGGGTGGTCCGCGCGAACACGGTGTAGAAGTCGGCCTCGGGAGCGTTGGAGATCCAGCACTTCTCACCGCTGAGCCACCAACGCCCCCCGGCCCTGCGGGCGTCGACCCCGGAACCGACTCCCCCGCCCCCGCCGGATCCGCCGCGGACTCCCTCCGGCTGCGGCTCCGCTTCGGCTTCTCCCTCCGGCTCCGGCTCCGCCCGTAGCGAAAGGGCCGCCGCGTCGGAGCCCGCGTCGGGTTCCGTCAGGGCGAAGGCGGCCACGGTGGTGCCGGACGTGACGCCGGGGAGCCAGTGGGCGCGTTGGGTGGGGGTGCCGTGGGCGTGGACGGGATGGGCGCCGAGGCCCTGGAGGGCGAGGGCGGTCTCCGCCTCCGTGCAGGCGTAGGCGAGGGACTCCCGCATCAGACAGAGGTCCAGCGCGCCGGAGGTGAACAGCCGGTCGAGCAGCCCGAGCCGGCCGAGTTCCTCGACGAGCGGGCGGTTGACGCGGCCGGGCTCGCCCTTGTCCGCGAGCGGGCGCAGCCGCCGCGCGGCCAGGGCGCGCAACTCGGCGCACCAGGCGGTCTGTTCGGGTCCGAGCGAGAAAGCGGGCACGGCCGGTCCTCCCTCCACGACGGGCCACCGCGGCCCTCCTCGACGTTATCGCGGACCGTTGACTGTCGTCACCAACACGATACGCTGCTTGTGCGAGCCCACGACCGGCCGGCCAGGCGAGGGGGCGAACCGCCATGAACGTCTCGGCGCACGTCGACACCTTCACGCGCGACCATCTCCCTCCGCCCGACACCTGGCCCGACCTCCCGCTCGACCTGCCGGACCTGGCGTACCCCGACCGTCTCAACTGCGCCGCCGAGCTGCTGGACGGCGCCGATCCGGACCGGCCCGTGTTCCACACCCCCACGGGCACCTCGTGGACGTACGGGGATCTGCGCACCCGTGTCGACCGGCTCGCCCACCTCCTCACGGACGACCTCGGTGTGGTCCCCGGCAACCGGGTGCTGCTGCGCGGTCCGACCACCCCGTGGCTCGCCGCCTGCTGGCTCGCGGTGCTGAAGGCGGGCGCGGTCGCGGTGACGGTGCTGGCCCAGCAGCGCCCGCACGAGCTGGCGACGATCTGCGAGATCGCCCGGGTCCGGCACGCCCTGTGCGACGTACGGTCCCTCGACGACCTGGCCAAGGCCGAGGTCCCGGGTCTGCGGATCACGACGTACGGCGGTGACGCGCCCGACGACCTGCTGCGCCGCCCGGCGCCCGGCACGCCGTACCCGGCCGTGGACACCGCCTCCGACGACGTCGCGCTGATCGCCTTCACCTCGGGGACCACCGGCCGGCCGAAGGGGTGCATGCACTTCCACCGGGATGTGCTCGCCATAGCCGACACCTTCTCGAAGCATGTGCTCAGACCACATGTGGGGGATGTCTTCGCCGGCAGTCCCCCGCTCGGCTTCACCTTCGGTCTGGGCGGTCTTGTGGTGTTCCCGATGCGGGTGGGCGCCAGTGCCCTGCTCCTCGAACAGGCCGGCCCCCGGCTGCTGCTGCCCGCGATCGCGCGCCACCGGGTGTCCGTGCTGTTCACCGCCCCGACCGCGTACCGCGCGATGCTCGACGAGCTGGACGGGCACGACGTCGGCTCGCTCCGGCGCTGTGTCTCCGCGGGCGAGAACCTGCCCGCCGCCACCTGGCGGGCCTGGCACGAGCGCACCGGGCTGCGGATCATCAACGGCATCGGCGCGACCGAGCTGCTGCACATCTTCATCTCCGCCGCCGACGAGCACATCCGCCCCGGCACCACGGGCGTCCCGGTCCCCGGCTGGCAGGCCCGGGTGCAGGACGAGGCGGGCGGGCCGGTGCCCGACGGCGAACCGGGGCTGCTCGCCGTGCGCGGCCCGGTCGGCTGCCGCTATCTCGCCGACTCGCGCCAGCGGGAGTACGTGCGCGGCGGCTGGAACGTCACCGGCGACACCTACGTCCGCGAGGGCGACGGCTACTTCCGCTATGTGGCCCGCGCGGACGACATGATCATCTCGGCCGGGTACAACGTCGCGGGCCCGGAGGTGGAGGACGCCCTGCTGCGCCACCCGGACGTCGTGGAGGCGGCGGTGGTCGGCCGGCCCGACGAGGCGCGCGGCGAGGTGGTGGTGGCGTACGCCGTACTGAAGGAGGGCGCCGACCGGGACGCGGAGGCGCTGCGCGCCTTCGTCAGGTCCGAACTGGCCCCGTACAAATGTCCGCGTGAGATCGTCTTCCTGGACGCGCTGCCCCGCACGGCGACCGGCAAGCTCCAGCGTTTCCGGCTGCGCACCGATGGTGACCAGGACTGATGCCGAAGAACTAAGATGATCAACGTGTCCGAGCAGCACGCCCCCCGGTCCCTCATCGTCACGCTCTACGGCGCGTACGGCCGCTTCGTGTCCGGCCCCGTGCCCGTCGCCGAGCTGATCAGACTGCTGGCCGCGGTCGGTGTCGACGCGCCGTCCGTGCGGTCGTCGGTCTCCCGGCTCAAACGCCGCGGGCTGCTCCTGCCGGCCCGTACGGCGCAGGGCGCGGCGGGCTACGAACTGTCGGCGGAGGCCCGCCAGTTGCTCGACGACGGCGACCGGCGGGTGTACGCCGAGGCGCCGCCGCGGGACGAGGGCTGGGTGCTGGCGGTGTTCTCGGTGCCGGAGTCGGAGCGGCAGAAGCGGCATGTGCTGCGCTCCCGTCTCGCGGGCCTGGGCTTCGGCTCGGCGGCGCCCGGGGTGTGGATCGCGCCGGCGCCGCTGTTCGAGGAGACGCGGCACACCCTGTGCCGGCTGGGGCTCGACGGGTACGTGGACCTCTTCCGGGGCGAGCACCTGGGGTTCGCCCCCACGGTGGAGGCGGTCGGCCGCTGGTGGGACCTGGCGGCGATCGCCAAGGAGCACGAGGCGTTCCTGGACACGCACGCCCCGGTGCTGCGCGTCTGGGAGCGGCGTGCGGACACCCCGCCCGAGGAGGCGTACCACGACTACCTCCTCGCCCTGGACTCCTGGCGCCACCTCCCCTACGTCGACCCGGGGCTCCCGGCCCGGCTGCTGCCCGCGAACTGGCCGGGTGCGCGCTCGGCGGAGGTGTTCCGGGCGCTGCACGAGCGGCTGCGGGACGCGGGCGCCGGGTACGCCGGGCTGTAGGCCGCGGGCCGCGGCGGGCGGGTCAGTTCCCCAGGGTGAGCCGGGGTGCGGGTGCGTCGGTGCGGCCGGTGCGCGGCGGGCGGCTGCCCGCGCGGTAGGGGGCGGGCCACCGCACGCCCGGCCCGTCGTAGCCCTGCTCGGCGGCGGCGTGCAGCGTCCAGTGCGGGTCGTAGAGGTGCGGCCGGGCCAGGGCGCAGAGGTCCGTGCGCCCGGCCAGGATCAGGGAGTTGACGTCGTCCCAGGAGGAGATCGCGCCGACCGCGATCACCGGTACGCCGGCCTCGTGCCGGACGCGGTCCGCGAACGGCGTCTGGTACGACCGCCCGTACTCGGGGCGCTCGTCGGGGACGACCTGTCCGGTGGACACGTCGATCGCGTCGGCGCCGTGCGCGGCGAAGGCCCGCGCGATCTCGACGGCGTCCTCCGCCGTGGTGCCGCCGTCGGCCCAGTCGGTCGCGGATATCCGTACGGTCATGGGCCGTTCCGTCGGCCAGACGCTCCGTACGGCGTCGAAGACCTCCAGGGGGAAGCGCAGCCGTCGGTCGAGCGGGCCGCCGTAGGCGTCGGTGCGCCGGTTGGTGAGCGGGGAGAGGAAGCCGGAGAGCAGATAGCCGTGGGCGCAGTGCAGTTCGAGCAGGTCGAATCCGGCGTGGGCGGCCCGCCGGGCGGCGGCCGCGAACTGCTCGCGGACGTCGGTGAGCTGGGCGCGGGACAGTTCGCGCGGGATCTGGCCGTCCGGCCGGTAGGGCAGCGGGGAGGCGGCGGAGAGCGGCCAGTTGCCCTCGGGCAGCGGTTCGTCCATGCCCTCCCACATGAGTCTGGTGGAGCCCTTGCGTCCGCTGTGGCCGAGCTGCACCCCGATCGCGGTGCCCGGTGCCCGGGTGTGCACGAACTCGGTGACGCGCCGCCAGGCGTCGGCCTGCCGGCCGGTGTAGAGGCCGGCGCAGCCGGGGGTGATGCGGCCCTCGGCGCTGACGCACACCATCTCGGTCATCACCAGCCCGGCCCCGCCGAGTGCCCTGGCGCCCAGGTGGACGAGGTGGAAGTCGCCGGGGACGCCGTCGGTGGCCGAGTACATGTCCATCGGGGAGACGACGACCCGGTTGCGCAGGGTCAGTCCGCGCAGCCGGAAGGGGGTGAACATGGGCGGGGTGCCGGGCGGGCAGCCGAACTCCCGCTCGACGGACTCGGTGAACCGGGCGTCGCGCAGCCGGAGGTTGTCGTGGGTGACCCGGCGGCTGCGGGTGAGCAGGTTGAACGCGAACTGCCGGGGCGGCTGGTCGAGATGGCGGGCGAGGTCCTCGAACCACTCCAGGCTGGCGCGGGCGGCGCGCTGGGTGGAGGCGACGACGGGCCTGCGCTCCTCCTCGTACGCGGTCAGCGCCTCGGCCCGGGTGGGGCGCTCCCGCAGGCAGGCGGCGAGCGCGAGGGCGTCCTCGACGGCGAGCTTGGTGCCGGAGCCGATGGAGAAGTGGGCGGTGTGGGCGGCGTCGCCGAGGAGGACGACGTTGCCGTGCGACCAGCGTTCGTTGACCACCGTGCGGAAGGTCGTCCAGGTGGAGTTCCCGGTGCGCAGCGGGCGGCCTCCGAGCGCGTCGGAGAAGATCTTGGCACAGCGTGCGGCGGACTCCTGGGTGTCCGCGGTGTCGAATCCGGCGGCCCTCCAGACCTCCTCGCGCATCTCGACGATCACGGTGGAGGCGTCGGGGGCGTAGGGGTAGCCGTGGAGTTGCATGACGCCGTGCGGGGTCTCGGCGATCTCGAAGCGGAAGGCGTCGAAGGCGAAGTCGGCGGCGAGCCAGAGATAACGGCAGTGGTGTGCGGTCACATGGGGGCGGAACACAGGGGCGTAGGTCTCGCGGGTGGTGCTGTGCACACCGTCCGCGGCGACGACGAGGTCGTACGTCTCGGCGAGCCGGTCGGGGTGGGGGGCCTCGCCGTGGAAGCGGAGGTCCACGCCGAGGGCGCGGCAGCGGTGCTGGAGGATGTCGAGGAGGCGTTTGCGCTCCAGGGCGGCGAATCCGTGGCCTCCGGAGGTCTGGCGGGTGCCGCGGTGGACGATGTCGATGTCGTTCCAGCGGACGAAGTGCCGGCGCAGGGCGGTGTGGACGTCGGGGTCAGCGTGCTCGATGCCGCCGAGGGTCTCGTCGGACAGGACCACACCGAAGCCGAAGGTGTCGTCGGGGGCGTTGCGTTCCCAGACGGTGACCTCGCGGTCGGGGGCCAGGCGTTTGAGGAGGACGGCGGTGTAGAGCCCGCCGGGGCCGCCGCCGACGATCGCCACGCGCTCGGTTCCGCGCGCCCCCGGGGCCCGCATCGTCAGCGTCCCCGCCAGGCCGGCGGGCGCTTCTCCGTGAAGGCCCGGTGGAACTCCGCGTAGTCCTCGCTGTTCATCAGCAGGGCCTGGGTGGAGGCGTCCAGTTCGATCGCGGTGGACAGGGGCATGTCCAGTTCGGCCGTGAGGAGGGCCTTCGTCTGGGCGTGTGCGAGTGCCGGGCCCCGGGCGAGGCGCTGGGCCAGGGCGTGGGCGGCCTTGTCCGCGCCGCCCTCCTCGACCAGTTCGCCGATCAGGCCGATGCGTTCGGCCTCCGGTGCCCGGACCGGGTCGCCCAGCATGAGCAGCCGGGTCGCGTGGCCGAGGCCGACGACCCTGGGCAGGAGGTAGGCCGCGCCCATGTCGCCGCCCGACAGGCCGACGCGGGTGAAGAGGAACACGAAGCGTGCCGTGGGGTCGGCGACCCGGAAGTCCGCGGCCAGGGCGAGGACCGCCCCGGCGCCCGCCGCCACTCCGTGCACGGCCGCGATCACCGGGAACGGGCACTCCCGCAGGGCGCGGACGACCTGGCCGGTCATGCGGTTGAAGTCCAGCAGTCGCGCGGTGTCCATGGCGAGGGTCGCGCCGATGATCTCGTCGACGTCGCCCCCGGAGCAGAAGCCGCGACCCTCCCCGGCGAGGACGAGGGCGCGCACGGCCCGTTCCCGGGACAGTTCGGCGAGCAGGTCGCGCAGGTCGGCGTAGGCGCCGAAGGTGAGGGCGTTGAGCTTGTCGGGGCGGGTGAGGGTGACGGTGGCGACGCCCTCGGCGATGTCGACCCGGAGGTGTTCCCAGTGGGCGGTGCGGGCGGCGGAGCCGGTGAAGGGACTCATGACGCGCGGCCTCCTCGGGCGGACGGTGCCGCACGTGGCTGGGTCTGCTCTGCCCCACGAAGCTATCACCTGTTTGCGACTGTCGTCACGACCGCGCGACAAGAGCGGGTCCGGGACCGGTGCGATCCGGTCACTCGCGTCACGGCACATCACGGGACGTCGATAACGCGGTAACAGCGGGCGTCGAGGAGGGAGACGGGGCGTGCGGCCGGGTATGCCGCCCGTACCAGGGGCCCAAGGCCCCGTGCGGTGCCCGGTCGAGGACCTCTTTAGGCGGGCCCCGTACCATTCAGAAAGTTGAAAGCAGGACAGCCTGCTCCATGAACGGACCCGCCTTGCCCGAGAGCCCCGCCTCCTCCGCCTCCTGGCGCATCGCGCTGCCGCACACCACCGCGGCCGTGCCGGTCGCCCGCGCCCTGGTCCGTACGGCCCTGGCGGAGCTGGAGCACGTGGCCGACAGCGACACCGCGGAGCTGCTCACGGCGGAGCTGGTCGCGAACGCGGTGGAGCACACCGCGGGGAGCGGCCCGATCGAGCTGGTGGTCGAGGTACGGCCGACGGGCTGCCAGGTCGAGGTGCACGACCCCGACCCGGCGCCGCCCGGTAATCTCACCCGGCCCACCGTCGAGACGCCCGATCCCTGGCAGGAGCACGGGCGCGGGCTGCTGCTGATCCGTTCCCTCAGCTCGTCCTGCGGTCACCGGCCCACCGAGTCGGGCAAGGCGGTGTGGTTCAGACTGCCCGTGGTCCCGCGTCAGTGGCGTCCGGCGTGACCTCCCCGGCCGGGACCCGCGCGAGCGTGGCGACGAGGACGGCCTTGATGGTGTGCATCCGGTTCTCGGCCTCGTCGAAGACGACGGAGTGCGCGGACTCGAAGACCTCGTCGGTGACCTCCAGCTCGGTCAGCCCGTGCCGCTCGTGGATCTCGCGGCCCACGTCGGTGCCGAGGTCGTGGAAGGCCGGCAGGCAGTGCAGGAACTTCACGTCGTCGTTGCCGGTGGCGCGCAGCACGTCCATGGTCACGGCGTAGGGCCCGAGCAGCGCTATGCGCTCGTCCCAGACCTCCTTGGGCTCCCCCATCGACACCCACACGTCGGTGGCGACGAAGTCGGCGCCGCGCACGCCCTCCTTCACGTCCTCGGTGAGGGAGATCCGGGCGCCGGAGACGGCGGCGAGCCGCCGGGCGAGCTCGACGATCGTGTCGTCGGGCCACAGCAGCCGGGGCGCGACGATCCGCACGTCCATGCCGAGCAGGGCGCCGGTGACGAGGTAGGAGTTGCCCATGTTGTAGCGGGCGTCACCGAGGTAGGCGAAGGCGATCCGGTCGAGCGGCTTGGTGGTGTGCTCGGTCATGGTGAGCACGTCGGCCAGCATCTGGGTGGGGTGCCACTCGTCGGTCAGACCGTTGTAGACGGGGACGCCCGCGTACGCGGCCAGCTCCTCGACGACACCCTGGCCGTGTCCGCGGTACTCGATCGCGTCGTACATCCGTCCGAGTACCCGGGCGGTGTCCTTCACGGACTCCTTGTGCCCGATCTGCGAGCCGGACGGGTCCAGGTAGGTGGTGTGGGCGCCCTGGTCGGCGGCGGCGACCTCGAACGCGCAGCGGGTGCGCGTCGAGGTCTTCTCGAAGACGAGGGCGATGTTCCTGCCCCGCAGGTGCTGGGTCTCGGTCCCCGCCTTCTTGGCCGCCTTCAGTTCGGCGGCCAGCTCGATCAGGGCGCGGAACTCCTCCTGGGTGAAGTCCAGCTCCTTGAGGAAGTGGCGGCCGGCGAGGGCGGTCGGGACAGTCGCCATGGGGCGCTCCAGGGATGCGGGGAAACGGACCGTGGAATTCTATACGACTCTCGGCATTTATATACACACCCTCCACGCACTTTCGTGCGGCTGCGCGGAGGCTATACGGCGTCCCGCTCGACGGGGCAGCTCATGCACCGCGGACCGCCGCGACCCCGGCCCAGTTCGCTGCCCGGGATCTCGATGACCTCGATGCCCTGCTTGCGCAGATGCGTGTTGGTGGTGGCGTTGCGCTCGTAGGCGACGACGACGCCGGGCTCGACGGCGAGCACGTTGCAGCCGTCGTCCCACTGCTCGCGCTCAGCCGCGTGCACGTCCTGCGTCGCGGTCAGGACGCGGATCTCGCTGAGCCCCAGGGCGGCGGCGACGGCGCGGTGCATGTGCTCCGGCGGATGGTCGGTGACCTTCAGCTCCTTGTCGCCGACACCGGGTTCGATGGTGTACGAGCGGAGCATGCCGAGGCCCGCGTACTGGGTGAAGGTGTCGCCGCCGACCATGGTCATCACGGTGTCGAGGTGCATGAACGCGCGCCGCTTGGGCATGTCGAGCGCCACGATGGTGCGCGCGGAGCCCGCCGCGAACAGCTTGTGCGCCAGCATCTCCACGGCCTGCGGGGTGGTGCGCTCGCTCATGCCGATGAGGACGGCGCCGCGGCCGATCACCAGGACGTCGCCGCCCTCGATCGTGGAGGGGTAGTCGGCCTGCCCCGACGACCACACGCGGAACGTTTCGTCACGGAACAGCGGGTGGTGCCGGTAGATCGCCTCGAAGTGCACGGTCTCGCGCTGCCGTGCGGGCCAGCGCATCGCGTTGATGGACACGCCGTCGTAGATCCAGGCCGAGGTGTCGCGGGTGAAGAGGTGGTTGGGCAGCGGGCCGAGCAGGAAGTCGTCGAGGTCCATGACGTGGAAGCGCACGGAGGCCGGCTCGGCGTGCGCGTCCAGGAACTCCCGCTTGGTCATGCCGCCGACCAGCGCCTCGGCGAGTTCGCGCGAGGGCAGCGCCTCGAAGGCGGCCCGCAGGTGGTCGGTGGCGAGGGGGCCGTACTCCTTCTCGTCGAAGACCCGGTCCAGGACGAGGGTCCTCGCCTGCGGGACGTCCAGGGTCTCGGTGAGCAGGTCGCCGAAGAGGTGGACGGCGACACCGCGGTCGCGCAGCACGTCGGCGAACCCGTCGTGCTCGGCGCGCGCCCGGCGCACCCACAGCACGTCGTCGAAGAGCAGCGCGTCCTTGTTGCTGGGGGTGAGCCTTTTGAGCTCGAGATCCGGCCGGTGCAGGATGACGCGGCGCAGCCGCCCGGCCTCGGAGTCGACATGGAATCCCATGCCTCCATCCTGACCACCGGGGACCCGGTTCACCCTCCCCTCGCCCGTTTCCGCGCGCGCACTCCCCCTTCTCGTCCCATTGACGACAACACCCCGCTCCGGTTATCGTCTACATGACGAGAAAGAGCGAGGGGGCCCCATGGCCGACATCACCCGCCGCCCCGGTCTGCGCCATCTGCGTGGCGCGCCGACGGCACACATACGCCACCACCGCTCGGGCCGGCTGGTGCACGACGGCACGGGGCTCAGCTTCTGGTTCCGCCCGCTGACCGCCGCGCTCTCCGAGGTGCCGGTCGACGACCGCGAACTGGCGATGACCTTCCACGCCCGGACGTCCGACTTCCAGGACGTGGCCGTGCAGGCGACGGTGACCTACCGGATCGGCGACCCCGCCGTGGCCGCGGCCCGGCTTGACTTCTCCATCGACCCGGACACCGGGGTGTGGCGCGGAGCGCCCCTGGAGCAGCTGGCCACGCTGCTGACCGAGACCGCGCAGCAGCACGCCCTCGACGTCCTGGCCCGTACGTCCCTGTCGGCGGCGCTGGTCGACGGGGTGGGCGCGGTGCGCGAGCGGGTCGCGGCCGGGCTCGCCGCGGAGCCCCGGCTCCCGGCGACCGGCATCGAGGTCGTCGCGGTGCGTGTGGTCGCGCTGCGGCCCGAACCGGAGGTGGAGCGGGCGCTGCGCACCCCGGCGCGCGAGCAGATCCAGCAGGAGGCCGACCGCGCCACCTACGAGCGCCGGGCCGTGGCCGTCGAACGGGAGCGGACCATCGCCGAGAACGAACTGGCCAGCCAGATCGAACTCGCCCGCCGCGAGGAGCGATTGGTGGAGCAGCGCGGCGCCAACGCACGGCGCGAGGCGGAGGAGCACGCGGCGGCCGACGCGATACGGGCCCAGGCGGAGGCGGCCCGGACGGTACGGCTCGCTGAGGCGGAGGCCGCGCGCTCGGTGAAGCTGGCGGAGGCCGAGGCGGCGCGCTCGGCGCGGCTGACCGACGCGGAGGCCCGGCGTGCGGAGCGGCTGGCGGAGGCGGAGGCGCGGCGCGACCGGGTGCTGGCCGAGGCGGAGGCGGCGCGGACCGTGCAGCTCGCGGAGGCGGAGTCGGCGCGTGCGGTGCGACTGGCCCGCGCCGAGGCCGAGCGGGCGACGGAGGTCGGGGAGGCGCGGGCGCGGGCCCGGGCGGCCTGGCTGCGGGTGCACGCCGAGGCCGGTGTGGACGGCGCGGCGACGCTCCACGCGCTGACGGCGGCCCGCCTCGCGGAGAACCTCCCCCGCGTCAACAGCGTGACGGTGTCCCCGGACGTGGTGACGACGATGCTGGAACGCCTGGGCGCGACGACGGGGGCGTCCGCGCCGAACGGGACGTCGGACGGGGTGATGTCGGCGCCCGCGGACGGACCGGCAAAACCGGTGGGACCGGCCGGCCCGGCGGACCCGGCGGACTTCGACGGGCCGTCGGGCGCGGCGGGGTCGAGCGTGCCCGACGGTCCGGCCGGCGCCATGCCGAGGCCGTCCGGGCCCTCGGGGCCGGCGGGGTCGGGGGAATGAGTCTCGCGCCGCGGGCCGTGCTGGTCCACCGCACCACGGAGTACGAGGAGTTGGTGGCCCGGCACGGCACGCACGGGCAGGCCGCCTTCTTCCTCTCCTCCCGCGGCCGGGACGTCGGCGAGGTCGCCGCGCGCCACCACCGCACCCGCCGCGCCGTGGCGGAGATCACCGCGGCGGTCCCGCTGACCTGGCGCCAGACCCGGGTGGAGCGCGCCGACCTGGACCGCTTCCTGTTCGCCCCGGAGGACGTCGTGGTGGTCGTCGGCCAGGACGGGCTGGTGGCGAACGTGGCCAAGTACCTGGACGGCCAGCCGGTGGTGGGCGTCGACACCGACCCCGGCCGCAATCCGGGCGTCCTGGTGAGGCACCGCCCGGCCGACGCGGCGACCCTGCTGCCGGCGGCCCTGGCGCGGGCGACGGGCACGGAGGAGCTGACCATGGTCGAGGCGGTCGCCGACGACAGCCAGCGCCTGGTCGCGCTCAACGAGATCTACCTCGGCCCGGCCGGTCACCAGACCGCCCGCTACCGCCTGGGCCTCGACGTCGACGGGGGTGTCGTCGAGGCCCAGGCATCCTCCGGGGTGCTGGTCGGCACGGGCACGGGGGCGACGGGCTGGCTGCGGTCGGTCTGGCAGGAGCGCTCCAGCACGCTGGCCCTGCCCTCCCCCACCGAGGACCGCCTCCTGTGGTTCGTGCGGGAGGCGTGGCCGTCCCCGGCGACGGGCACCTCCCTGGTCTCCGGCACCCTCACGGCGGCGCAGACCCTGTCCCTGACCGTCGAGTCGGACCGCCTCGTCGCCTTCGGCGACGGCATCGAGTCCGACACCCTGGACCTCACCTGGGGACAGACCGTAAGGGTCGGGGTCCGGGAGGAGCGGTTGCGGTTGGTGGGGTGACGGCCTCAGATCGCCGTGCACGGCACCGGCCAGCGCCGCACCCTCGGGGGCAGGGTCACCGCCCAGCCGTCCGTGACCAGGGCCAGCCGTTCGGCGGCGAGGAGGGCGGCGGCCTCGCGGTGCCGGGAGGGCAGCGTGTCCAGGCGGGTCGGTGCCAGGAGGGTGTGGAACGCGGCGCGCAGATCGGGGTGGTCGAGGGTGTAGCGGGCGGTGGCGCCGGGCTCGCGGCGGTCCAGGACGCTGATGAAGTCCGGGCCCCGGCGGTGGTAGAGCAGACCGGGGGTGTGGCCGGCACGCCAGTCCGCCGACCCGGCCCGCTCGCCGGGGAGTTCCGTCGGAGGCGGCAGATGGCGCAGGAGGCCGACGTCGTACGGCGGTCCGGCCGGCGGCGGTTCGGCCGGCGGCGGTCCGGCCGGCCGCCAGCGCACCCGGAGCCCCAGGCCCTCGCACTCCCGCAGGAAGGCGACCGCGACGGCCGTCCCGCGGCCGCCCCGGGCCAGGTCCAGCGGGTCCGTCACCTCGACGAGGCGCCCGCTCACCCGGTGCGCGACCCCGGCCGGCAGTCCGCTCACCCCGCCGCCCCCGCCCCGTCGGGCATCCGCACCGGCTCGCCCCAGGTGGGCAGGGCGACACGGGTGGCGCCGTCCCGGAACAACAGGCCCTGGGACAGGGCCCGTCGCAGCCAGTCGGCGAGCGCGTCCGCCGTGACCTCGTGGCCGTCCCCGGCCAACTGCCGGTGCAGGGCGGTGTCGGTACGGCCGTCCTCCAGGTGGCGCAGGGCCGCCGCCCGCCAGCCGGTGAAGCGGTGGGTGCGGGGCGGCCATCCGGAGCGGCGGTCGTGCACCAGCAGCGTGTCACCGTCCCGCTCGAACAGCAGCCGCGAGTCCGGGTGTCCCGCCCGCCAGGCGGCCACCGCGTCCTTGAGCCGCCGTTCGGCCGGGCCCGCGATGCCCGCGTCCTCGGTGTCGAACAAGTGGACCAGATCGGCGAGTTCGTCCTCGGGCAGGTCGTAGACGTGCCGGTACATCTCGGCCGGGCCCCGCTTTCCGAAGCCTAGGGCGGGGTTCGTGAAGTGCGGGCTGAACCGCTCCAGTTGGATGCGGTGGGCGCCGCTCGGCGGCTGGAGGTGCACCAGCGCGGGGAGTTGGGCGACGACCGGGTCGTAGTCCTCGTCGGTCTCGCCCGGGAAGCCGTACAGGAGGTTCCAGGAGCAGGTCAGGGAGTGGTTCTCGCACTCGCGCAGCGTGCGGACGTTGCGGGCGCCGGTGACGCCCTTGTCCATGAGGTCCAGGACCCGGCTGCCCAGGCTCTCGATGCCGGGCTGGAGGTGCACCGTGCCGGAGCGGCCGAGGAGTTCGAGCTGGGCGGGGGTGAGGTTGGACTTCACCTCGTAGTGCAGCCGCAGGTCCCAGCCGCTGTCGACGACCCGGGGCAGGAAGTCGCGGAAGTACGCCATGTCGATGATGTTGTCGACGGTGACGACGTCGAGGATGCGGTGGCGTCGCACGAGCCGGTCGATCTCGGACCACAGCCGCTCCCCCGGCTTCGCGCGGAAGGCCATGGCGGTGCCGTTGAGCCCGCAGAAGGTGCAGTGGTGCTTCTCGCCCCACCAGCAGCCCCGCGCCCCTTCGACCACCAGTTTCGGATGGACGTACTCCAGGACGGGGGACGACTCCAGGGCGCGCTGCCACTGGTCGTAGTCGGGCGAGGGGATGTCGGCGGGCGCCACCGTGCGCCGGGAGGCGGGGTTGGCCCGGGAGCGCTCCCCGTCCCACCAGCACAGGCCGGGCACGTCCGCGGGCGGGGTGCCGTCGTCGAGGTGGCGCAGCAGCGCGGGCAGGGCGTACTCCGCCTCGCCGCGCACCACGTGGTCGACGAAGGGGTGGTTGCGGTGCAGGGCGTGGCCCATGGGGCCGTCGCAGTTGCTGCCGCCGAACACCACCGTGAGGTCCGGGCGGCGCCGCCGGAGTTCACGGGCGAGGGCGAGGGAGGCCACGTTCTGCATGAAGGTGGTGGTGAACCCGACGACGTCGGGGCCGCCCTCCAGCACCTCGTCGGCGTACTCGGCGACGAAGGCGGCGGCGTACGGGCGCATGGCGAGGGCGGTGTCCACGAAGACGTCCCGGCCGGCCGCGTAGTCCCTCAGTCGGGCGGTGCCCCAGTCGGGGTCGTCGTACAGGGCGCCCGAGAAGACCCAGTCGCCGAGGCCGTGGAAGATCGCGTCGCTGCCGACGGACACGTAGTCACCGGGTCGCAGCCGCCCGTCGGAGCGGTCGAGGAGGAACTCGGCCCAGCGCAGGGAGCCGTGGAACTCGCTCACCTCGTCGGCGGGGCGGGCCTGCCGCACCAGACGGTGCAGCAGGCCCAGTTGGAGCGAGGGAAGGTCGAGGGGATGCCAGGGCATCGTCACCAGGTGCACACGCACGGCCGGGTCTCCTCCGGTCAGCGCGTCGGTCGCTTCTCCAGGACCGCCGGCCTGCGTCCGGTGCTCCGCTCCTCGCGGACCACGACCTTCTTGATCTCCATGTCCACCACTCCCTCAGCAGCTCTCCGACTCCGAACACATGTACGCGGCGGCACGGCCGTCACGGTAGGCACGGATACGTGTATGCCACAAGGGGGCTTTACGACGGTCCGGGCGGAGCGGTTCACAGCCTCGGGTCCACGGGCTCGGACTCCAGGGCGAGCACCCCGAACACCGCCTCGTGCACCCGCCACAGCGGCTCCCCGTCCGCGAGCCGGTCCAGGGCCTCCAGGCCCAGCGTGTACTCGCGGATCGCCAGCGACCGCTTGTGGTTGAGGAAGCGGCGCCGCAGCAGGCGCAGTTGGTCGGGGCGCGTGTACTCGGGGCCGTAGATGATCCGCAGGTACTCGCGGCCCCGGCACTTGACGCCCGGCTGCACCAGCCGGCCCTGCTCGTCGCGCACCAGCGCCCCGACCGGCTTGACGACCATGCCCTCGCCGCCGCGGCCGGTCATCTCCAGCCACCAGTCGACGCCCGCGCGCACCGACTCCGGGTCACCGGTGTCGACGTACAGCCGCCGTGTGGTCTGCAGCAGTCCGCTCCCGTCGTGCTCCACGAGCCGGTCCAGCAGGGCGAGTTGACCGTCGTGCGGCAGCGTGGCGAGGCTGCGGCCCCGCACGGCGAGGATCTGGAACGGTGCCAGGCGGACACCGTCCAGGCCGTCCGTGGTCCAGCAGTAGCGCCGGTACGCCTCGGTGAACGCGCCCGCGTCGGCGGCCCGTTCGCGCTGGCGCGCGAGCAGTCCGGACACGTCCACGTCCCGCGCGGCCGTCTCCTGGAGCGCGGCGAGCGCCCCCGGGAACACCGCGCCGGAGGCGGCGCCCACCGCCGCGTACTGGCTGCGCAGCAGACCGCCGGCCTTGAGCGACCAGGGCATCAGCTCGGCGTCGAGGAGCAGCCAGTCCGTGTCCAGTTCGTCCCACAGGGCCGCGGCGTCGGCCGCCGCCCGCACCCGCGCCAGGATCTCCTCGGTGACCGCGGCGTCGTCGAAGAACGGCCGTCCGGTACGGGTGTAGAGGGAGCCGGTGACGTCCCCCGCCGCGCCGAACCGCGTCCGCGCCACCTCCGCGTCACGGCACACCAGGGCCACCGCCCGCGAGCCCATGTGCTTCTCCTCGCACACGACCCGCGCGACCCCGCTCTCGCGGTACTGCGCGAACGCCTCCTCCGGGTGCTCCAGGTAGCCGTCGACCTGGCTGGTCGCCGTCGGGGCCATGGTCGGCGGCAGGTATGGCAGCAGCCGCGGGTCCACCGCGAAGCGGCTCATGACCTCCAGGGCCGCGGCCGCGTTCTCCTCCCGGACGGCGACACGTCCGCCGTGCCGGGTCTCCACGGTCCGCCGCCCCTGGACGTCGTCCAGGTCGAGCGGCCTGCCGTCGTGCCCGCCGGGCGCCTCGGTGCGCAGCGGCCTCAGCGGCTCGTACCAGACGCGCTCGGCCGGTACGTCGACCAGCTCACGCTCCGGCCAGCGCAGCGCGGTCAGCTTTCCGCCGAACACCGCGCCGGTGTCCAGGCAGATGGTGTTGTTCAGCCATGTCGCCTCGGGCACCGGTGTGTGTCCGTACACCACGGCCGCACGGCCCCGGTAGTCCTCGGCCCACGGGTAGCGCACCGGCAGCCCGAACTCGTCGGTCTCGCCGGTGGTCTCGCCGTACAGCGCGTGCGAGCGCACCCGGCCGGAGGTGCGGCCGTGGTACTTCTCGGGCAGCCCGGCGTGGCAGACGACGAGCCGGCCGCCGTCGAGCACGTAGTGGCTGACCAGTCCGTCGATGAAGGCCCGCACCCGCTGCCTGAACTCCTCGCTCTCGCCCGCCATCTGCTCGACGGTCTCGGCGAGCCCGTGGGTGTGCTGGACCTTGCGGCCCCCCAGATGACGCCCGTACTTGTTCTCGTGGTTGCCGGGCACGCACAGGGCGGCGCCGGACTCGACCATGCCCATCACCCGGCGCAGCACACCGGGCGTGTCCGGGCCGCGGTCGACGAGGTCGCCGACGAACACGGCGGTACGGCCCTCGGGGTGCGTGCCGTCGACGTAGCCCAACTCGGCGAGCAGTGCCTCCAGTTCGCTCGCGCAGCCGTGGACGTCGCCGACGATGTCGAAGGGGCCGGTGAGGTGCCTGAGGTCGTTGAAGCGCGGCTCGGTGACGACGGTGGCGGCCTCCACCTGCTCGACGCCCCGCAGGACGTGCACCTTGCGGAAGCCCTCGCGCTCCAAGCCTCGTACGGAGCGGCGCAGTTCGCGGATGTGCCGCTGGACGACCCGGCGCGGCAGGTCGGCCCGGTCGCTGCGGGCCGCGTTGCGTGCGACGCACACCTCCTCGGGCACGTCGAGCACGATGGCGATGGGCAGCACGTCGTGCCTGCGCGCCAGTTCGACGAGTTGGCGGCGGCTCTCCTGCTGCACGCTGGTGGCGTCGACGACGGTGCGGCGGCCGGCCGCCAGGCGCTTGCCCGCGATGTAGTGCAGCACGTCGAAGGCATCGCGGGTGGCGCTCTGGTCGTTCTGGTCGTCCGAGACGAGTCCGCGGCAGAAGTCGGAGGAGATGACCTCGGTCGGCGTGAAGTGGCGCCGGGCGAAGGTGGACTTGCCCGATCCCGAGGCGCCGACGAGGACGACGAGGGAGAGGTCGGTGACGGGCAGGGTGCGCGCCTGTCGGTTCTCGGTCATGCTGCTTCCGCCTCCTTCTCGTTCACGGTCCTCAGGACGAACACGGCCATCTGGGTGGGCGGGCCGACCTCCGGGTCGTCGGGTCCGACCGGGCCGAACCCGACGTCGTAGCCGTGCCGTTCGGCCACCGCGCCGGCCCAGTCGGCGAACTCCCGCCGGGTCCACTCGAAGCGGTGGTCGCCGTGCCGGACATGGCCGGCGGGCAGGCTCTCCCAGCGCACGTTGTACTCCACGTTCGGCGTGGTCACGATCACCGTGCGGGGCCGGGCCGAGCCGAACACGGCGTACTCAAGGGCGGGCAGCCGGGGCGGGTCGAGGTGCTCGACGACCTCGCTGAGCACGGCCGCGTCGTACCCCTTGAGCCGCTTGTCGGTGTAGGAGAGCGAGCCCTGGACGAGCTTGACGCGCGACGCCTGCCGCTCGCCCATGCGGTCCAGCTTGAGCCGGCGGGAGGCGATGGTGAGCGCCCGCACCGACACGTCGACGCCGACGATCTCGCTGAACGACGGGTCCTTCAGCAGGGCCTGCACCAACTGCCCCTGTCCGCAGCCGAGGTCGAGGACGCGCGCGGCCCCGGAACGCCTGAGCGTGTCGAGGATCGCGTCCCTGCGCTGCACGGCGAGCGGGGTCGGCCGCTCCTCCGTCTCGGTCTCGGCCGCCACGGCGTTGTCGATGTCCTCGACCTCGCTGTCGTCGGCCTCGGCGAGCCGCACCAGTTCCAGCCGCTCCATCGCCTCGCGCGTCAGCGACCAGCGCCGGGTCAGATAGCGGCTGGTGATCAGCTTCTGCTCGGGGTGCCCGGCCAGCCAGCCCTCGCCGGCCCGCAACAGCTTGTCGACCTCGTCGGACGCCACCCAGTAGTGCTTGGCGTCGTCGAGGACGGGCAGCAGGACGTACAGATGGCGCAGGGCCTCGGCGAGCGTCAGCTTCTCGGACTCCAGTTCGAGCCGGACGTAGCGAGAGTCGCCCCATTCCGGGAACTCGGCGTCCAGCGCGACGCGTTCGACACCCACGGTCCAGCCCAGCGGCTCGAACAGCCGACGGACCAGCTCCGGGCCGCCGCGCGCGGGCAGCGCGGGCACCTCGACGCGCAGCGGCAGCGGCTCGCCGGTCCGCTCGGGCCGGGCGGCGCACACCCCGCGCATGGCGCTGGAGAACACGGCGCTCAGGGCGACGGCGAGCAGCGAGGAGGCGGCGTACGGGCGGTCGTTGACGTACTGCGCGAGTGCCGCGTCCGGAGCGCCGCCGCGCCCCTTGCCCTTTCCGCGCCGCACCAGCGCGACCGCGTCCACCTCGAGCAGCAGGGCCGCCGTGCAACGCCACGCGTCCGCCGCGGGGTAGAACACGTGGGCGGTGCCGTACGAGGTGGAGAACGCCTGGGCCCGATCGGGGTGCTTGTGCAGCAGGAAGCCGAGGTCGGTGGCGGGGCGTTCGGGTGTGCCGGTGGTGGTGATGGTCAGGAACATGTCCCGAGTCTTCCGGTCCGGCGCCACCATCACCAGCGGTTTTCGGGGCCTGCCCCGGAGCCCGCGGCGCGGCCCGCGCACGGGGCGCGGGCAGGGCGGGGTCGGGTCCGGGGCAGGTCCCCGGGCCGGTCACGGCACGGGCGTCACGACAGCTGCGACTGGACCTGGGCGGAGATCAGCTCCAGGTGGTCCAGGTCGTCGAGGTCGAGCACCTGGAGGTAGATCCGCTGGGAGCCGACGGCGGCGAACCGCCCGATGCGGTCGACGACCTCGGCCGGGGAGCCCGCGAGACCGTTGGCCTTGAGCTCGTCGACCTCGCGGCCGATCGCGGCGGCGCGGCGTGCCACCTCCTGGTCGTCCTTGCCGACGCAGACGACGAGGGCGTTGGAGTACGTCAGGTCGTCCGCCCGGCGACCGGCGGCCTCGGCGGCGGCGCGCACCCGGCCGAACTGCCGCTCGGTGTCCTCCAGGGAGGCGAACGGGATGTTGAACTCGTCGGCGTAGCGCGCCGCGAGGCGCGGGGTGCGGGTCGCGCCGTGGCCGCCGATCAGCACCGGGATGCGGTCCTGGGCGGGCTTGGGCAGGGCCGGGGAGTCGGTGAGGTCGTAGTGGGCGCCGTGGAAGTCGAAGGTCTCGCCGGCCTTGGTCTCCCACAGACCGGTGACGACGGCCAGTTGCTCTTCGAGGCGCGCGAACTTCTCCTTCGGGAAGGGAATGCCGTACGCCCGGTGCTCCTCCTCGAACCAGCCCGCGCCCAGGCCGAGTTCGACGCGGCCGCCGGACATCCGGTCGACCTGCGCCACCTGGATGGCGAGCACGCCGGGCAGCCGGAAGGTGCCGGCGGTCATCAGGGTGCCGAGGCGGATGCGCCGGGTCTCCCGGGCGAGGCCGGCCAGGGTGATCCAGGCGTCGGTGGGGCCGGGCAGACCGTCGGAACTGCCCATGCGGAGATAGTGGTCGGAACGGAAGATCCGGTCTTCTATCTACCTTAAGATACCACGCCCCCTGACCTGCATAAACGTCAAGAAGCCCCGCCCACCTCCACGGGGGAGGAAGTGAACGGGGCTCCTACCCGCCCGAACCCCGATGTGGGTCGGGATCGGCACCGGGCGGGGGTTCTGCCTCCCGGCCGACGGCAGGAGACAGGGGTTCAGGACGCATGCAGG